>NZ_JBDPLT010000002.1:0-380191 GCF_039871775.1 Plantactinospora sp. B5E13
ACGCTTCGGCACCAACCGGCTCCTACCGAAGATCCTCGATCTACCCGAACACGTTTGGATCAACAAACCAGAGGCGGAACCTCAGGCCGCATAACTCCCGCTGGCCTCAAATCCTTGACACGTTCCGAGATGCCCCGACATCCCTGCAGGGGCCGAGGCGTCTCGCGATGATCAGGCTGCCGTCAGCTTCCGTAGGACATATTGGTTGAGACTCAGCCCGTCCTCTGCGGCGTGGATTGCCAGCTCGCGGTGCAAGCTTTCTCCGACGCGAACATTGAACTTTCCTGAGTAGCTACGTTCGGCGAATGGCTCCGGTACTTCCTCGCCCCGCTGCTGCATGTCTGCGACCACGTCACGCAGTACGTCCTGAAGCCCCTGCAGGGCTTCGATCTGGGAGGAGGCCAACCACGAGAGGGATGGGAACTCGGCGCAGGTGGCGACGAACTCGTTGTCCTGGGCTGACCACGTAACGCGGTAGGTGTAGTGGGTCACCTCGGGATGGGTGGCTTGCATTACATGCCCTCCTTCCTGGCGATCGCCTTCAGTACTTGCCTTACCTGATACGCCTTGGCTTTGCCTTTGTCGTTTTGTATATTCACGCGCGGGTCTCCCGCCCACGGCATTTTGAATACTGCGTGGGAAGTGCCGACTTGTCGAGGCTCTCCGAAGTAGTGTTCACACACCCTCTTGAGATCGTTGTAAGTGATGTTCTGCGGGTTGCTTCGCATCGCCTCTATGATCTTTTCTACCGAGGGCACACCTTGATAGTACTGCTGGTGGTACCAGGGCGGCAATGCTTTGGGTCGTGCCCACCCGTAGCCATGTCTGTGCCTGTGGCTGTTCGACCCTCGACCACGCCTCCGACAGCAGGATGTCCCGGGAGCTGCCATCGACGGGGGTTGGTTGGCGTCGAGCAGGGTGTAGCTGCGAAGCTCGCCGACAACAGCCGTTGTGGTTTCCGCCTCACCGGGCCGACGGTGCGTGTCGACGGGTGCGTAGTGGCGGCGTGTGCCGGAGGCGGAGGTCGTCTCAATCGTCGTCTCGTTCAGGCGCGTTCAGCGGCGACCGGCCGCATCCGGGCAACGGCCATCGCCGCAGTCCACGGACGGCGCCGGTCTTGGTTGAACGGTGACCGGCAGACCTCGAAAGCGTGTGAGGGTCTACGCCCTCCGCGGGTTCAAATCCCGCCGCCACCGCCACTGAACAGGCAGAACGCCCGGTGGGTCAGAAACGACCCACCGGGCGTTCTGCCTGTGGTCGCAGTTTCGGTCGCTGAGCGCCTCGGCGACCGTGAGACTGTCCTCGTAGAAGTCCCGATCACGAACGCGACCGCGATCAGTGCCGCAAGCGTTAGCGTGCCGGTCACCCACAGCAACGGCACGATCGCGGCAGCGGCGGTCGCGGCCAGATCGCTCACGATCATCGTCGTGCGGGGCGACCACCGGTCGGCGAGCGCACCGGCTGGCAGGCCGAGGATTAGCCATGGTGACCAGCTCGCCGCCGCCAGGACTCCCATCCGGCGGACCGGCATCCAGCTGCGTGGCCGCGAGCAGCGACAGCAGCGTCGCCGTGGTCGCGGTACCGAACAGGGCTGACGGCTTCACCGAACCAGAAGACTCGGAAAGCGCGAGGGAGACGGGGGGACGCCCGTCTCCCTCGATTCAAAATCTGGCCCACCAACTATCAGCTCGCTCAGGCCGCGGCGCGGTCGGCGAGTGTGCGGCGACGCAGCGCGGTGTCGGTCAGTGAGCGCGGGGGCAAGGGAGCGTTGGGGTTGTACAGGTTGGTCCCGGGCGGCACGATCTCGTCGATCCGGTCGAGGGCCGCATCGTCCAGGGTTAGCGCGGCGCCCTTGAGGAGATCCTCCAGCTGCGGCATGGTCCGCGGTCCGATGATCGCCGAGGTGACCCCCGGGTGGGCCACGGTGAACGCAATGGCGAGCTGCGGGAGGGTGCAACCGATGTTTTCCGCGAGTTCGACGAGCTGCTCGACGACGTCGAGCTTGGCGGCGTTTTCCGCGATCGTGGGATCGAATCGTTCCGGCCGGATTGTGGGACGGCCGGTTGAGAGGTCGATGGGCTGGTTCTTGCGATACTTGCCGGTGAGGAACCCGAAGGCCAGTGGGCTCCAGACCAGCACGCCCATTCCGTAGCGCTGGCAGACGGGCAGGACCGAGGCCTCGATCCCGCGGGCCAGGATCGAATACGGCGGCTGCTCGGTGCGGAAGCGTCCGAGGCCACGACGCTCGGAGACGTGATGCGCCTCGACGATCTCCTCAGCCGGGAACGTCGAGCAGCCGAAAGCGCGGATCTTCCCCTGGCGCACGAGGTCGGTGAGCACGGAGAGCGTCTCCTCGACGTCGGTCGAGTCGTCGGGGCGGTGGACCTGGTAGAGGTCGATCCAGTCGGTGTTCAGGCGCCTGAGGCTGTCCTCAACCGCCTTGAGGATCCAACGGCGCGAGTTGCCACTGCGATTGCGGCCCTCACCCATCTGAAAGTGCACCTTGGTGGCCAATACAACGTCATCACGACGCCCCCGCAGCGCCTTGCCCACGATCTCCTCGGACTCTCCCTGTCCGTACATGTCGGCGGTATCGACGAAGTTGATCCCCTGATCCAGAGCGGCATGGATGATACGGACACAATCGTCGTGGTCGGAGTTGCAGCCATCCTGGAACATCATGGTCCCGAGGCAGTAGGCACTGACTTGAATACCAGTTCCACCGAGGGTGCGATAGCGCATGGTGATACTACCCTTACTGATTCAGCCGTGATCACAGAGCGACAGAAGCGTCGACCGCACGGGAACCCTAGGATCTAGATTCGGCTCTAGGTCAAGCCGCTACCCTGAACGGTATGGCTGAGGTCACCACAAATCTGAGCATCGGGCAGGTCGCCGAACGCACCGGCTTGAGCGTCCACGCGCTGCGCTTCTACGAGCACGAGGGCCTCTTCGTCAACCCTGTGCGACGCGGACCTGGCGGGCGCCGCGTCTACAGCCAGGATGACGTGGACTGGCTCACCGTCTGCATCATCTTGCGCGCCTCCGGCATGCCCCTGCCCGCGCTACGCCGATACGCCGACCTCGTCCGGCAAGGAGCCGGAAATGAGGAGGAACGACTTACGCTCATGCGCGAGCACCAAGCCCACGTCACCGCCCAGATCGGCAGACTCGCCGAGTGCCTGGACCTGATCAGGTTCAAGGTCGGGGTGTATGAGGACGTCCTCGACCCGGACAGCGCCGGCGACCGCCAATGCCACGCTGCATCTCCTTCGGCAAACGACGAAGATGCCAATAGCATCGGGCTCATAGATGGCCCGCGAGGACCAATGGCGCCGGATCCGGCGCTAAGCCTGTAGTGCGTGCTCGTCGGTGGGTTGCAGTGAACTGATCTCAACAAGGTCCGGGTAGATACTTGTATTCGAAATGGGTCAGGTGCAGGGCTGCGGCGACGATGTCGCCGATCCGGCGTGGGCTGATCGTGGTGTGATGCAGGGCTTTCCAATGGCCGACCAGGATCGCGAAGCCGCGTTCGCCCTGCCGGCGCAGACCGCGCAGGAGTCGGTTGTAGGCGCGGTTGTCGGGGACGAGTGGTTTGCCGTCGGCCGGCTGCTTGACCGGGGTCTTGATGCCTTGACCAGTGCCTTCGTAGCCGGAGTCGGCCAGGGCGGGCAGGTCGAGTTCGGCGGCGGACCAGTTCAGCGCGGCGGTGACGCCGAGTTCGCGGGCGCAGCTGGCGTCGTGGAGGTGCCCGGGCATCGCCGCCGATGTCCAGATCGGTAGCCCGTCCGGGCGCATGACTGCTTGAATGTTCGCGCCGAAGTGGCGGTGTTTTCCGGAGTACCAGGCGTCGATGGCGGCCAGTCGGTCCCGCTGAGTAACGATCGGCCCGGACGCCAGCGGACGCGTACGGATCTTGAAGGCCGTTGTCGCAGCTTCCAGTGGCCTCCGGGATCAGCTCAGGGCCCATGATCGTTCGTTCGGAACGAAGACGCGAGCGGTCTCATCTGCTCACCTGACCGGCGCCCGGACCCCCGCCAAGCCTTCGTCGTCGCCCTCGGCTGACCGGCCGCCGGTTGACCCCGAGCTGGAATGTGCCACGCGACACCGGGCTGGCGAGCAGGCAGTGGTGCCGGGTGCCGTCGACCTTCACCGGGTACGGGCTCGCGCGTGATCGTCGGCGAGGGGCGGCCGGCGTTCCGCCGCCGGGTGTGGGTGATGTTGGCCCGTGAACCATTTTCCGACCGCATGCGGATAACAGGTGACGACTCCCGGCTCCGCGAAAGGTCGTGCATGAATCGTTCAAGACGGGTCAAGGCTGTCGACGTCAGCACACTGACGGACGCGGCGGTCATCGAGCGGTCGATCCGGGATCCCGAGAGCTTCGCAATGATCTTCGACCGGCACGCGCCGTACATCCATCGCTATCTGGCGCGGCGGGTCGGTGCCGGGATCGCGGACGACCTGCTCGCCGAGACGTTCCTGGCGGCGTTCCGACGCCGGGAGCGGTTCGACACCGCTCACCCGGACGCCCGGCCATGGCTGTACGGGATCGCCACCAACACCGTCAGCCAACACCGGCGCGAGGAGGAGCGTGAGTACCGGGGGCGGCAGGCGTACGTCCCCACGACGAGTGCACCGTCGCACGCCGACCGGGTCACCACCGTGGTCACCGCGCAGTCGCTGCGTCACATCCTGCTCAGCGCGCTGGCCAGGCTCTCCTCCGGCGATCGCGACGTACTGCTGCTGATCGCCTGGGAAGAACTGACCTACGACGAGGTGGCCGCCGCGTTGGAGATCCCGGTCGGCACCGTGCGGTCGCGACTCCACCGGGCCCGCAAGCTGCTCCGCGAGGAACTGGGCAGCGATCCCACCGAGATTATCGAGGAGATATCGAGCAATGGATGACCTTCGCCTACTCCGGGAACTCGGCCAGGAGATCCCACCGACGACCCCCGAACGGCTGGCCTCGGCCCGCAACCGGTTGGTGACCGAGATGACCAAGACGTCCCCCGGGCTTACCACCATCCGACGCTCCACCCGACGGAACTGGCGGCTGGTGTTCAGCGGGTTGGCGGCGGCGGGTGTCGCGGCGGCCGTCACCTCCGTACTCGTGCTCGCCCCCGATCAGGTGGGCGGTGAGGTACCGGCGGCCAGGGCCGACGCCACCCAGGTGTTGCACAACGCGGCGGCGGCGGCGCTCCGGCTGCCCGACGCCACCCCGCGGGCCGACCAGTTCATCTACCGTCGGATCCAGGACGGCCCGTCGACCTACGAGAGCTGGCTCTCGGTGGACGGAACCCGGGACGGCCTCGTGAAGGAGGTCACGGGCGGCGAGAGCACCCAGACCCTCGTCCCGGGCTGTCGGGACGGGCAGGCCGCCGTGGTGAAGGGCGGCCAGGCGCTGCCGGGTCGGACCGAACCGTGCACCCCGGAGCCCGCGTACCGCCCCGACCTGCCCACCGAGGCGGCCGCCATGGGGGCCTACCTGGCGAAGCACCGCAGCGGCGAGCCCGGCTCGGTCAACTCCGCCGGCAAGGACGTCTACTACCTCGCCGGAGGCTATCTGCGCCCGGAGTCGCGGGCGGCGCTGTACCAGGCCGCGGCGGCGGTGCCGGGTCTGCGTGCCGTCGAGAACGTGACGGACGGCGCCGGCCGGCCAGGTATCGGCATCGCCTGGCCGTCAATCACCGCAAACGGCCCGACGGACCAGGTCCTCGTCTTCGACGCCGAGACGTACACGCTCCTCGGCACCTCCGGATATTCAGCCGTACTGGCGCTCGCCGTCGTCGACGAGGTCGGCCGGACCAGCTGACCGGTCGTACCATCCGGGCGGGCCGCCCCGGCGCGGCCCGCCCGGCCGTTCTGCTTGGAGTCCCGGTGCCAGGCAGCGACCTGTCACGTCGCGATCGCCACCCGCTCCGAAACGTCACCGGACCGCTGACCGCCACCGCCGGGTCAGTCGCAGTATCTCCAGGAAGTGGTCGTGGTGGCGTAGATCCCTCCGCCGTAGATCGCCCCGATGGAGCCCGTCCACCTGATGCACGTGCCGGCGGCGTAGCCGCTGGCCGCCGCGTAGTGGGCGTAGTTCCCCTCGTCCCGGATGGTGCTCATGCCCTGGCGCTCCAGGACCGCCTCGGTGTAGCTGGCGACGCCGTCGGCCCGGCCGACCCTGAGGGTGAGCACGCAGTTCTCCTGGTAGGTGCGGCTCCACAGCACATAGACCTCGCCCAGGGGCATGTTGTTCCGGTCGTCCCAGAGATCCTCCCTGGTGAGCACCGTGTAGCCGCCGTTCGGCCAGCCGCAGCCCTGCGCCGACGCGACGGCTTCACCCAGGCTGTGGGCCGAGGCGGGTGAGGCCACGGATGTGATGGCGGCGAGGACGAGGCCCAGAGCCAGTCCGGTACGCGTGAGCAGACGCCGGTGTGCCTGAGACATGACAGGTTCCTCTCTGGTGTTGCTCGGTTGTCGGGTGGGCGGCAGACCTTCCGGAGAGTTCGGCTTGAACCCCGCCAGGCCCGTACCGGCGAGGATTCCCTTCAGGTGTCGTGTGTCGATGTCTCGATCGTAGGCCGGATTCACCATCGTTCCGGTCAGCCCGGCGGCGACCGCCGGGGGTTAACCCCACGTCTGCCCGGAGGGCTGTCCGGCGTACCCGTACGGGGGCGTATCGGATGGTTTCGCGCGGCGCCTCCCCCGAGGCTGGTGAACAGATCGGCATCGTCCGACGCCGGCTCGTCCATCCAGCCACGACCGGCTGATCCTCCGGTGGGAGTGTCCCTTGACCAACCTCAGCACAGCTCTTCGTGCGATCCGCGGCTGGCATCGGCCGTTGGTGGTGCACGCGATCCTCATGTTCACGCTGACGCTGGCTTCCGGCGTCGGCCTGGTCGTCGACGACCGTCTGCTGCTGGGCGAGTCGGTCTGGGTGAAGCCGATGAAGTTCGGCTTCGCCATGGGGGTGTACGGCCTGACGTTGGCGTGGCTGCTCAGCAAGTTGAACAGGGGCAGACGTACCGGTTGGTGGTTCGGCACGGTCTTCGCGGTCGCCGGCCTGCTGGACGTCGGCGCCGTCGCCTACGCCGCAACGAACGGCACCTTCAGCCATTTCAACAACAACAACGAACCGGTCGCGCAGACCGTACGGACGGTCTTCTCCGTCGGCGTCGGGCCGCTCCTGTTGGTCACACTGGTTATCGCGATCCTGGTCCTGATTGACCGCACCGGTGACCGCGCCGTGCGCCGCGCGCTGGGCGCCGGGCTCGGACTTGCCGCCGCCGGCATGGTCGTGGCCCTCTGGCTCGCCGGCTCCGCCGGGTCGACACCCCGTACGGTGACCGACGCGAACGGCGACGCGGTGTTGATGACCGGCGGCCACGGCATCGGCGACCCCGACGGCAACGGAATGTTCCTCACCCACTGGAGTACCACCGGCGGTGACCTCCGGGTGCCGCACTTCGTCGGGCTGCACGCCATCCAGGTGCTGCTGCTCGTCACCGCGTTCCTGGGGGCGCTCGCGAGCCGGCACGGCTGGCTGCGCGACGAGCGGGTCCGGGCCCGGCTGGTCGGCGTCGCCGCCCTCGGCTACACCGGTGTGTTCGCGGTGGTGACCTGGCAGGCGAAGCGTGGCATACCGGTGATCCGGCTCGACCGGCAGACCCTGGTCGCCGCCACGGTGGTGGTGGGCTCCACCCTCGTGGCGGCCGTCGCGGTGGTTGTCGCGGCGCGTCGGCGGGCCGGGTCGCCGTCCGGCGGTGAACGGTGCGACGAGGTGTCGGGCGTGGGCGTCCCACGCCTGTGGTCGTAACCCACGGAGGGGGCCGGAGACGTCAGGCGCAGTCGAACCGGTAGTCGTACGGCCGGTCGGGGCATTTTGTGCAGACGAAGAGGTAGATGCCGCCGGCATCGCCGAGCATCAGGCCGGCCGGGCTCTGCAGCGCCCGCCACGGGTGGTCGTCGGGGCTGTCGAAGTCCCAACCGGCCATCGCCGGGCGGTCCTCCAGGGGGATCCACCGCTTCTCGTCGCCACGGCTGAACTCCCAGCTCGCCACGGTAAGCAGGTGCTGCATGGTCGAGCCGCACCGGCACACCGGCCACTGCGGCAGCTGGGTCCAACCGGGATAGCCACCGACCTTCGTCCCCGAGGCGACCGCCAGATCGGTCTCGTACGCCCAGCCGGTGTCCCGCTCCACCTGCGTGATCGTGTCCCGGATCTGCGGCCACACGGCTGCCGGCAGGTCGTAGCCGGGGTATTCGATCACCCGCTCCGGGTCGAGGACACACGGATCCGGGATGTGCTCGGGGTCCGCCTCGCCGTCGGGCTTCGGCATCTCCTGCCGGCGGGCACCGATGTCGGCGCGTCGGCGCCAGCGCAGCTCCGGGCGGGGCGCACTGAACGGGTCATGGTCGAACGGGCACCACAGCACCTGCAGGACGTCGGTGCCGGTCGGGAACGGCAACTCGGGAACGTCGTCGGCCAGCAGTTGCAGCACCGGCACCAGCGGCACCTCGGGTTCGGCCGGCCCATGGTCGAGGTGGTCGAAGTCGTCCGGTCCGTCGCAGGTCGGCCACGGCTCGTCCGCCGGCCACCACAGCGGGCCGCCCATCGAGCTCTGGTCGACGGTCGGCGTACCGCGGCGGGGGTGCAGCCGGACCGTCGTCCGGGCGAACCGTGCGACCGGCGGGAAGACCGTGGGTACGTCGATCGGGCCGGGCGGTGTGGTGTGCACGACGGGACCCTACGACGCCCCTCCGACAGTACTTCCGGGCGGTGCCGGATCCGGGGAATCCGGTCGGCCTCAGCCCGGAGGTGGAGCGTTTGCGGGGAGTCGGCTGATGCCCCAGCCGGTGGGGCGCGGGCAGGTCGGGTGGCGGAAGATGCCTACCGTCGATGGCATCGACCATGCGGTGGGCTGGGAGGTCCGGTGTCCGGCGACGGGGACGCGTTCATCCGACGTGACGTCTGGGGCGACTGGTTCGACAAGGTGTGGTGGCTGGGCGGCACCCTCTTCTACGGGTCCCCCTTCGTCGCCCTGTTGATCACCGGGCTGGTCAAGGGGATCACCGGCGCGGTGGTGGTCGGCGGTCCACTGGTGGTCGGGGTCGGCGTCCTCAACTGGGTCATCCGGGCCAGGAGCAGCGGCCGGCTGCTCGTCGAGATCACCACCGAGGGCATCCGGGTGGTCGATGGCGCTTCGATGCTGCCGTGGAGTGCGGTGTCCTGGGTGGGCTACGGGTGGGTCGGTGGTGGCGGCGCGGTCGCCCCGAGCCGGGCGCTCGTCCTGCACCTAGCCGAGGGTGGGCAGGTCGAGCACGTTTTTGCCGGCTTCCGGATCGAGGGAATCCACGACGATGTCCGGGACGCGATCCGGCGTCTCGCCCCGCAGGTTCCGCTGTCCGACGACGACCGGCCGCCGGCCGGCGTGGAGTGAGACTCGGGCGGGACGCCCTGTCGTAACAACTCATCGTGCGAGACGCGGTGATGCATGACTGGACAACAGTGTGTGTCACACACTATCGTGTGATGCATGGGCAGCGACGACATCCTTCGGACCCACCTCCAGGAGCTGAGGCGGGGCACCGTCGTGGTGGCGAGCCTGATCGCCCTGCGGCGGCCCGACTACGGCTACGCACTGCTGCAACGGCTCACCGGCCACGGCTTCCCGGTGGACGCCAACACGCTCTACCCGCTGCTGCGCCGCCTCGAGGAACAGGGGCTGCTGACCAGCGAGTGGAACACCGAGGAGAGCCGACCGCGCAAGTTCTACCGGACCAGCGACCAGGGCGAGTCGATGCTGCGCCGCCTCCTCGACGACCTCGCCGCCGTACAGACCTCCCTGACCGGCCTCATCGAAGGAGTGGACCGATGACCTCCCTGACCGACCGCTATCTCGCCGCGACCCTGCGGTCCGTCCCGGCACCCCGCCGCGCGGAGATCGCCACCGAGCTCCGCGCCTCGATCGAGGACATGATCGAGGACCGGACGGCAGGCGGGCAGGACACCACCACCGCCGAACGTGAGGTGCTCACCGAACTGGGCAACCCCGCACAGCTCGCCGCCCGCTACGCCGACCGCCGACTCCAGCTCATCGGGCCCACCTACTACCTGGCCTGGCAACGCCTGCTCATGCTGCTGCTCAGCTTCGTACCGGCCACCGTCGGGATCCTGGTCGGCCTGTTGGAGGCGACCGACGGCGACCAGGTCGGTGGGGCGGTCGGCGCCGGCATCACCACCGCCCTCCAGGTCGCGGTCCAGATCGCCTTCTGGGTCACCCTGGTCTTCGCGATCCTCGAACGGACCAACATCCCACTGAACCTGCCCGACTGGACCGTCGACCAGCTTCCCGAGAACCACTCCCACCGGCAGATCACCATCACCGACACGGCCGCCGCGATCGGCTTTCTGGCCCTGGTCATCGCGTACCTGCCGATCCAGCAGTTCCGGTCGTTCGTCACCGACGGCACCGGCGGCAACCTGCCGATCCTCGACCCGGCACTGTGGAGCTTCTGGCTGCCGTACCTGATCGCGGTCCTGGTCGCCACCATCGGCCTGGAGATCGCCAAGCACCGTGCCGGCCAGTGGACCTGGCCGTTGTTCGGGGCGAACGTGCTCCTCGACCTCGCGTTCGCGGTGCCGGTGATCTGGCTGCTGCTGACCGACCGGCTGCTCAACCCCGAGTTCGTCGCCCGGTTCGAGTGGCTCGGCCGGGGCGACAACCTGGACAGGGCCGCGACCGTCGCCGTGGTCGTCACGATCCTGATCACCGGCTGGGACGCCGTCGACAGTGCGATCAAGACGTACCGCAACCGGCACTGACCGCACCTGACCGTCGGCCCGGCCCGCCACCCGGCGTGCCGGGCCGTCGGCCGTCCCGCCCGCCCGCCGCGCTAGGCGGTCGCGTCGGCGGTGGGTGCCCCGACCGTCGGAGGTGCACCGGCCGGCTCCGGCCCACGCCGTCCGGCCGCCCCGGCGGTCTGGAAGGCCCGGCGGTACGCCGACGGTGAGGTCCGCATCAGCTGACCGAAGTGGTGGCGGTAGGTGACGGCGGTGTCGAACCCGACGGCCTCGGCGACCTGCTCGATCGGGGTGCCGGTGGTTTCGAGCAGGGCGAGACTGGCCTGTACCCGCTGGTTGATCAGCCAGCGGATCGGGGTGGTGCCGGTGGCCCTGGTGAAGTGACGCAGGTAGGTACGGGTGGACATGTGCGCCCGCCGGGCCAGCGTCTCCACGGTGATCCGTCCGGCCAGGTTCGCCGACGCCCAGGCCATGCTCCCGGCGACCCGGTCGTCGGTCGGGTCGGCGCTGACCGGAGCCTCGACGAACTGGGCCTGTCCACCGTCGCGGTGCGGCGGGATCACCAACCGGCGGGCGACCGCGTTGGCGATCGCCGCACCGTGGTCCCGCCGGACGACGTGCAGGCACAGGTCGAGCCCGGCCGCGCTGCCGGCACTGGTCAGCACCGCTCCGTCGTCGATGTAGAGCACGTCCGGGTCGAGGTCGACCAGGGGATGCCGCTGCCGGAACCGCTCGGCGTACCGCCAGTGGGTGGTCGCCGGTCGGCCGTCGAGCAGCCCGGCGGCGGCCAGCGCGAACGCGCCGGAGCAGATCGACATGATCCGCGCCCCGCGGGCGTACGCCAGCCGTAGCGCGGCGACCAGTTCCGGTGACGGGTCGGCGCCGACGTCGGGTACGCCGGGCACGATCACCGTTTCGGCGGCGGCGAAGGCGTCCAGCCCGTACGGCGTGTGCAGGGTCGCGCCGCCGACGACGCGTACCGGTCCGGGGGTCTCAGCGCAGACGGTCAGCTCGTACCACGGGACGGGGAACTCGGGACGCGGGAGGCCGAAGACCTCGGTGACGATGCCGATCTCGAAGACCGACATGCCGTCGTAGGCGAGCACCGAGACGGTCGGCCTGCGGCCGGTGACCTGTGACATGGCGGAATGTTAGCGGAGGGCGTCGCTGGCGCCACTGGTCGGCGCCGGTGAGCTGGACGACGCTCTTCCCATGTCTTCCGTACTGTCCACGCCGCCCGCGCCGGCGGAGCACGCCATCGCCCACTTCGCCGCCCGACTGACCTTCGAAACCGACGTCAGTGACGTCCACGCGGATCTGGAGGCCGGCGTCCCCGGACTTGTCGTCGTCGACACCCGCAGCCTCGACGGCTGGGAGCAGGGGCATCTGCCCGGCGCCGTCCACCTGCCGACCCGGGAGGTCGCGACCGGGGCCGGGCGGCTCGTCCCCGCCGGTGCGACGGTGGTGACGTACTGCTGGGGGCCCGGCTGCAACGGCGCCACCCGGGCCGCACTCGAGTTCGCCAAGCTCGGTTACCAGGTCAAGGAGATGCTCGGCGGCTACGAGTACTGGGTCCGGGAGGGCTTCCCGGTGCAGACCGGCGGCGGCACGCGACGCGGCCCGGTGGACGCGCTGACCGCTGTCGGAGTCTCCTGCGGCTGCTGACCCGGCCCGGGGCGGCGAGCAATCCGGTTGCGGCCGTACGACGGTCCGGTTAGCGTCGTCGGGCCGTACGAGGGTCGTGACCGGATTGCGGAGCACCTCCCGCCCTCCCCGCTGGAGCTGACTTGTCCGAGCGCGTCACCGCACTGGTCGACCCGGAAAACTATCCGTCGAGTCGCCGTCTGGCCTGGCTGGCCTCCGGGCCGGACGGTGTTCCGGTCGGCTCGGCCTTCCTCCGGCTCTTCACCCGGCCCGGTCAGGACCACCTGGCCGAACTCGAGCTGCACGTCCATCCGGCGTCGCGGCGGCGGGGCACCGGGTCACGGCTGCTGGCCACCACCGTGCAGGCCGCCCGGGCCGAGCACCGCCGAGCGGTCGTCGCCCAGGTCGAGGCAGGTTCGCCCGGCGACGCGTTCCTGGCCGCCGCCGGCTTCCGGCCGGTCCTGGCGTTGACGTACGCCCGGCTCGCCCTGGCCGACGCGGACCTGGCCACCATCGCCGACCTCGCCGGCCGACCACATCCCGGTTACCGGCTGATCTCCTGGGACGGTGTCGTGCCGGACGAGCTGGCCGGGACGTTCGCCGCGTCCCGTCGGGCGATGGACGACATGCCGATGGGGGAGGTCGACCACGGCACCGCCGTCTGGGACGTGGCACGGGTCCGGGCCGCCGCCCGGGCCATCGCCGACCGTGGCGACCTGCTGCACACGGTGGCCGCCGTCGACACCGCACACGACGTGATCGTCGGCTTCACCGAACTGGTCGTCCCGGGTGACGGCCGGGGCGACGGCCAGCACTACGGCACCGGGGTGCTGCCCGAACACCGGGGTCACGGGCTCGGCCGGTGGATGAAGGCCGAGGCGGTCCGGCAGGCCCGGACCCGGTATCCGGAGCTCGGTGGGCTGCTCACCGACACCGCCGACGAGAACCGGCACATGCGGTCGATCAACGACACACTGGGCTACGTACCGACCCACCGGGCGATCGAGTACCAACTCCAGCTGTGAAGGCCGGCGGCCCGTCGATCAGGCCCGGACAGTTCAGTGGTCGTCGCGCGGGATCGGGTCGTCGTACTGGCCGGGACGCCCGGCGTACGGCTTGCCGTCGCGCAGCGGCCAGGAGTTCGGCTTGCAGCCGTGCATGCCGAGCGTCTGCTGCTGCATCACCGGGGCCACCTTGCCGCGTCCCGGGCACAGTTCGTGGCCGTGGCCGAGCCGGTGCCCGACCTCGTGGTTGATCACGTACTGCCGGTACGCCGCCAGCGGGGCACCGTAGTTCGGGACGCCGTGCGCCCAGCGGGCCACGTTGATCACCACACTGGCGCCGTTGCGGCAGGAGGTGTAGCGGTCGTACCCGTCGGCGCAGAGCTTGTCGCGGGTCGCCGGGGTGGCGAGATAGAGGGTGAAGTCGGCGGTGTCCTTCGGCCCGACCCGCTGCAGGCGCCAGTCGCCGCTCCCGGTCCAGCTGCGCGGGTCGCCGAGGGTGGCCACCGCCGCGTCCGCGAAGTCCTCCGGGGTGATGCCGGTGATGCCCTTCTCGACCGCGACCCGGAACCGCATCAACTGCCCCTCCTCGCCGAGGACCGGGCTGCGTCCGGCGACGGTCCGCCAGGACTGCGGCCCGGACTCCGGGTACCTGATCGGAGGCGGTTCGGGGGACCGGGTCGGGCTCGGCGGGACCCGCCCGGGAGCCGGCTCGCCGGGGTGCGGGGCGGGCGGCAGGGCCGCGACCTGGCCGCCACCGGTGTCCGGGTGAGGATTGCCGATCGCCTCGACGACCCCGACGACCCCGACCACCAGGCCGACCACCACCACCGCCAGCGCGGGCAGGAAGAGTCGTCGGGTGGCGGACGGCCGCGGCGTGCCGGCGTGGCGGGCGGGCATGGGCGTCTCCTCACGTACGGCCGAAGCCGTACCTTCGCGGGGCGCACGGCGGCTGTCCCACTCACCGTAGTCAGTGACCAGATCCGCTCTGACCAGCGGGTGCGCATCAATGGATCTTGATGTGCGTCGCTGGTGTCCTGTCCTCAGTAAGGACGCTAGTGGGCCCGGCACCCGTTGCATCCCGGATGTCGGCGCTGTACCCCGTACGGGCGGTCGGCGGCCTTCGTGAGTTGTCGTCCCGGTGGTGCACGTCGTCTGTCGGACCGGTCGGGGGCGGCGGTCCACCCCGAGCAGGAAGTGCAGGTAAAAGCCGCAATTATCGTTGCCCCTGGCTAAACGATCGTGGCGTCATCCCGCGTTGATCCTTCCAGGGGCTTGGGGGGATCGTTGATTTCACCCCTCCTCACCAGTAGCCAGCAGAGGCCCTACGGGCGAGGGAAACCATGACCTCACTGTGCAAGGAGTTTCGATGCATGCTGCGCGGGAGATGGTGTCCGAGCTGTTCGACGGCATTCGCGGGCCGGGCGTCTCCACCGATCAAACCAAGGCCGACGGGGTAACCCGGCTCCTGCTGAACTGCGGTGTCATTGCCGGCCCGCTATTCCTTGCGGTAGGCGTGGTCCAGGGTCTGACCCGCGAAGGCTTCGATTTCACCCGCAACGCCATCAGCCAACTCAGCCTCGGCGACCTGGGCTGGATACAGGTAATCAACTTCGTCATTGCCGGAACACTGATCATCGCCGGCGCGATCGGCCTGCGGCGAGCACTGCACGGCGGGCCAGGCGCCACCTGGGTACCCCGGCTGGTCACCGCGTTCGGCATCTCATTCCTGGTCAGCGCGGTGTTCGCGGCCGATCCCGGTGCCGGTTTCCCTGTCGACACCCCCGAAGACCCGACCACCCCCACTCTCAGCACCCACGGCGCCGTCCACATGTTCGGGGGCATGATCGGCTACCTGGCGCTGTGCGCGGCATTCATCGTGTTCGCGCGGCGCTTTTCCGCCCAGGGTCGGCGTCGCTGGGCGCTGGCCTCCCGGATCGTCCCGGTGGTCGTCATCGCCGGCTTCGTCGGCTCTTCGGCGAGCGTCCTGGTCTTCTTCATGGGAGCGGCCCTGGGCCTGGTATGGCTCACCGCGACGACCGCCCGGCTCGCCATAACGACGCCGACCAGATGGTGACCTGCCGGAGCCTCGACTGTGGGGTGGGCGAGCCCCACCTGATGCCCAATCAGCAGTCCATACCGGGATAAAACGCCAGGTGTGCTGGGCGAGAGCAGACGTGGCCGGTGGCCGTCGGGGAGACGACCCCCGGCCACGCCGGGTCAACTTGTGGTTACGGCGTCCAGAGTCCCAGGTCGATCGTCCTGGTCAAGGTCGCCTGGTCGTCGTCGCCGTCCAGCGACCAGACCATCGCCCCGCCGAGTCGCTCGGTCCGGATGAAGAACATCTTCTGCAGGATCACCGCCGGGTCGTCGTACGTCCAGAAGGTGGTGCCGTCGTAGAGCCAGGCGGTGCCGGCCCGGACGTCCCGGTAGAGCCGGAAGCCGTCCCGGCCGACCTTGTCCTTGAGGATCTTGTAGTCCTCGTAACCGGGTTCGTACGTCGCCGGGGCCGGGCCGGTGGCGGCGCCGAACAGCCCGTTGCGTCCGCCGGTCACCCCGGTCCAGCCTCGGCCGTAGTACGGGATGCCGATCACCAGTTTGCGGCGTTCGGCGCCCCGGTCGATCCAGGCGTCGACCACGCGGTCGAGCGCGTAGTCCGGCTCGGTGGCCCCGGCCGGCACCCGCAGCGCGGACTGCTGGTTGGCGACCGGGTCCCAGCCGCCGTGGAAGTCGTATCCCTGGACGGTGGCGAAGTCGAGGTTCCGGAAGACCTTCTTCACCTCGAAGCCGGCGTCGATCGCACCGGTGTTCGCCGGTACGAACGCGGTCAGCGCGTAGTGCTTGCGGGTCGGCCGGCCGAGCGCGTCGAGCTGGCGGCGGAACTCGGCGACCAGGGCGGTGAAGTTCTGCTTGTCCTCCGGGCGGTAGACGGTGTCGACGTCGCCGACCGAGCCTGGCCACTCCCAGTCGAGGTCGATGCCGTCGAAGACCCCGGCGAGCGAGCCGGGGCCGCCGGCGCTGCCGTCCGGGTTCGGCAGGTTGCCCCGGAGGTAGAGGTCGATGCAGGAGGTGACGAACTTCCGGCGCGACTCGGGGGTCAGCGCGGCGTCGGAGAAGTGCGTCGACCAGCTCCAGCCGCCGAGCGAGATCAGCACCTTCAGGTCGGGGTGCAGTTTCTTGAGCTTCTGCAGCTGCCCGAAGTTGCCGTTCAGCGGTTCGCCCCAGGTGTCGGCGACGCCGTCGACGCTCTCCTCGGCCGGCACCGGCCGCTGGTAGTCGGCCCAGGCATCGCCCTCGCCCGGGCCGCCGTCGACGTAGCAGCGGCCGTCCGGGCTGACGTTGCCGAACGCGTAGTTGAGGTGGGTGAGCCGGCCGGCGGCACCCGAGTCGTGCAGCTTCTTGACGGTGAAGGCCCGACCGTAGATGCCCCACTGGGTGAAGTAGCCGACCTTGACGTAGCCGTCCCGGTGGCCGCCGGTCTTTCCGGTGGTCTGGGACGGTCCGCCGGGGGCGGCCGATGCCGGGGGTACGGCCACCGCGGCGAGCAGGACGGTGGTGGTGGCCAGGGCGGTGACGGTGCCGAGCCGGCGAAGGACGGATCCGCGCATGTGCACTCCTGACTGGAGGATGGAGCGACGGCACAACAGTTAGGAAACTTTCCGATGTAAGCCTGAAAGGTAGGGCCGTCGATGCGCACGGTCAAGAGCCGACGCTCCGGCGTGCCCCGTGCCTGATCGACGCGGCCCTACGCCGGTGGTGCGCCCGATGTCCTGTCTGTGCACGGATGGATGGCGAGCGGTCGCTTACCGCGTGTGGATCGGAGTGGTGACCGCCCGCTCCCATTCGCGGGGGGCGCTGACCTTTGCCCAGCTGTTGCCGAACGTGACGCGGCGAAGCGGCGCCGCCAGGTTGCAGAAACGGAACCACGTACGACTGAAGAACATGTCGACCGGGTTGCTTGTCAGCCCCTGTCGCAGGGTTTCCATGGCTACGTCGACGGCCTGGAAGCCGTATTCGCGCATTTCGGCCTCGTAGTCGCCGATCGCGTCGAGTAGGGGTAGCTGGCCCCGGGCGACCTGCGAGAGTTGGCGAGTGAGGAGGGCGGCGTCGCGCAGGGCGGTGTTGGCGCCGTTGCCGCCGGTTGGCGGCATGCCGTGCAGGGCGTCGCCGAGAACAGTGACCCGAGAGGGGGTCCAGGGTGCTGGGCGGTCGGACGCCCGGAACGGAAACGCGCTCACGTCGTCTGGTGGGCACCGGTCGATGAGCTGACGTAGCGCCGGATGCCAGTCGGTGGTCAGGCTCGCGATGTGGGCCTTGAGTCGGGTGCCGTCGAGGCGTTCCGGATGTGCGGGGAGCTGGCCGTCGCGGGCGACAAAGGCGCACAGGAGGTAGTCGTCCCCGGCCGGCTGTTGACGTTCGAACGCCGAGGTGAACAGGAAGTACGGTGCGGCCGCCATGATGAGGTTCATGCCCTGACCGAGCCGTGTGGGCAGCCAGGTTCGGGTGTCGGTGTCGAGCGGCAGCTTGAGTCCGACCCCGATCGCGTGGGTGTCGCGGAGGGTCGCGGCGGGCAGGTACTGCGCGCGCAGCCGGGAGTTGATCCCGTCGGCGCCGACGAGGATGTCGCCCGTTGCCGAGGTGCCGTCGGCGAAGTGGGCGGTGGGGCGGCCGTCGGCGGCAAGCTCGTAGCGGTCGAAGGTCTTGCCGTAGCGGACGGCGTCGCCGAGCCCGTCGAGGAGGATGCCGCGCAACGTGTGGCGGTCGACGGGGTACGACCGCTCGGCGGGCTCGGTGACCTGCGGGTACATGATCGGGTCCTCGACGACCACCAGTTCGCGAAGATCGCTGTCGAGGAAGCCGAAGCCGCCACCAGGGCGGCCCGCGGTGTCCAGGAACATCTGCCACTGCTGGTCGGGCAGGCAGGCGCGCAACGACCGGCTGCCGGCCGGGTTGATCGCGAGCCGGTAGCGGTCCAGGCGGTCGTCCCGATGCGCGTCGCGCTCGTACACCACGACCTCGATGCCGTGTCCGCGCAGGCCCTGAGCGAGCGCGAGACCGCCGATGCCGGCACCGATGATGACAACGTTGATCATTCTGAGGCTCCCCGTGAGTAGAGGTCGCACAGCTGCCTGACGACGACCTCGGCCGTGTCGGGACGTAGGCGAAGGCCCTTGAGGGTGGCGATGACCAGCTCCACACTGGCGTCGACGTCGAGGTCGAGCGACCAGGTCCCTTGTTCGATGCCTGCTTCGAAGAGCGCCGCGAGCGCGGCCCGCCAGCCCTTCTCGTCATGTCTGATGTTGGCGGCCATCGCCGCGTCGCGGCGGGCGCGCAGGTCAAGCTCGTCGAGCACGATGAAGAGCTCGGGCCGTTCCACGATCGCCGTGGCGACCGCACCCAGGTGGCGACGCAGTCGCTCGGGGGGCGCCAGGTCGGGTTGCATGGTCCCCTCGAGTTGGCTGGTGACGTGCTCAAGCACCGCCGCGATCAGGTCCTCCTTGGTCCGGAAGTAGTGGTGCAGCGTGGAGTGGTCGATGCCGGCGGCCGCGGCTATCGGCCGCAACCGGAAACCCTCGAAACCCTGGTCTGCGATCGCCGCGAACGCCGCACGGATCAGTGCCTGTCGACGGTCGGTCTGGTCAGCCATTCCACGCACCTCAAACCTCAACCAACTGGTTGGTGGACGGTAGCACCTCGGAGGCGATCGATCAACCAAGTGGTTGGTGGGGCGCTTCTCGGCGTACCCGGCGCTGGATTCGGCGGTCCGCTTAGCAGGTGCCGAAGCCCTCGTCGAAGACGCGGCGCGCGTAGTCGGCGTACCCGGCGATCGTCTTGCGGACCGTCCGACCGTCGTGCAGGAAGAGGTACGCCCGGTCGCCCTGCTCCGCCAGCAGTCCGTCGTACCGGTGGGTGCCGGGTGGGGCGGTCAACGCGGTCGCCTCCGGGTGCGCATGCCGTACCTGCTCGACGGGGGTGCCGGCGGTGATCCCCTCCGGGGTGCGGACCGGTGGACTGGCCCAGAGCAGGACGAGCCGGTGGTCGGCGAAGATCGGGCTGACCGTGCCCGGGCTGGTCAACCCCGGGCCGCAGCCCAGGTCCTGGGCCGGATCGAGGACGCCCCGGCTGATCAGCTCCTGCTCACTGTCGCCGAACTCCACATTGTGGACACCCTGCAGGTGGAGGACGTCCGGCCCGTACCCCGGGGTGGTCGCCGGGTTGTCGTCCGAGAACGTGCGGTACGCATGACAGACGGCGACGGTGCCCGCCACGAGCACCGCCACGATCCGTACGACGTTTCGTGCCTCCATGTCACCCTCCGGCAACAAAGAGTAGGTTATGCCCGATTGACGCGGATGGTCGGGCCCCCCATCCGGATCCACAGCCTGTGGATAGAACATGTGTACGACGACGGTCGGCCCGCTCCGGACCGGGGGCCACGGCTATTCCGGCATCGGGCGCGCCGACGGTTCGGAGTCGGGCAGGACGTCCTTCGCCACCAGCCGGCCGTCCGCCGTACAGAGCCGGTAGACGTCCACCCGGGGCTGCAGCACGTCCCCGTGCGCGCGGTAGTACCGGCACCCGGCCCCGGGCGGCGTGGGCAGCGGATCGGGATCGGGACGTTCGAGCGTCTCCCGGCGGGGCAGCAGCGGCTCCACCGACGCCCACTCCTGCCCCACCACCAGGACGGCGTACCGCTGTGGGCTGAGCACCGAACCACCGGTCACGTAGAGGTAGTAGCCGAGCGCCGGGCCGCCGAGGCTCACCGCGAGGGCGGTCAGCACCAGGGATGCGACGACCAGACCGCGTCGCGCCTCCCGGTGTGCCAGCCGCCGCCGGTCCGCCGCCGGGGTGGTCGGGCCGTCGGACCGGGCCGGATCCGGAGACCAGGTCGGCGCGAGGGGCAGCCGCGCGACAACCGCGAAACCGCCGTCCCGCTCGTCCGTGTGCAGGGTGCCACCGATCAGACGTACCCGCTCGCGAAGCCCGACCAGGCCGCGCCCGCCACCGGGGCGGTGCCCGACGGACCCCGGCGACGGCCGCTCGTTCACCACGCTGACCAGCAACATCCCGGTGTTGTCGGCCCGGTCGAGCCGGACCTCCACCGGCGCCCCCGGCGCGTGCTTGTTGGCGTTGGTCAGTGCCTCCCGCACGATCCGGTACGCGGTCCGGCGTACCAACCCCGGCAACGGTGCCGGCCCCGCCGGAGCGCGCAGCCGGACCGGCGTACCCGCGGCGCCGGCCCGGCGGACGAGCGCCTCGATGCTCTCCCCGTCGGCCCGGCCGGCGGCATCCTGCGTCGGGCCGTTGTCCGTCGGGCCGTCCTGCGTCGTGCCGTCGTCGGTCCGGCCGGAAGTGTCGTCGTCCCGCAGAACGGTGATGATGTCGCGGAGCTGGGCGGTCGCGGCGGCCGCGCCGAGCCGGAGCTGTCCGGCCGACGCCCGGCTCCGCTCGTCCAGCCCGGCGTCCAACTCCAACGCGCCGGCCCGGAGCGCGAGCAGACTCAGCTCGTGACCGAGCGAGTCGTGCATCTCCTCGGCGATCCGCGCCCGCTCGCGCAGTCGTACCTCGGCGACGAGGCTGCGCTGCGCCCGCTCCAGCTGCTCCGCCTGCTCCCACCCGGCGGCGGTCAGCTCAGCCTGCTGACGCCGGTACCGTCCCAGCAGCCACGGGAACAGCCCGGCGTAGATCAGTGCCCCGGCCTGGATCGCCCAGGTGACGAAGTCGTACCGGGACAGCACGACCACGGTGCCGAGCGCGGCCAGCACCGGGTAGCCGACGGCCGCCGGCCAGATCGGCGCCATCCGACGGCCGAGCAGGTAGCTCACCACCGGCAGCGCGAACGAGTAGTTCCCGTCCAGCGCGCAGAGCCCGACCACGACGAAGAGCGAGACCAGCGGCAGGCGGCGGCTGAGCCACACCGCGCCGCCCCAGAGCGTCAGGCCCGCGACAAGCAACCCCACCGGGTACGCCTGGTGCCCGCTCCATCCGGAGACCACCAGTAGCGCGAACGGCAACCAGAGCAGGACGTCCCAGGAACTGCCGAGATGTCGCCTCACCCGGCTCAGGTTAGGGCGACGGGCGGCGGCGGGGCTCCGGGAAACCCGGCCGTCGTACCCGGACAACGGGTCGCCGCCGACCCTGAGAAAGCTCAGGGTCGGTGGTTGACGATCGGGCGCAGCCGCACGGCCGGCCGGATTCGTAACGTCGGCGCATGCTGACAGCACAAGCCGGACTGACCACGGCCGACGTCGCGGAAAGGATCGCCGCAGGCCAGGTCAACGACGTACCGGTGCGGTCCGGCCGGACCGTCCCGGAGATCGTCCGGGCCAACCTCTTCACCCGGATCAACGCCATCATGGGCGTGCTGTTCGGGGTGATCCTCGCGGTCGGCCCGATCCAGGACGCGCTCTTCGGCGGCGTGATCATCGCCAACACGGTGATCGGCGTCGTCCAGGAACTCCGGGCCAAACGTACGCTCGACCGGCTGGCGATCGTCGGCGCCGCCCGGCCGGTCGTCCGCCGGGACGGTCGCGCGGTCGAGATGGCCGCCGCCGACATCGTGCGGGACGACCTCATCGAACTGGGCCCGGGCGACCAGATCGTGGTCGACGGGGTGGTGGCCACGGCCGACCAGTTGGAGGTCGACGAGTCGCTGCTTACCGGTGAGGCGGACCCGGTGCTGAAGCGGGCCGGCGACCCGTTGCTCTCCGGCAGCTTCGTCACCGCCGGCACCGGCGTGTTCACCGCGACCCGGGTCGGCCGTCAGGCGTACGCGGCCCGGCTGGCCGAGGAGGCGAGCCGGTTCACCCTGGTGAACTCGCAGCTGCGGACCGGGTTGAACACCATCCTGCGGTTCGTGACCTGGCTGATCATTCCCACCGGAATCGGCCTGATCGTCGGGCAGTACCTGGTCAACTCGGACGACCTGCCGGAGGCGCTGCGCCGGATGGTCGCCGGGCTGGTCCCGATGGTGCCGGAGGGGCTGGTCCTGCTCACCTCGGTCGCGTTCGCGGTCGGGGTGATCCGGCTGGGCCGGCGACGCTGCCTGGTGCAGGAACTGCCGGCGATCGAGGGGCTGGCCCGGGTCGACGTGGTCTGCCTGGACAAGACCGGCACCCTCACCGACGCCGAGATGCGGGTCGCCGAGATGCGTCACCTCGGCCCGGCCGCCGCCGAAGCCGGCCCGGACACCGTCGAGGCCACCGGAGCCGGCGCCGCCGACGCACCGGTCGCGGCGGTCCTCGGGCTGCTCGGTGCCGCCGACGAGCGGCCGAACGCCAGTCTACGGGCGGTCGTCGAGGCGTACCCGGCACCGGAGGGCTGGACGATCGGGGCGCGGACAGCCTTCTCCTCGGCCCGGAAGTGGGGCGGCGCGGTGCTGACCGACCCGGACGGGCGGCGCGCCGAGTGGCGGCTCGGCGCCCCGGACGTCCTGCTGCCGGCCGGACACCCGGTGCTCGCCGAGGCCGACACGTACGGCGAACGCGGACTCCGGGTGCTGCTGCTGGCCCGGATGGCGCCCGCCGCCTCCCATGGTGGGGTGGCAGGCGTCGAGCCGGTCGGGTTGGTGGTGCTGGCCCAGCGGGTCCGGCCGGAGGCGGCGGCGACGCTGCGCTACTTCGCCGAGCAGGGGGTGGCGGTCAAGGTGCTCTCCGGGGACAGCGCGGTCTCGGTCGGGGCGGTGGCTGGTGGGCTGGGACTTCCCGGTGCCGAGCAGCCGGTCGACGCCCGGGAGCTGCCGTCCGAGCCGGCCGCGCTCGGCGACCTGGTCGAGCGGCACACCGTGTTCGGGCGGGTCGGGCCGCAGCAGAAGCGGGACATGGTGGCGGCGTTGCGGGCCCGGGGGCACACGGTGGCGATGACCGGGGACGGGGTCAACGACGTACTCGCGTTGAAGGACGCCGACATCGGGGTGGCGATGGGTTCCGGCAGCCCGGCGAGCCGGGCGGTGGCGCAGATCGTCCTGCTGGACAACAGCTTCGCCGCCCTGCCGGCCGTGGTCGCCGAGGGGCGGCGGGTGATCGGCAACATCGAACGGGTCGCGAACCTGTTCCTCACCAAGACCGTCTACTCGGTGCTGCTCGCCATGGCGGTGGTGCTGAGCGGGCTGCCGTACCCGTTCCTGCCCCGGCACCTGACCATCATCTCGTCGCTGACCATCGGCATCCCGGCGTTCTTCCTGGCACTCGCCCCGAACACCGAGCGGGCCCGGACGGGTTTTGTCGGGCGGGTGCTGCGGTTCGCCGTACCGGCCGGGGTGGTGGCGATGGCGGCGACGGTGGCGTCGTACCTGTTCGCCCGGGGGGTCTACGCCGGCGACCTGGCCGCCGAGACGTCGGCCGCCACGCTGACCCTGTTCCTGGTCGGGCTCTGGGCGGTGGCGATCATCGCCCGGCCGTACACCTGGTGGCGGCTGCTGCTGGTGCTGGCCCTGGCGGCGACGTTCGCCGTGGTCCTGGTGGTGCCGTTCCTCCAGGACTTCTTCCAGTTGAGCCTGGTGGGTACGACCGCACCGACGGTCGCGGTCGGCCTCGCCCTGGCCGCCGGGCTGCTGCTGGAACTGGTACGTCGATTCTCGCCGGCTCGCCCGGATTCGCCGAGCCGTTGATCCGGTGCCTTGTCCCGAGCGTGGCACGATCTGGTGAGTCGACTGTGGACGTCTTTCCGTAGTGTCTTTCTCGACCGGGAAAACCCCAGGTCAGAGGTTGAGTCAAACCCCGAAACCACCACCTCGGGGAACTGTCGCCGAATTGACAGTACGACTGACCCGAATGCGACACGACACACATGAGGAGAGGTCCCCCGATGAACGCACGAGTCACTGGCGCCGCCCGGACCCGCCGGATCGCCGCGACGCTCGGCCTGGCGTCCGCCGCCCTGATGGCGACCCAGTTGACCCTGGTCGCGCCGGCCGGTGCGGCACTGCCCGGGCTGACCCGGGTGGTCAGCACCGGCCAGCCGGACAGCAACTGGAAGACCTGGCAGGCGGCCTGCCCGTCGGACACCATGCTGATCGGCGGCGGCGGTCGGGTGAACCGGTCCGACGGCCAGGTCACCATGGACACCATGACGCCGGTCTTCGGCGCGACCGACGTGTACTCGGTGACCGGGCGGGAGGACGACAACGCGTACTCCGGCGACTGGTCGATCACCGCGACCGCGCTCTGCGCCCGACCGCCGGTCGGCTGGGAGCAGACCGAGTCGGCCGGGCCCTGGAACTCGAACAGCAAGGGCCACACCGTCTTCTGCCCGCCCGGCAAGCAGATCCTCGGCTTCGGGGTGGAGATGAACGGCGGCATGGGACAGGTGGTCGTCGACGAGCTGCGGCCGGCCGCCGACCTGAGCAGTGTCACCATCACCGGCATCGAGGACGGCAACGGGTACGCCGACGACTGGCAGATCCGGGGCGAGGCGATCTGCGTGTCGCCGATCGCCGGTCTGGCCCGGGTCAGCAGCCCGCTCGGCATCCTCGACTCGGAGCGTACGAAGAGCGCCACCGCGACCTGCCCGGACGGCAAGCGGGTGCACGGTGTCGGCGGTGAGATCGACCAGGGTGCCGGCCAGGTCCGGATGACCGCGATCGAGCCGATCTCGGACACCCAGGTCCGGGTCAGCGCGAGCGAGGACGAGGACGGCTACGGCAACCTCTGGGCGGTCCGGGCGTACGCGATCTGTGCCTGACCGCCACCGCACCCCCCGATCCCCGGCGTCGACGGCGCCGGGGATCAACCCGTCGCCGGGTCGCCGGGGCCGGGGATCCAGCCGCGCCGGATCGCCTCCATCCCGGCCTGGAACCGGGTCTGCGCGCCGAGCAGGTCGAGCAGCCGCCGTACCCGCCGGCGCATGGTACGTACCGAGAGGCCGAGCTGCCGGCTGATCGTCTCGTCCTTCACCCCGGCCGCGAGCAGGGCGAGCAGTTGCCGGTCCTCGTCGGAGAGTTCGTCGACACCGACGCCGGAGTCCAGTGGCACGGCCCGTTCCCAGCAGATGTCGAAGACGAAGGTCAGCGCGTCGAGCAGCACCGACGCGTACACCAGCAGGCTGCGGGCGCCGTCCGGGCCGGGCTCCGTCGGCACCAGCGCGGCCCGGTCGTCGACCAGGTGCATCTTGAACGGTACGTCGACCGCGACCCGGGCCTGCTCGCCGAGGGTGCCCAGGTGCCGGATCTCGGCGAGGGCACCGGGCTGCTCCAGCGACTCCGGATGGTAGATCGCCCGCCACCGGACGCCCCGGGCGAGCACCGCCGGCTCGACCGGGTTACCGGCCGCGTGCACGTACGGCGGCCGGTCGAAGGCGCGTACCTCCCGGACCGCGCTCTGCTGCAGCCGCAGGAAGGTACGGCTGATCTCCTCGCCGACGACCACCTCGACCGGGCCGGCGGCGTGCTCGCCGGAGCGGACGCTCTCGAAGATCGCGGCGAGTTCGGTGGCGGCGTCCCGGGCTCGGCGCAGTGCCTGCTCGGCCGGGTGCAGCAGGGCGTCGAGCGCGACCCGGGGCTCGGCGGCGGCGTACCGGTCCGGTTGACTGGCGAGCCGGGCCACCAGGCCCTGCCGGCGCAGTTGGTCGAGCCCGGCCGCGACCCGGGCGGCGGGTTGGCCGGTGCTGGCCGCCAGTTCCTCCACACTCGCCCGGCCCCGGCTGAGCAGGACCCGCAGCACCTGTTCGTCGGCGGCCGGGATACCGGCCCCGGCGAGGGCGTTCCGTTCGGAGGACACGGCCGATTGTGGCCGGCAGGTGCCATCGGCACCAACATGACGTTGCCAACCATTGCCGCTGGCCCCGGTCCCGGGCTCCCCTATCAGCCATGATCACGACTTCCTTCCCACCCTGGCGGGGCATGGCGGCGACCACTGCCGTCCTGCTCGCCGCCGGGGTCCTCACGCCGGGGTCGGCCACCGCCGCCCCGGCCACCGGCCCGGACCGTACGGTGATCGTCGAGTTCGACGCCGCGCCGACGATCAGCGCCGCACCGCCGACCGGCACCGTCGACGCCCAGGCCGACGACCGGCTGCGTCAGGCGCGGGCGGCGGTCGCCGCCGTCGAGCAGGAGGTGACCGAGGCGGCCCGACGGTCCCGGATCAGCCTCGACCGCCGCCGCTCGTTCCAGGTCCTGTTGCCCGGCATGGCGGTACGGGTGCCCGAGGGACAGCTCGACGTGCTGCGCCGGCTGCCCGGTGTGCGGGCGGTGCACGAGGTGGCCCGGTTCCAGATCCGGGGCACCGGGGTCGCCGAAGCCGCCGCCCTGGCCGGCGCGCCCGACACCGCCGCTGTGGCTGGCGGTGCGGGCGGCTCGTCCGGCAGCGTCGAGCCGAACCTGTCGCTGATCGGGGCACCCGAGGCGTGGCAGCGCGAGGACTCCACCGGACGGCCGCTGCGGGGCGCCGGAGTCAACGTCGCCGTCATCGACACCGGCATCGACTACACCCACCCCAGCCTCGGTGGCGGCTTCGGCCCCGGACACAAGGTCGTCGGCGGGCACGACTTCGTCAACGACGACGACGATCCGATGGACGACCACAGCCACGGCACCCACGTGGCCGGCATCATCGCCGGGACCGGCGTGGGCGGGGCGATGGGCGTGACCGGGGTGGCCCCGGACGCCACACTGACCGCGTACAAGGTGCTCGACGCGAGCGGCTGGGGCGAGACCGACGACATCGTCGCCGCGCTGGAGGCCGCCGTCGACCCGGCCAACCCGTACCGGGCCGACCTGGTCAACCTCAGCCTCGGTGCCGGCGGTGACGGCACCGACCCGGTCGGCCGGGCCGCCAGCGCGGCGGTCCGGGCCGGGGTGACGGTGGTCGCCGCCGCCGGCAACGAGGGACCGGGCGAGTTCACCATCGGCACCCCGGCCGCCGCCGACGGCGTCCTCGCGGTCGGCGCCACGACCAGCGGCATCCGGCTGCCGGTCGCCAACCTGCGCAGCCCGCGCCGGGAACGGCTGATCACGTACCGGGCCGGGGTCTCGGCCAACCCGCCGAGCCGGCGGACCACCGGCGACCTGGTGGACGTCGGCGCCGGCACCCCGGCCGACTGGGCCCGGGTCGGCGACGTACGCGGAAAGGTCGTGCTGGTCAGCGGTCCGCCGGGCAGCGACGCCAACCCGGAGGACGTGGACCGGTTCGCCGAGGCGGAATCGCGCGGCGCGCTGGCCGCGATCGGCTACCTCGGCAGCGCCATCGGTGACGGCTCCGGCATCGGGGTGTCGGCCGGCTCCGCCGTCGGCGCGTCGGCCACCTCCGGCGGGCCGGCCAGCACCGGCGCCGGGCCGCCCGCCACCGGCGAGTTCACCGCGACCGTGACCAAGAGTCCGGACCCGCGCGCCGAACTGCGCTTCACCCGCCTCGTGGTGCTCGGCATCATCGACCCCGGCCAGTACGCCCAGTTGCGGCACCTGCTCGACGCCGGCCGGGTCCGGGTCGACATCTCCGGTGAGGACGTCACCGACCAGGTCGCCAGCTTCTCCTCCCGGGGACCGAACCTGCGCTGGCAGCTGAAGCCGGAGATCGCCGCCCCCGGCGTGGAGATCCGTTCGTCGATCCCGGCCGCGCTCTGGCCGGCCGGGGTGCTCCGGTACAGCGGCACCAGCATGGCCTCCCCGCACGTCGCCGGAGCCGCCGCGCTGCTGCGGCAACTCCACCCGGAGGCCTCACCGGCCCGGTTGACCTCGACCCTGGCCGGCTCGGCGGCACCGATCGACGCCGGACCGGCATCGGCCGGCGCCGGACGGCTGGACGTGACGGCAGCGCTCGACGCCGACCTGTCCACCGACCCACCCGCGATGTCACTCGGACTCGCCGACCACACCGGCGACCGGGCCCGGGCCACCGGCACGGTGACCCTGCGCAACACCGGCCGGCGGGCCACCACGGTGAAGCTCGGGGCCACCCCGGCGGCCGGCAGCCCCGGCACGGTACGGGTCAGCCCGGACCGGGTCACCGTGCCGGCCGGCGGTCAGGCCACCGTCACGGTACGGGTCGACGTACCGGTCCCGGACCAGGGCACCGCCGACGTCTCCGGCTGGCTGACCGTGGACGCACCGAAGGACGGCACCGACCTGCGGGTGCCGTACCTGCTGGCGACCCGTACCCCGTGGCTGTACGTCACGCCGGACCCGAGTGCCGGAGACAGCACCGTCTACGTCGACACGCTGCTGCCGGTGTCGACGCCACCGACGGTGGAGGTGACCGGTCCCGACGGACGGCGCAGCCGACCCGTGGCGGTCGCCGACGGCGGTGTCTGGTGGCACGCGCCGGTCCGCGGTGACCGGCCCGGTGTCTACACCGTCACCGCCACCGTCCGCAACGACGCCGGCACGACGATGCTCGGCCGCTCCCACTTCGAGGTCGCCGAGGACCCGGCGAGCACACCGTGGAGCCTGATCGGGCCGTACGGGACCGGCGGGTTCCTCGCCACCACCCCGGCCGACCCGAACCGGCTGGTGGTCACCTCGGAGAACAGCGCCGGACTCTGGATCACCACCGACCGGGCCCGGACCTGGCGGTACGAGGGGCTCGCCGCCGTACCGGCGGGCCGGCCGACGGTCCAGCTCGACCCGACGCGGGCCGACCGGATGTGGGTCGCGGTCGCCTCGACGGGGGATCCGACCTTCCAGGGCCGGATGCTGCGCACCGACGACGCCGGCCGCAGTTGGCGTACCCTGCCGTTCCCGGACGCCGAGATCCTCGGCTTCGCGGCCGGTACGGACGGCCGGACGCTGGCGGTGGCGACCACCTCGACGGTCGAGGTCAGCCGGGACGGCGGGGACAGTTGGACGTCGACCCCGGCGTTCTGGACCGGTCGGGCGGTCGGGCTGGAGCTGCTCGGCGACGACCTCTTCCTGGCCGGCGACGACGGCGTCTGGCGATGGTCGGGACTGACCGGCACCCCGACCCTGGTCCGGGCGGCGGACGACTTCTTCACCCAGCCGTACGACCTGGCGGTCGCCGGTGGGACGGTCGCGGTCGCGCTCTGGAACGGCACCGTCTGGGGAAGCAGCGACCGGGGTGGCAGCTGGCGACAGCTGCTCGCCACCGAGGACATCCTCAGCCTAACCGCCGCCGGCCGGACCCTGCTCGTCGACGCGCACGGGCAGAACCAGGTCAGCACCGACGAGGGTCGGACCTGGCGGCCGGCGGCCAAGGTGGGGACGGCGGTGGTCAACAGTCTGGCGCAGTGGCCGGGCGACGACCGTACCCTGCTGGTCGGGATGGAGAGCGCGGGCGTCTTCAGCACCACCGACGCGGTGCACCACACCCGGATCGGCACCCCGGGCCCATCCGCCGACGAACTGCTGGTGACCGGCGGGGAGCTGCTGGTCGGCACCCCGGTCGACGTGTACCGCACCCCGCTGCCCGGTGACCCGGGTCGGCTGGACTGGGGAGCGTCGGCGGGCGAGGGCATGATCGGTTTCACGGTACGGGGACTGGCGGTCCAACCGGGCCAGCCGCGTACCGTGTGGAAGCTGCTGATGACCGGCTTCTTCAGCACCCGGCTGCAGCGCAGCGTGGACGGCGGGGTCACCTTCACCGACGTCTACACCGATCCGGTCACCCCGCTCGGGCTGCTGCTGCATCCGGCGGATCCGCGCTGGATCTACCTGCCGTACAAGGACCTCTCCGGGGCCGGGCTGCTGGTCAGCCGGGACGGCGGGACCTCCTGGCGCAGGATCGACCACCGCACCGAGTACGCGGCGGTCGCCGGAGACCCCCGGGATCCGCAGCGGATCTGGCTCGCCGCCGAGGGTGGCCTCTGGCGGTCCGACGACGGCGGCGCCACCCGGGTCAAGGTGCTGGACGGTCCGGTGTCCGCCCTGCACGTCGACGGTCGACGGATCGTCGCCGCCGGGGCCACGATCCGGGTCAGCACGGACGGTGGACGTACCTTCACCGAGGCCCGGAGCACCGGAAGCGGGCCGTACACGCTGCGGATGCGGGTCAGTCAGATCGTCGAGTCCGACGGTGTCCTGTACGCCGGCACCGGCAACTTCCGGACGGCGGGTCTGACCATCAACGGGCGTGGGGTGCTGCGCAGCACCGACGGCGGCCGTACCTGGAGCAACATCGCCGCCGGGCTGCCGGATCCCTCGGTACGCTCGCTGGCGGTCAGCCCCGACGGCCGCTGGCTCTACGCCGGCACGGCCGCCGGTGGCGTCTACCGGTTGCCGATTCGTCGCTGAATCCACGGGTTGACGCCGGCGTCCGCTGAGCGTCGACACCGGAACTCGGGCCGGGCCACCCACGGGTGGCCCGGCCCGAGTCGTCCGCGACGGGTGCCGACCGGCTCGCCGCGGCGGCGATCTGGGGCTGACCGGTGTCGGTTCAGTCGCCGGTCAGATCCCGGCGGACGGCGACGACCGCGCCGACGACCGCCAGCCCTGTCCAGCAGGCCAGGACCAGCAGGCTCTGCCGGTCGCCCGCGCCGGCGGCGAGGAACGCGGAGAACGGCAGCGGCGCGGTCAGCCGGCCGAGCAGACCCTCGACGAAGAGGAACCAACCGGTCCAGCCCAGAAAAACCCAGGTCGGACGCCGGAGGACGGCCGCGTTCGCGGCCCCGAACACGGCCATCAGCGGTACGACGGTGAGCGTGTCCCGGAACTGGGTCACCTCACCCCGGCCGAGGACGCTGACACCACTCAGTACGGCGAACCCGACGGCCACGAGCACGGTGGTGACGAGTTGACCGGCCAGTACGGTCAGTCGCCTGGGCCGGGCGAGGTGGAGCAGGACCGCCGTACGGTGCTGGTGGTGCTGGGCGACCTGCATGACACCGAGGCCGAACGCGCCGATCCCGGCGAGCAGTTCCCAGGCGTCCATGTTGAACCAGCCGATCAGCAGGCCGAGCCCGCCGAGGACGACGAGGGAGAACAGGCTCGACCGGATCGTCACCACCCGGTAGAGCTCGCTGCGGACCAGGGCGATCATGAGGCGCCTGCCAGGTCGAGGAAGATCTGTTCGAGGTTCGGGGTGTCGACCGTCAGCTCGTAGACCGGCACCTGGACACCGAAAGCGATCTCACCGGCGTCCTCGGGGGAGAGGCCGACCACCGCCAGGGCCTGCCCGTCGGCGCTGACCCGCGCCCCGGCCCGTTCGAACGCCGACCAGAGCCGGCGCGGGTCACGACCCCGGACCCGCAGCCGCCGGGCGGTGGTGCCGTACAGCTCGGCGAGCGGGGACACCCAGCGCACCCGGCCGTCGGCGATGACGACCACGTCGTCGATGAGCTGCGCCAACTCGGCGAGCAGGTGACTGGAGATGAGTACCGTCCCGCCCTTGCGGGCGTGCTCGCGCAGCAGTTCCCGCAGCCAGGCCATGCCCTCCGGGTCGAGGCCGTTCGCCGGCTCGTCGAGGATCAGCACGGCCGGGTCGCCCAGCAGCGCGGTCGCCACCGCGAGGCGTTGCCGCATGCCGAGCGAGTAGCCGCCGGTGCGCTGGTCGGCGGCGTGCCCGAGGCCGACGTACCGGAGCAGGTGGTCGACCCGGGCGCGGCCCGCGCCGGCCAGGATCGCCTGGGCGGCCAGGTGGGCCCGGCCGGTCTGGCCCGGGTGGCTGATGCCCTGTTCGAGTACGGCGCCGACCTGCCGGAGCGGGTCGGGCAGGTCGGCGAAGGGTCGGCGGTTGACCAGGGCCCGGCCGGAGGTGGGGCGGGTCAGGCCGAGCAGCATCCGCAGGGTGGTCGTCTTGCCGGAGCCGTTGAGGCCGAGGAACCCGGTCACCCGGCCCGGTGCGGCGGTGAAGGTGACGTCGTCCACGGCGCGGACCCGACCGTACGTCTTGCTGAGCGCAATCGCCTCGATCATCCCGGCCATTATCGCCGGTCCGGTGGTGCCGGTGGGGTTCGCGATCAGCCCGGCAGGACCCGGACCTCGACTCCCGGCAGACCCTTGTCCCACCAGTGGCCGTACCGGCGGTAGGCGGCGGGGTCGCGGCCGGCCAGGAAGCCGACCATCGCGCGGGCCTCGGCGGCCAGCCCCTCCCAGGTCGCCTCGTCCAGCCGGTGGAAGGCGGTCGCCTCGACGCCGGCCGGGGTCGGCCGCCACACGCCCGCCACCCGGCCGTCGACCAGCAGCGTCGGCAGGACGTCGCCGTTACGACGGGTGATCACCGTGCGGTACTCCGGCGGAACGACGCGGCTGCGGTCGGCGTACCCGAGCAGCACGCTGTCCCACATCGGCAGCAGCCGGGGCGGCGCCGGCGTCTCCTCCGGCGGCAGCGGCGCCCCGGGTACGTCGAACAGGGGTGCCCCGTCCGGGCCCGTCAGCCGGACGACCCGGTCACCGAGGGCGTCGACGGCCTGCCGCAGCACCGGGGTCCGGAGCAGACTGAACTGCGCGATGTCGCGTGCCGAGGCGGGCCCGAACCCCGCCAGGTAGCGCAGCACCAGCGACCGCACCGAGTCGGCGTGCGCCGGCGCGTCCAGGGGGTCCGGGGCGGCGACGAACGACGCCGGAATCCGGTACGACCACGGGCCGCCGGTCGGGACGTGGTGCATCGGCGCGTACGTCCGCAGCGCCCACCACAGCCATTTGTGCCGGTCTCCAGGGACCGGCCGGCCCCCGGGCTGCGACTGGTCTCCAGGCGGCGACTCGCCTCCGGGCTGCGACTGGTCGGTCGGGTCCGACCGGTCGGCGAGCCGGGACGCCAGCATCTCCTGGATCTCGACACCCGTTCGCGGACGGGCCAGGAACGTCGCCAGGTGCGGGAGCAGCGCGTCGGCGTCCGCCACGGTGAGCCCGGCGGCGGCGAACCGGAGGTCGTCCAACCGGGCGGACCGCAGGAAAGGGGCCATCGCGGTGTGGAACGCCGGCCAGTCCCCGGCGTGCACCGCGTGCAGGGTGCCGCGCAGCAGCGTCGACCGGACCACCACCCGGTCCGCGAACGCGGTGTCGAGATCGGCCGGATCGAAGCCGACGAGCCGGTTCCACAGGGCGAGGTACGGCGACGCCGGCTCCTGCGCCTGCACCGCCACGATCCGGCGTACCGCGTCGGGCACGGTCATCGGCTCGCGCCGCAGCAGCAGTTGACGGGCCAGGGTGGCCCGGTTGAGCCGACGCGGGGTGAGGGTCGGCCGGTGATCCGCTGCACCACCGCTGGCGGTCTTCTGCACGCCGTGACGGTACGCCCCCGCGTCGACAGCGGAATCTTTTCCGGGCAGCTGTCCGGAACCGGGGCGGCCGTTCGTCACTACGGTGGAAGTCAGCTCAAGGAGGCCCTGACCATGAAGTACATGATGTTCGTCTGCAGCGACCCGGAGCCGGACCCGGACACCGCGAACTATCCCGACGTCGAGAAGTGGGTGGCGGAGAACGACGCCGCCGGCCGGCGGCTGGACGGTTCGGTGCTGGGCCCGACCTCGAGCGCGACCACGGTCCGGGTCCGTAACGGTGAACTGCTGGTCTCGGACGGACCGTTCGCCGAGACCAAGGAGGTCATCGTCGGCTTCGACCTGCTGGAGTGCGCGGACCTGGACGAGGCGATCGAGGTGGCGCGTACCCACCCGATGGCGTGGGCCGGGCGGATCGAGCTCCGGCCGCTCGCCGACCTGGAGCCGTGACGGGTTCCGAGCCTGCCCCGGCGGTGCGGACGGTTCCGGTGGCACCGCCGGCCCGGGCGACAGTGGCTGCCCAGGCGGTTCCGGCCCAGGCCCAGGTGGCCCGGGCGGTCGCGGAGGCGGCGGTCGAGGCGTACCCGCGGATCGTCGCCGCGCTGATCCGGATCACCGGTGACTGGACGCTCGCCGAGGACTGCGCCCAGGAGGCGCTGGCCCAGGCGCTGGCCCGGTGGCCCGACGACGGCGTACCGGACAGTCCGGGCGGTTGGCTGATGACGGTGGCCCGGAACCGGATGCTCGACGTCGTGCGCCGGGCCACCGTCGAGCGGCGCAAGCTGCGTGAACTGGCGGTGCTGGCGCTGACCGCCGCGACCGGGACCGGGGACGACAGACGGGAGGAGGTCGTGGACGACCGGCTACGGCTGATCTTCACCTGCTGCCATCCGGCTCTCGCCCTCCAGGCCCGGGTCGCGCTGACCCTGCGGACGATCTGCGCGGTCCCGACCGCGGACATCGCCCGGGTCTTCCTGGTCAGCGAGTCGACGATGACCCGCCGGCTGACCCGGGCCAAGACGAGGATCGCCGAGGCAGGGATCCCGTACCGGGTGCCCGACGGCAGGGCGCTCACCGAACGGCTGCCCGGCGTACTCGCCGTGCTCTACCTGCTCTTCACCCAGGGCTACAACCCCGACGGAGAACCCGCGTTCGCCGACGAGGCGATCCGGCTGGCCCGGCTGCTGGCCGAACTCATGCCGGAGCAGCCCGAGGTGTCGGCGCTGCTCGCACTCTTCCTGCTGCAGCACTCCCGGCGGGCCGCACGGCGGGACGCCGACGGCCGGCTGGTGCCGCTCGACCGGCAGGACCGGTCGCGCTGGGACCACGCCGCGATCGACGAGGGCGTACGCCTGCTCGCCGGGTCGCGCCAGCCCGGGCCGTACGGGTGGCAGGCCCGGATCGCCGCCTGCCACGCCACCGCCGCGTCGGCGGAGGAGACGGACTGGCGGCGGATCGCCGACTGCTACGACCAGCTGCTGCGCCTGGCGCCGGCCCCGGTCACCGCGCTGAACCGTGCCGTGGCGCACAGCTACGCGTACGGGCCGGCGGCCGGGCTCACCCTGCTCGCCGAGGCCCGGGCCGGAGGACGGCTCGACGACTATCCACTGGCGGTCGCCGTCGAGGCGGACCTCGTCGCCCGGTCCGGCCACCGCGAACGGGCGGCGACGCTGTTCCGGACGGCGGCGTCGCGTACCCCCGGCGCGGCCGAGCGGCGCGCGCTGCTCGACCGCGCCGACGAACTCCAGGAGGGACCTCTGTGCTGAAACAACTGCGCGCCGCGCTCGACGACCAGCGCCGTCACGTGCTGGGTATCGTCGACGGCCTGACCGGGGAGGAACTGCGCCGACCGGTGCTGCCCTCGGGCTGGTCCTGTCTCGGCCTGGTCAACCACCTGGCGTTGGACGTGGAGCGGGGCTGGTTCCGGGCGGTGGTCGGCGGCCAGCGGGTCGTGATCGACGAGTTGGCGGGCGCCCCGGACGCCTGGGTCGTCGACCCGGACGTGCCCGCCGAGCTGGTGGTCGATCGCTACCGTCAGCAGATCGGACTGGCGGACGCTGTCATCGCCGCCACCCCGCTGGACGCCGCGCCGGCGTGGTGGCCCGAAGGCATGTTCGGCGGCTGGCGGCTGGACACCCATCAGGAGGTGCTGCTGCACGTGATCACCGAGACCGCCTGCCACGCGGGTCACCTTGACGCGGCCCGGGAACTCATCGACGGCCGACAGTGGCTCGTGCTGACCTGACCGGACGAGCACAGCCCGCGCCCGTAGCCTGGAGCGGTGCGATTCGGGGTGCTGGGGCCGCTGACCGTCTGGACCGACCATGGCGAGGCGGTCACCGTCCCCGGTCGCAAGGTCCGGGCGCTCCTGGCCGACCTGCTGGTCCACCAGGGACGGACGGTGTCGGCGGACCGGCTGGTCGCGGACCTGTGGGGTGAGGCGGCGCCCGCCGACCCCACCGCCGCGCTGCACGTACGGGTCTCGCAGCTCCGTCGTGCCCTGGCCGGTGCCGAGCCCGACGGCCGGGACCTGGTGGTGTCCCAGGCCCCCGGGTACGTGCTGCGGGCCGGCTCCGACGCGGTCGACGCGACCCGGTTCTCCAGCCTGGTCGAGCGGTCCCAGGCGGCCGGGGACCCGCGGCTGCGGGCCGGGCTGCTGGCCGAGGCGCTGGACCTGTGGCGTGGACCGGCGTTGGCCGACTTCGCCGACGAGGAGTTCGCCCGCGCCGCCGTGGCCCGCTGGGAGGAGCAGCGGCTGACCGCCGTGGAGGCGTACGCGGAAGCGCGGCTGGAGCTGGGCGAGCACCGGGAACTCGTCGGGGAGCTGGGTGAACTGGTGACCCGGCATCCGTACCGGGAGCGGCTGCGGGCGGCCCTGATGCGGGCTCTGCACCGGGCTGGTCGTACCGGCGAGGCACTCGACAGCTTCCAGGAACTGCGGCATCAGCTCGCCGACGAACTGGGCCTGGATCCGGGGCCGGAGTTGGCCGCCCTGCACCGGGCGATCCTCGCCGGTGACCCGGTCGAGGAACCGCCGACGCCGACCCCGCGTCCGGTTCGGCCGACCAGCAACCTGCCGGCGCCGGTGACCGACCTGATCGGCCGGGAACACGCACTACGACGGGTACGCGAACTCCTGTCGACCAGCCGGCTCGTCACGTTGACCGGCCCGGGCGGGGTGGGCAAGACCAGTGTGGCGCTGGCGGTGGCCCGGGGCGTGGTCGAGGCGTACCCGGACGGGGTGTGGCTGGTCGACCTGACCGCCTGGGACGGCTCGGGCGAGCTGGCCGAGTTGATACTCGCCACCCTCGGCATCGCCGACGTACCGGGTGACGGCGGGCCGGCGGGTGGGCGGCTGACGGCCGCACTGCGCGGGACGCGGACGCTGCTCGTGCTGGACAACTGCGAGCACGTGATCGAGTCGGCGGCGGAGCTGGTCGGGGCGTTGCTGCCGGCCGCGCCCGAGCTGCGGGTGCTGGCGACCAGTCGGGAACCACTGCGGCTGCGGGCCGAGGCCCGTTGGGACCTGCCGCCGTTGGAGGTCCCGGACACCGACGACCCGGCCCGGCTGGCCCGGTCCTCCGCCGTGCGGCTGTTCCTCGCCCGCGCCGGACTGCCGTCGGAGAGCGGGCCGACGGCCGAACCGGCGGTGCCCGCCGGGGCGGCGGTGCCGGCCGGGGCGGTGGCGGTGCCGGCCGGAGCAGCCGCGGTGGTGGAGGTCGCCGAGGTGTGCCGGCGGCTGGACGGCATCCCGCTGGCGCTGGAACTGGCGGCGACCCGGGTCCCGGCGCTCGGGGTCTCCGAACTGGCGGCCCGGCTGGAGGTACCGCAGGACCGGTTCGGGCTGCTCGGCAGTGGGCCGCGGGACGCGCCGGCCCGGCAACGCACCCTGGCCGCGGTGATCGACTGGAGTTGGCGGCTGCTGACCGGACCCGAACGGATGGTGCTGCGCCGGTTGGCGGTGCATTCCGGCGGATGCACCCTCGACGCGGCCGAGACGGTCTGCGCCGGGGACGGGGTCGCCGCCGGTGAGGTGCTGGACCTGCTGGCCGGCCTGGTCGACCGGTCACTTGTGGTACGCGGTGACGGGGCGCGGTTCCGGCTGTTGGAGTCGGTGTCCGCGTACTGCCTGGACCAGTTGCGGCGGGCCGGGGAGGAAACGGTGCTGCGGCGTCGGCACGCCGACCACTACCTGGCGTTCGCCGCGCGGGCCGATCCGCTGCTGCGTGGTCCGGGGCAGCGGGAGTGGCTGGGCCGGCTGGACGCCGAGGCGGCGAACCTCCGGGCGGCCCTGGAGACGTACCGGCGGGAGGGCGCGGCCGGGCCGGCGTTGCGGCTGGCCCGGGCGCTGACCTGGTACCGCTTCCTGCGTGGCCGGCTTACCGAGGCGCGCCGCGCCCTGGCCATGGCGTTGGCCGTACCCGGCGAGGCACCCGCCGAGCTGCGGGCCGAGGCCGAGGCCTGGTACGTCGGTCTGGCGATCCGGCAGGGCGACCACTCGGGGACGGAACCCGGCATCGGCGGGAGAACCCCGGAACGGGCGGACGCCGGTCTGTCCGACGCCGGCTTGTCCGACGGCGGTCCATCCAACGCGGGTCCGGCCAGGGTCGGGCGGGTGACAGAGGTGCTGCGGGCCTACGAGAAGGTCGGTGACCTGGTCGGACTGGCCCGGCTCGAATGGTGGCTGGGCGGCGCGATCATCAACTCCGGGGACGAGGCCGCCACCGGAGAGCTGCTGGACCGGGCGTTGGAGACGTTCCGGGCGGCCGGTGACCGGTGGGGTGAGGCGGCGGTACTCAGCACCCGGGCCATGCTCGCGCACGTGCGGCACGATCCTGCCGCCCTGGAGCGGGACGCCCGACGCGGCGCCGCGATCTTCGGCGAACTGGGCGACGACTGGGGGGTACTGCAGGCCACCGACTGGCTGATCGGCCTGGCGGACCTGACCGGCGACCAGACGGAGGCGCTCCGACTGAGCCGGGTCGGCCTGCGGATCGCCGAGGAACTCGGGCTCTGGTCCGATGTGGCGGGTCGGCTGGGCTGGCTGGCCTGGATCTGCGTGCAGACCGGGGACTATCCGCAGGCCCGGGAGCACGCGGAGCGGGCCCGGAGGTTGGCCGCCGAGCAGGGGCTGGAGGCGCTGGCCGTCTTCGCCACCCTCAGCCTGGCGATCGCCGTACGCCGGGGCGGCCGTCCCGATCTCGCGGAGGAGCACCTGCGGTGGCTGCTGGCCTCGGCCCGCAACCAGCGAATCGGGGAGGGACATCCGCCGTACCTGGGAATGGTGCTGGTCGAGCTGGGGCTGTCCGCCGCCGACCGGGGTGACCCGGTCGGCGCGCTGGGCTGGCACCGGGAGGGCTTCGAGATCGCCCACGAGCAGGATTCGCTGCCGGAGCTGGCGTGGGCGCTGACCGGAATGGCCGACGCGCTGGTCCGGCGGGCGGGCGCGGATGCCGTCGTCGAACCGGCCGAACCGGCCGAACCGGCCGGGCTGGCCGCGCGACTGCTCGGCGCGGCCGACGCCGCCTGGCGGCGCCACGGCCAGCCGCGCTCCGTCGCCGACCGGGCCGAGCTGGACCGGATCCGGGCGGCGGTCGAGGCCGCCGATCCCGAATTCGCGGTCTGGTACGCGCGCGGTGCCGGGCTGACCCCGACCCAGGCCCGGTCACTGCTGGACGGCGACCGGGCCTGAGCGGACGTCACTTCGGCACGTAGATGTGTACGACGATGCCGGAACCGAACCGGTTGACGTCGGCCAGCTTCAGGTGGGTGGTGTCGAACCCGGCCCCCTCGAACAGGTGCTTGCCGGCACCGACGATGACCGGGAAGTACCAGAAGTGGAACTCGTCGACCAGGCCGTGTTCGACGAGGGTACGGTCCAGCTCGCCGGTACCCCACTTGACGATGTTCCCGCCCGGCTGTTCCTTGAGCTTGGCGACCTCCTCGGCGACGTCCCCGGTGAGCAGGGTGGCGTTCCAGGTCGTCTCGGTCAGGGTCCGGGAGGCGACGTACTTCGGCATCGCGTTCATCTGGTCGGCGGCCGGGTCACCGGCCCGCCCGGACCAGGCCGCCGCGAAACCCTCGTAGGTCACCCGGCCGAGCAGCATCGCGTCCGCCTCCGTCGACAGCTTGGTGGCGTAGTTGGCGTGGTCCTCGTCCCAGTACGGCTGCCCCCAGTGCTGCGGCTCGGCCCGGGATGCGGTGGACGGGCGGGTGTCGTCGATGACGCCGTCCAGCGAGACGAACGTCGACTCGATGAGCTTGCGCATGGCTCTGCTCCCTCTGATCTGCGGTCTGTTGCCGTCTTCGGCGATGACCACAGCCTGCCGGGATCCCCTTACGGTTTCCTTCAGCTCTCCTTCCGCTGCCCTGCGGTCGCCGGGCGCCGGGTCGGGCGCCCGGCCCGGCCGTGTCCGGTCCGCCTAGAACTCGATGACGAGTCGACCCCGGACCCCACCCGCTTCGAGGAGCCGGTGCGCCCGGTACGCCTGCTCCGGGGGGAACGTCTCGGCGACCCGCAGGCTGAGCCGTCCTTCGGTGGCGAGCTGGCGGAGCAGTTCGAGCTTGTCGCGCCGGTTCTCGTACTGGTAGACGTACGCGAGGACGGGGGTGACGCCGTGGCGCTCCGCCGCCTGCTCGAACTCCGCCTGGTCCGGCATGCCGCGGACGTACGCCAGTCGGCCGCCGTGGCGGATCGCCGGCAGCAGCGGGGCGCCGATGATCGCGGCGTCGACGACCGCGTCGACGCCGTCCGGGGCGTGTTCGCGGAACCGGTCGGCGACATCCGCCCCCCGGGCGACGACGACATCGGCACCGAGGGCGGTGACCAGGTCGACGTCGCGCGGTGCGGCGTCGGCCAGCACCCGGTGACCGGCGGCCCTGGCCAGCTGCACGGCGTAACCGCCGACCGCCCCGGCCGCACCGGTGACCGCGACTGTGCCGCGTGGGGCGAGGTTCAGGTTATCGAGGGCGTGCAGGGCGGTCAGTCCGTTCATCGGCAGGGTGGCCGCCTCGGCGAGGCTCGCCCCGGTGGGTACCGGCACCACCGCGGGTTCGGGGAGTACAACCCAACCGGCGTAGCTTCCCCCGGCGGGGCGCATGGGGTTGACCGTGGCCATCACCTGGTCGCCGATCGAGAGTTCGGTGGCGGTGCCGGGACCGATCTCGTCGATGGTGCCGGCGATCTCGTGACCGGGGATGACGGGGTCGGCACCCTGTTGCCGGATCGGTGTCAGGCCGGCCCGGATCAGGGTGTCGCCCGGGTTGACGACTGTGGCGCGTACCCGGATCCGCACCTCGCCCGGGCCGGCGTGCGGGGTGGGCCGGTCGAGGACCTCAAGCACCTCCGGCCCGCCGTGCCGGCGCAGACCTACCACCTTCATGGTGTCGTCGTTCTTCATGGTGTCGCTCCGCTCGTCCGGTGAGTTGTTCACCGCAGGGACTGGGTGGTGCCGGTGGCCGACGAGCGCTCGACGGCGTCGACGAACCGGTGCCGGGTCAGGGCGTGTGCGAAGTCGGGTACGGTCCGGGTGCCCTCGGCCAGGTCCCGGGCCAGCTGCGCGTAGAGCTTCGCGATGCTGCCGGTCGGCATGCCGGTCAGTCCGGCGGGCACACCCTCGGTGTACGAGGCCGGCACCTCGATCGGCGCGACGGTGCTGTCGGTGCCCCGGCCGCCGGCCAGGGTGAGCTGGGCGACCTGCACGTTTCCCCAGTCAGCGGTCAGGACGAGGTCACCCTCGGTGCCGTTGATCTCCCAACGGAAGTTGTCGCCCCGGGACGTGCCGCCCCGGTAGAAGACCGAGGCGGCCGCGCCGGAGGTCAGGGTGCCGATGATGGCGACCTGGTCGGGTGCGGTGACGGGGATGCGGCTGCCGTCCTCGAGAACGGTCGCCTCGGTACGGCCGACGACGAGGTTCGCCGCCACCGAGTCGAACTCGCCGAGTACGAAGTGGAACGGGTCGAGGGCGTGCAGCGCGGCGGAGGTGAGCGCGGTGGCGCCCTGGCTCTTGTCGAACCAGTACGCCTGACCGTGGCTGGCCACCTCGCCACCCCAGACCATGCCGGAGCCGACCATGGTGGTGCCGAGGACCCTGCCGAGATATCCGCCCTGGATCAGGTCCCGGGCGTGCTGAACCTCGGGGGCGTACCGGCCCTGGAGTCCGACCACGGTACGGACGCCGGTCGTCCGGGCCAGCTCGGCGAGCTGGTCGGCCTCGGCCAGTCCGTTGGCGAGTGGCCACTCGCTGTAGACCATCTTGCCGGCCCGGAGCGCTGCGGAGATCAGCTCGAAGTGCTGGGCGACCCGCGTGGTGACGACCACCAGGTCGACACCGGGGTGGTTGATCAGCTCCTGGTGGTTGTCGTAGCCGGGTACGCCGTGCTTGGCCGCGGCGGCCTCGGCCGAGCTGCGTCGGGAGGTGCTGACCGCACGCAGTTCGAACGACGGCGACGCCGCGATCACCGGGATGTGTGAGTTCGAGGCCCACGCACCGGGGCCGATGATGCCTACGCCTACCGGGGTCATGCTGCTCCTCTGCCGATCATGGATCAATGGTTGCGTGATCTGTCGTGGAATGAGGCTCGTATCCGAAATGTCGCCCTGGATGGGGATTGGCTTACAGGGCGGCGCAGGCAACCGTACGGTATCTGGAGCGATCGACCAATAATCGTGAGTCGGGTCACCGGCGATGGTTTGGCTCAGCCTGGGGCGCCAGCGCGCCGGCAGAGCCTGGACTCCGCGTCTCCGACGCTGCAGGGCGGCGACAGCCTGCGGGTTGTCGGCAGCCCGGCGAGGAGGGCACAGGGGGAGGGTGACAGGGACGATCGCGGCCCCCGAACGCAGACCGGGGGAGCCGGCCGAGCCGAGCGGCACGATAGTTTGTTGGTCGTTCCAGATCGACGTACCCTGGGATGATGGCACGGACCCGAGAATTCGACCTTGACGTCGCGGTCGGCGCCGCCCTGGAGGTCTTCTGCCGCAAGGGCTACGAGGGTACGTCGATGCGCGACCTGACCGAGGCGACCGGCCTCGGCAGCGGCTCCCTCTACGCGGCCTTCGGCAGCAAGGAGGGCATCTACCTGGCCGTCCTCGACCTCTACCGGCGGCAGTACGCGGCACCCCTGGCCGAACTGCTCCGCTCCGGCACCAACGCCCGCGACGTGATCCGGGAGATGTTCGTCGGCACCGTCGACGAGATCGTCCAGGACGGCCGTCGCCAGGCCTGCCTGATCGTCGGCGCGGCCATGGAACGGGCGCACCTCGACCTCCAGGTCGCCCAACGGCTCCGGTCGACCACCCAGGCACTGGCACTCGCACTGTTCGACGTCATCGCCGAGGCGCAGCTACGGGGCCAGATCCCGGTCGACCGGAACGCCAACGACCTGGCCCACTTCCTGGTCGCGAGCCTGCAGGGGCTCCGGGTGATGGCAGCGATCAACCCGGACCGGGAGACCCTGACGCGGTCCGCCGAGGTCGCCCTCCGCTGCCTCGACTGAACCCGTCGCGGGGGTTCAGTAGTACGCGCCCTCGCCCTGCGGACCGGCGAGCCGGAGACCGTACCGGTGCGGCCAGAGCCGGTCGGTCCGCAGATCCATCCCGTTCGTCGAGGTGGGCTGGGGCACCAGACCGCCAGCCGAGCCGTGGAAGACGTACGTGGAGCCGGACGGCCAGTCGAAACCACTGACCACCTCCCCGCTCGCCGCGACCACCGCGTCCAGCCCGCCGGTGCCGTCGAGGTTCAGCAGGGCGATGGAGGCACCGAACCTGTCGTCGCGTTCCGCGCCACCCGGGATCACCGGGTCGTTCTGGTCGAACGACTGGGCACCCGTCCCGGTGAGACCAGCGGCCGAGCCCTTCAGCAGGGTGACCACCCCGGCTCCGGTGTTCGAACCGAGCGCCTCGCCCGGTGCGCTGACCAGCACATCCGCCCGGCCGTCGCCGGTGACGTCACCGGTTGCGACCCTCGCACCGAACCGGTCGTCCTGCTCGGGCTCGCCCGGGATTCCCGCCGTGCGCTGGCTGATGACCCGTACCGCCTTGTCGGAGAGGCCGGCGGTCCGACCGGTGAAGACCGCGAGGACACCGCCGTAGATGCCCGGGGTCTGCGCGTCGGGCACCCCGACGACCACCTCGCCGAGCCCGTCACCGTTCACGTCGCCGATCGCCAAGGGTGAGCCCAGGTACCAGGCCACGGTGTTCGCGTCGCCGGTTGCCGGATAGATGCCCCAGCCGGTGGCCGAGGTGGCCCCGCTGGTCGACACCCCGCCCGCCGAACCCCACAGCAGGGCGACCGAGCCACTGCCCTCCGGGCTCACCATGTCGTTCTCGAGCGGAGCGCCGATCACCAGGTCGGCGTAGCGGTCGTTGTTGACCCGGCCGATCGCCAGGCCGGAGCCGAACCGGTCGTTCCGCTCGGAGGCGCCCGGCACGGCGGTCTGATCCTGGTAGAGGTCCTGGGCCCCGGTCGTGGTGATACCGCTCGCGCTGCCGAAGACGACGGTCACCGAGCCGGCCTCGACCTTGCTGCCGATCGCCTCCCCCTCCGCGCCGATCGCGAGGTCGTCGTACCCGTCGCCGTTGATGTCGCCGGCCGCGAGCGCCACGCCGAACCGGTCGAGGTTCTCCGGCTCGCCAGGTATGCCGGGGGAACGCTGGTTGATGTGCCCGGCGGCATCGACCACCAGCCCGGTGCTGCTACCCGGGAGGATCCAGACCCCGCCGGCCCGGGTCTGGTTACCCGGATCGACCTCGTCCGAGTCGCCGATCACCAGGTCGTCGTAGCCGTCGGCGTTGAAGTCCCCGGTCGCGACCGCGCGGCCGAAGCAACCGCAGCCGCCGCCCTCGGTGGTACCGGTCAGGTAGTCGACCCGCGGCGTGGACGAGTAGCGCACCACGACCAGACCGGTGGAGTTGTACGGCAGGCTGTTCCAGGTGGGCAGCGACAGGTCGGAGGTGGCCGCGATGTCGTCGACGCCGTCACCGTCGAAGTCGGACCGGGTGGCACCTGACCCGGTGACCGGGGTGGTCGCCTTCGGCACCCAGTGGTACTGGAGGCCGACACCGTCCCGGGTGACGAGCCGGACGTCGTCCGCCGCCTGCACCGGGGTGCTGATCCCCAGGCTGGCCACCAGGGCCAGCGCGGAGACGCCGGCAAGCCTTGCTCGCATCAGAACCTCCGGTTTCCGTTGACGGTCGACCGTCGCGTCGGCAAGTGGCTGCACAGTGGAGCTTCGCGGTCAGGGCAGCGGGACGCCGCTCTGCGGTCCCGCGATCTTGAGGCCGTACCGCTGCGGCCAGATCCGGTCGGTACGCAGGTCCAGGCCGTTCGTCGAGCTGGCCTGCGGTACGAGCCCGGTGCCCGACCCGTGGAACGGATACAGGGCGCCGGACGGGTAGCCGGCCGGGTCGCCGCCGACCTCCTCGCCGGCCGCCGACACGACGGCGTCCAGCCCGCCGGTGCCGTCCAGGTTCAGCAGGGCAACGGAGCCACCGAAGACGTCGTTGCGTTCGGATCCACCGGGGATGACCGGGTCGTTCTGGTCGAACGACTGGGCGCCGGTGCCGGTGAGTCCGGAGGCGGAACCCTTGAGCAGGGTGATCACGCCGGCCCGGACCGCCGAACCGATCGCCTCGCCATGCGTGCCGACCAGGACGTCCGCCCGGCCGTCGCCGGTCACGTCACCGACCGCCAGCGCGCCCGCGAAGTTGTCCCCGTCCTCGGGGTCACCCGGCACACCCGAGGTGCGCTGGGTGATCACCCGTACCGCGCTGTTGGAGATTCCGGCGGTGCGTCCGGTGAAGACCGCGAGCAGGCCACCACGGAGGTGCGGGGTCTGGGCGCCGGGGGCTCCGACCACCACCTCGCCGAGCCCGTCGCCGTTCACGTCACCGATCGCGAGGGTCTCACCCAGATACCAGGCGATGGTCTCCTGACTACCGGTCGACGGGTAGATCCCCCAGCCGGTCACCGACGTGACGCCGGTGGTCGACACCCCGCCGGCCGAGCCCCACATCAGGACGACGGTGCCGCTGCCGTCGTCGCCCGATCCGTCGTTCTCGTGCGGGGAGCCGATGGCCAGGTCGGCGTACCCGTCGGTGTTGACCCTGCCGATCGCGAGCGTGAAGCCGAAGTGGTCGTTGCGCTCGGCGCCGCCGGGCACCGCCGCCTGGTCCTGGTGGATGTCCTGTACGCCGGTGGTGGTGATGCCGGTCGACCCGCCGAACAGCACGGTCACCGAACCCGCCTCGGACGCGCTGCCGATCGACTCCCGGTACGCGCCGACGGCCAGGTCGTCGTAACCGTCGCCGTTGAGGTCCCCGGCGGCGAGCGCGGCACCGAACCAGTCGTAGTTCTCCGGGTCGCCGGGGACACCGGGCGAGCTCTGGTTGACGTGCCGGGCCAGGTCGACGACCAGGCCGGTGCTGCTGCCCGGGATGATCCAGACCCCGCCGGCGTGGGCCTGGTTGCCCGGATCCACCTCGTCGGCGTCACCGATCGCCAGGTCGTCGTAGCCGTCGTGGTTGAAGTCGCCGGCCACCTGGGAGATGCCGAAGCAGCCACAGCCGCTCTCGTTCAGTACCCCCATGAAGTAGTCGACCTGTGGGGCGGACGAGTAACGCACCACGACCACCCCGGTCGGGTGGTGCGGCAGATTCGGGTCGCCCGGGTCGCTGCTCGCCGCGATGTCGTCGATGCCGTCGCCGTCGAAGTCGGAACGGGTGGGTCCGCTGCCGGTGCCCGGACTGGTCGCCTTCGCCACCCGCTGGTACTGCAGGATGACCCCGTCCCGGGTGATCGTCCGGAACTCGTCCGCAGCCCTCGCCGGGGTGGTCAACCCCAGGCTGGCCGCGACGGCCAGAGCCGAGAAGCCGGCGATTCGTCGACGCATGACATCCCCTGTTCGCTGCCGGTGACCGACAGGCTGGATAAGTGGATCAACAACTGCCCGGTCGCCTATCGAGCTGATCGGCACGTCGACTCAGTACGGGGTGTGCCCGCCCTGCGCGCCGACCAGGTGCAGGCCATACTGCTGCGGCCAGATCCGGTCGGTACGCAGACCGGCGCCGTTGGTCGAGGTCGGCTGCGGGACGAGCCCGCCACCGGAGCCGTGGAACCGGTACGTGGAGCCGGAACCCCAGCCGGCGTCGTCGCCGTTCACCTCTTCGCCGGGGGCCGCGACCAGGGCGTCCAGCCCGCCAACACCGTCCAGGTTGAGCAGGGCGACCGAACCGCCGAACCTGTCACCGGCCTCGGCCCCGCCGGGGACGATCGGGTCGTTCTGGTCGAAGGACTGGGCGCCGGTGCCGGTGAGGCCGGCGGCGGAACCCTTGAGCAGGGTGACCACACCCGCGCCGGTGGCCGAACCGAGGGCCTCGCCGGGGGTGCCGACCAGGACGTCCGCCCGACCGTCGCCGGTCACGTCGCCGACCGCGAGCCGGGCGCCGAACCAGTCACCGCCCTCGGGCTCGCCCGGTACACCGGACGTGCGCTGGGTGACGACCCGGACCGCGTCCCTGGACAGGCCGCCGGACCGGCCGGTGAAGGCCACGACCAGACCGCCGGTGACGTTCGGGGTCGTGGAGCTGGGTGCCCCGGCGATCACCTCGCCGAGCCCGTCGCCGTTCACGTCACCGATGGCCAGTGCCTCGCCCAGGCGACGGACGGTGGTGCCGGCTTCCGGCATCCCCTGGTACAGGTCCACGCCGGTGACCGAGGTGGCGCCGGTGGTCGACATCCCGCCCGCCGAACCCCAGATCAGGGCGACCGCGCCGCTGCCGTTCGGCTCGTCGTTCTCGTTGGGCGAGGCGATGGCCAGGTCGGCGTACCGGTCGTTGTTGACCCTGCCGATCGCGAGCCCGAAACCGAACATGTCGTTGCGCTCGGAGCCGCCGGGGACGGCGGCCTGGTCCTGGTGGATGTCCTGGGCGCCGGTGGTGGTGATGCCGGTCGGGCTGCCGAACAGCACGGTGACCGCGCCGGCCTCCGTCTTGCTGCCGATCGCCTCTCCGTACGCGCCGATCGCCAGGTCGTCGCGGCCGTCGCCGTTGAGGTCGCCGGCGGCGAGCGCTCCGCCGAACCAGTCCTTGGTCTCCGACTCGCCGGGTACGCCGGGCGAGCTCTGGTTGACGTGGCTCGCCGAATCGAGCACAAGGCCGGACGGGCTGCCCGGGATGATCCAAACCCCGCCGCCCTCGGCCCGGTTGCCGCGATCCACCTCGTCCGGGTCACCGATCGCCAGGTCGTCGTAGCCGTCCCCGTCGAAGTCGCCGGCCACCACCGGGGTACCGAAGCAGCAGCCGCTGCCGGAGAGGGCGGAACCGGTGAGGTAGTCGACCTGCGGCGCCGACGAGTAGTGCACGACCACGATCCCGGCCGAACTCTCGGGCAGATCGATCCGGTAGTGCGGGACTGCGGCGGCCGCGATGTCGTCGACGCCGTCACCGTCGAAGTCGGATCGGGTGGCGCCGGCCCCGGTCATCGGGCTGGCCGTCACCGGCACCCGGTAGAGCTGGAGGACAAAACCGTCCCGGGTGACGCTGCGGATCTCCTCCGCCGCCCGCGCGCCCTCCACCGCCCGTGCCGGGGCACTGGTTGTCAGCCCGACCAGCACGGCCAGCACCGACATGCCCGCAATCCTTCGACGCACCGGAGATCCCCCGCTCGTTGTAAACGCTCCGACATGTTAGGGGAGTGGACCGACGGTGGCGACCAGGTAAACGGGGGATGCCGACCGGCGATTTCAACGCCCCAGGCTGGCCGACACGGCGAGGGCCGAGAAGCGGGCGATCTTTCCTCGCCGGGGAACCCCCGTTTGGTGTCGGTCAACGACAGGCCGGATGGGTGGGTCGGCAGTTGCCACACCCGGTTGTTCAGTAACCCGCGAAGCCGCCCTGCGGTCCGCCGATCTCGAGGCCGTAGCGGAGTGGCCAGACGCGGTCGGTGCGCAGGTCCAGGCCGTTCGTCGAGGTCGGCTGCGGTACGAGTCCGTTGGTGGAGCCGTAGAAGGGGTACAGGGCTCCGGATGGTTGGTCCGCGACGTCACCACCCACCTCCTCGGACGGTGCCGCCACCAGGGCGTCGAGGCCGCCGCGGCCGTCGAGGTTCAGCAACGCGACAGAGGAGCCGAAGAAGTCGCTCTTCTCGGCTCCGCCGGGGATGTCCGGGTGGTTCTGGTCGAAGGATTGGGCGCCGGTGCCGGTGAGGCCGGAGGCGGAGCCCTTGAGCAGGGTGACGACGCCGGCGGAGGTGGCCGAGCCGAGGCCCTCGCCGGGAGTGCCGACCAGTACGTCGGCCCGGCCGTCGCCGGTCACGTCACCGGCCGCGACCGTCTCTCCGAAGCGGTCGAACTCCTCGGGCTCGCCCGGTACGCCGCTGGTGCGCTGGTTGATGACCCGTACCGCGCCGTTGGAGATGCCGGAGGTGCGGCCGGTGAAGACCGCGACGAGGCCGCCAGCGATGTGCGGGGTCTGGGCGCGGGGCGCGCCGGCGATCACCTCGCCGAGCCCGTCACCGTTCACGTCGCCGACCGCGAGGTCGTTGCCGAGGGACCAGGCGTAGTTGTCGGTGCGGTCCAGCGCCCCGTGGATGCCCCAGCCGTCGACCGAGGTGACACCGGTGGTGGACACCCCGGCGGCCGAGCCCCACATCAGAACGACGGTGCCACTGCCGTCGGCGCGGGTGTTCTCGTTCTCGTGCGGACCGGCGATCACCAGGTCGGCGTACCGGTCGTTGTTGACCCTGCCGATCGCGAGCGCGTAGCCGAAACTGTCCCTGGGCTCGCTCGCCCCGGGTACCGCCGCCTGGTCCTGGTAGATGTCCTGGACGCCGGTGGTGGTGAGGCCGGTCGCGCTGCCGAGGAGGACGGCCACCGAACCGGCCCCCGCCGCGCTTCCGATCCCCTCGCCGTACGAGCCGATCGCCAGGTCGTCGCGGTTGTCGCCGTTGAGGTCACCGGTCGCGAGGGCCGCACCGAAGTAGTCGTACTCCTCGGGCTCGCCGGGGATGCCCGGCGAGCTTTGGCTGAAGTGGCTGGCGGAGTCGGGAACCAGCCCGGTGCTGCTCCCCGGGATGACCCAGACACCGCCGCTGGCGTGGGTCTGCTTGTCGGGGTGCCGCTCGCCGGAGTCTCCGATCGCCAGATCGTCGTAGCCGTCGCCGTCGAAGTCCCCGGCAGCGAGCGCGATCCCGAAGTAGTTGCCACCGATTCCGGTCAGAACGTCCGCGAGGTAGTCGACCTGCGGCGCGGACGAGTAGCGGACCACGGTCACCCCGGTCGGGAAGTGCGGAAGTCCGTGGTGGTATTCGGGAACGCCACTGGCCGCGATGTCGTCCACGCCGTCGCCGTCGAAGTCCGACCGGGTGACACCGGTCCCGGTCACCGGAGTGCTGGCCTTCGGCACCCGGTGGAACTGGAGAGTCACACCCTCGCGGGTGATGGTCAGCACCTCGTCCGCCGCGCGGGCGGGGGCACTGATGGTCAGTCCGGCCAGCACGGCCAGCACGGACATGCCTGCGATTGTCCGACGCACCAGAACCCCCGCTCGCTGTGGACGACCCGAGATGTTAGGGAAGTGGACCGACGGTGGCGACCGGGTGATCGGTGGATGCACCCGGTCGCCACCACCCGGCGTCAGCCCCTCGGTACGCCGCCCTGCGGGCCGGCGATCTCGAAGCCGTAGTCCAGCGGCCAGACGAAGTCGGCCTGCAGGTCCTGGCCGTTGACCGAGATGGCCTGCGGTACGAGCCCGCTGCTGGAGTCCTGGAACACGGAGATGGAGCCGGACGCCCGGCCGGAGGGGTCGCCGCCGACCGCCTCGCCGGCCGCCGCGACGACCGCGTCCAGCCCGCCGAGGCCGTCCCAGTTCAGCAGTGCGAGGGAACCACCGAACCGGTCACCTGCCTCCGAGCCACCCGGGACGACCTCGTGGTTCTGGTCGAACGACTGCGAGCCGTCGCCGGTAAGTCCGCCGCTGGTGCCCTTGAGCAGGGTGATCACGCCGGCGCCGGTCGCCGAGCCGATCGCCTCACCCGGAGCGCCGACCAGTACGTCGGCCAGGCCGTCACCGGTCACGTCACCGGTCGAGAGGGTGGCGCCGAACCGGTCCCCGGTCTCGGGCTCTCCCGACACCCCGGCGGTACGCTGGCCGATCACCACTACGGCGCTGCTGGCGATGCCGTTGGTGCGGCCGGTGAAGGCCGCGATCAGCCCGCCGTTGGTGTGCGGGGTCTGCGAACCGGGGGCACCGGTGATGACGTCGCCGAGCCCGTCGCCGTTCACGTCGCCGATCGCCAGAGCGGTACCCAACGTCCGGGCGGTGGTGTCCGCGGTGCCGGTCGCCGACTTGATCGCCCAACCGTCGGCCGAGGTGGCGCCGGTGGTGGAGATCCCGCTCGCCGAGCCCCGCATCAGGTTGACCGTGCCGCTGCCGGGGTCGCCCGTGTTCTCGTTCTCCCGCGGTGCGCCGACGGCCAGGTCGGCGTACCCGTCGCCGGTCACGTCGCCGATCGCCAGGCTGTAGCCGAAGTTGTCGTTGGTCTCGCTGCCGCCGGGAACGTGGCCCTGGTCCTGGTAGAGGTCCTGGGCACCGCTGTCGGTGAGGCCGCTGGCGCTGCCGTAGAGGAGGGTGACCGAGCCGGCCGACGTCTTGCTGCCGATCGCCTCTCCGTACGCGCCGATCGCCAGGTCGTCATTGCCGTCGCCGTTGAGGTCGCCGGTCGCGAGCGCGGACCCGAACCAGTCGCGGTTCTCCGATCCGCCCGGAACGCCGGGCGAGCTCTGGTCGAAGTAGGTGGACAGCTCGAACGCGAGGCCGTTGCTGCTGCCGGGGACGACCCAGACCGCGCCGGCCTGGGTCCCGTTCAGCCAGTCCAACTCGTTCGGGGCGCCGACCGCCAGGTCGTCGTAGCCGTCGCCGTTGAAGTCGCCGGTGGCCAACGCGTCGCCGAAGTTGCCGCCGTCACCGTCGGGCGGATCGACCCCGTACACGTAGTCGACCTGCGGTGCGGTCGAGTACTGGATGACGACCATGCCGTCGAGCTGCTCGGGCCCGGTGTACTGGTAGGCGTTCGAGCTGGCCGCGAGGTCGTCGTACCCGTCACCGTCGAAGTCGGACCGGGTGAGACCGGCAGCAGCCTTTGCCGACTTCTTCTTGGCTGCCTTTTCCTGCGGTACCCGCTGGTGGAGCAGGCTGTGACCGTCCCGCTTGATGGTTCGGGGCTCGTCCGCCGCCCTGGCTGGAGCACTGAGCCCCAGGCTGGCCAAAAACGCCAGAGCCGAAACCCCCGCAATGCTTCGCCGCACCAGACCTCCTGATTGGTTGGGAGGTCGACAGCGTATGGGAGTGGATCAATCGTGGCGACCCGGTAAACGGCGAATGGCGAACGTCGAACGAGTTCGGGTGGGGCTGCGTTATGTCCTCTATCTCGACAGTGCTGTTCCGTGACCAGCGTCGTTTCGCCTGTACGGTGGGCGAAAAGCGGCCGTTCGGCTCGGGTGCGCCGCCCGGATGGCGCGGCTATGTCGGTCTTTGCTGCCAGGTTGGCTGTCGGCACTCGTCGGGCTGCCTTCGCCCCACTGCCGCGATGCAGGTCCCGGCGGGCCGCCCGGTGCGTGCTGCCGTCGTCCGCTGCCGGTTTCCTCCGACAAGATCCGAGATCTTGGAATTTGAGCGTTGTACGCGCGACGACCAGGCGCCAAGATTCCAACTCGGCATCTGGGGCGCATTCTGACGCCGACTCCAGTTGCGGGGTGAGCCGATTCCGGGACTGGCGCCACTCGGCCATTACCTGACGGGCGTGTCGGGCTCCGCCGTACCGGAGGCGACTGTTCTACCCTCGGCGAGATGACTACCGCAGTCGCCACGACCAAGCCGTGGTACGCCGCCCTGCTGAGCCCGTTCCCGATCGTGCTGCTGGGTACCGTCGTGGTCGCGATGATGCTGTTGCTGCCGATCCGCGTACCCGCGCCCGGCGACCATGAGGACAGGTCCTGCGGCAACAGTTTCGCCCTCGACATCGGACGACCACAGGATTACGCCGACGACTACTGGGCGCGTACGTACGAACGCTGTACCAGCCAGCGCATCGGTCGCCTTGCCCAGTCGGTCGGCGTGCTGGCGGTAACCCTTCTGGCCACAACCCTGTCGGTGGCGGTACGACGGCGGCCGGAGGAGTCGCGAGGACCTGCACACTCGAATCAATCGCCTGGGTCGCCGTCGCTGGGTGGACCGGCGACCCGGTAGCCGATTCCGGGCGTCGTCGCGATGACCGGCGGCTCGCCGAGTTTGCGGCGCAGTCGGCCCACCGTCACGGTGACGGTGTTGGTGAACGGGTCAGCGTTCTCGTCCCAGACCTGTTCGAGCAGGCTTTCGCTGCTCAGGAAACCCGGGCTCGCCCGCAGCAGCGCCTCCAGCACGGCGAACTCCTTGACCGAGAGGTTGAGCTGACGCCCATCGCGGACGGCGGTGCGGCGTACCGGATCCAGCTCGATTCCGGCCGCGCGCAGTGTCCGGGGTCGCGCGTCCGGCTTGCGCCGGGCCAGTGCCCGGATGCGCAGAATCAGTTCGGGGAAGTGGAAGGGCTTGCCGAGATAGTCGTCCGCGCCCAGGGTCAGCCCGCTGACCCGGTCGCCGGGCGTGCTGGCCGCGGTCAGCATCAGCACCATCGGCCGGTCCGCCCGCTCGGTGATCATCCGGCACAGTGTGTCGCCGTGGAGTCCGGGCAGGTCCCGGTCCAGGACCACCACGTCGTGCGCGGTGAGGTCGAGCTTGGCGGCGGCGGTCAGCCCGTCGTGGGCGAGGTCGACGGCCATTCCCTGGTCGCGTAGCCCCTCCGCGACCACCTCGGCGAGGGCGTGGTCGTCTTCGACGACGAGGATCCTCATGCCGGCACCGACGCCCGCGCTGCCGGCAGCGTGATCGACACGCGTAGCCCACCCGTCGGGCGGGCGAGCAGGGCGAGCCGGCCGCCGTGGGCAGCGGCGACAGCGGCCACGATGGACAGCCCGAGTCCCGAGGACCCGGTCCGCTCGGCGCCCAGCCGCTCGAACGGCCGCCCGAGCCGGTCGACCTCCCGCTGGTCGAGGACGGGTCCGGCGGTCTCGACGACCAGCACGATCCGCCGCTCGTCCGCGTCCCCGGCGATCCGGATCCAGCCGCCGCTCTGGTTGTGGGTCACGGCGTTGTCGACGACGTTGGCCACCAGCCGCGCCAGCAGCGCCGGACTGCCCCGGGTCACCGCTCCCGGCGGCACCTCGACGGTCAGGTGGAGCCCCTTCGTCTCCACCTCGCCGGACCGGGCGCCCAGGGCCACGGCGACGAGGTCACCGACGTCGACCGGGGCGGCGTCGGGCAGCGCGCCGTGCTGTGCCCGGGCCAGCACCAGGAGTCCGTCGAGCAGGTGGTCGACCCGGTCCAGCTGTGGCCGTACCCGGTTCGCGAGCGCCACCGTCGAAGGGCTCGGCTGGGGCTTGGCGACCGCGACGTCCAGTGACGCCCGCACCGTCGCCAACGGCGTACGCAGCTCGTGGGAGGCGTTGGCGACAAATCGGCGCTGCGCGACGAACGACGCCTCGAGCCGTTCGAGCAGCTCGTCGATGGTGTCCGCGAGATCCTTCACCTCGTCGGCCGGGCCGTCGACCGCCAGTCGCCGCCCCAGGCTGTCGGCGGAGATGGACCGCGTGGCGTCGGTGATGAGCCGCAGCGGGCGCAGTACGCGCCTGGCCAGCACCCGGCCGAGCAGCAGCGACAAGACCGCCATCACGACCAGCGCCACCAACGAGCCGGCCAGCAGTTGGCGAGCCTGCTGGGTGTGTACGGCGGCCAGCTGGTCCTCCAACTGCCGGATGCGCAGTTGCGCCCCGCCAGGGCTGCCCTGGATGGGGGGATTTTCGGCGGGGACCACGTTGCTGACGCTGCCGTTGGTGAGCAGGAAGGTCAGGCCGAGCAGCCCGGCATTGGAGACGAGGAACACCACGGCGTAGAGGATCGTGAACCTCACCCGCACGGTGCCGCTGGGCAGCCTGATCATGCCCCCAGCATGACCCGGAGGACCTAACAACAGCATGACAACGCCGGTTCGGGCCGGGTTACCTGCCGACCCGTAGAACCGACGGCATGTCGCGCACCGAACTCCTCCGGCGGGAATGGACCGCGTTCCGCAGCCCTGGCCGCCTGGCCGCCCTGGCCGCCGTGGTCCTCGCGATCATCGCGCTGGGCCTGTTGTACGCCTCCGGCAACCGGTCGTCCTGCCCGGGGCCGTGCCCGGTCACTCCGGTCGCCAGCGACGGTGCCGTTGTCGGCGACAGATTCTGGTTCCTGCATCGCGACCTGGGCCGCGAGGGCAGCATCACGGTCCGGCTGACCGCGATGACCGGGACGATCACCTACCCGCCGCCGAACCACGACCAGATCGTGTCCGGGCTGGTCCCCTGGGCGAAGGCCGGGATCATCGTCAAGGACGGCGTACGACCGGGGTCGCGATACGCGGCGCTCATGATGACCGGCAGCCACGGCGTGCGCTTCCAGCACGACTACACACACGACGTCGCCGGAAGCGCGGGCGGCGTCTCGGCGGAGTCCCCGCGCTGGCTGCGCCTGACCCGGTCGGGCGACACCATCACCGGCGCGGAGTCGACCGACGGCGTGCGGTGGCGCACCGTCGGGGCGGCGAAACTCGACGGGCTGCCGGACATCGTGCAGGTCGGCCTCTTCGCGACCTCCCCCGGCGACCTCACGCTCCGCAGGGTCGGCCTCGGCGGCGCGACCGAGGAGGTCCGGTTCACCCAGGCCGTCGGCGTTTTCGACAACGTCGTCGTCGAGGGCGGTGCCACCGGCGCGTGGAACAGCGAGCCGGTCGGCGAGATGAACCAGACCGACTGGGAGAAGCACCACAACCGGTCGGGAGCGGTCGAGGGCAACGGCGTCATCACGGTCAGCGGCACCGGCGACATCGGGCCGCTCGGCGAGGAGGGCGCACGGAGCGTCGAGAAGCTCCTGTTCGGCCTGGTGATCGGGCTGATCGTCCTGCTCGTCGTCGCGGCCCGCTACGGTGCCCGCACAGCTCGCGAGCCGCTCGCCCGGCCGGTGATCGCCGCCCGGGCGACCGTCGTCGGGGCAGCCACCTTGGTTACCGGTCTGGTCGCCGTCGGTCTTGTCATCCCGGTCGGCGCCGTGATCCTGAGCGGCAACGGCGTCGCGGTGCAACCGGTGTCGATCCTGACCGGCGCCCGGGTGATCGTCGGCGTCGCGGCGGCACTCGCGCTCTGTGCCGTGCTCGCGTACGGGCTCGGGGTGTGGCTGCGCCGGGGCTGGGCGGCGATCCTCGCCGGGCTGTCGCTGGTCGCCTTCCCCTACGCCGTCACGGCGTTCCCGCTCCTGCCCGACGCGGTCTCCGACTGGCTGCTGCGACTCACCCCGGCCGCCGGCTTTGCCGTCCAGCAGACAGTGGAGGAGTTCCCGCAGGTCACCGCCCATTACGCACCGTCGGCCGGATACTTCCCGCTGCCCTGGTGGGCCGGGCTCGCGATGCTCTGCGCGTACACCCTGATCGTGCTGCGGGTGGCCTTCCAGCACCGCACGAGGAACGTCGGGTAGGTTCGGGTGGCCCGCGCCTCGACCACCGGCCCCGCCAGCCACGGTGTGCGGGCTGGCGGGGCCGGTCGCGTCCTGTCGGGTCACCGGTTGCCGCCGGCACCCTGGGGGCGCTTCCTGCGATCGGGCCACCCGGCAGGTGGGGCACTCGCAGGAGTTCTCACTGGTTCGCCGCCTCGGTCAGCACGTCGAGGCGGACCATCAGTTGCAGGCAGGGCGGGTGTGCTTCGACGTGTGGCCAGGTGCAGGCCGGGTGCTCGTGGCCGACGACCCAGACCCAGAGACCCTGCTCGTCCTGGCGGGTCACGTTGCGGTGGATCCGGGTCAGGCTGAGATTCAGGTACGTCCCGACGGGCAGCGTCGCCCCGTGTGACCAGTCGCCGGGGCCGAGTCGGAGCAGGGCCCCCTCGGGGACGTCCGGCATTTCGACCGCCGGTGTGACGATCGGGGGCCGGTCGTCGTCGCTCATCGCCACTGCCCGTAGCGGTCCCAGCGTCGACTGTTCCAGCGTCGTGCGGGTGGCTGCGCTGCTGCGGTGCGGCGGCTGCACCAGCGACGGAGCCGGGTCAACATGGTCCGACCCGGTAGAGCCGCCGTTGCCCGTACGTCAGCAATGGCAGGTCGAGGATCAGGGTCGGGCCGTTCCAGCTCCAGGTGCGATGGCCGGAGTCGTTGTCGCGGTCGTACCGCTGGCGGCGGGCCAGGTCCAGCACCCGCTGCCGCGCGGCCTCGGCCTCGGCGGCGTCGTGTTCGCGGGCGGCGCGTTCGGCTTCGGCGGCGACCCGATCCCGGCGGCGGGTACGCCACCGTGTCCACAGCTTCATCCCCAGGACCTCCAGTGCTGGTGGGGGTGCGGCGGCCGGGCCTCGGGCAGCACCGACCGCTGCACCCGGCTGGTGGGTGGCCGGGACCGGTGTACGGGGGGAAGTACACCGGTCCCGACCGGAGGCGGACGCGGCAGGCGCGGCCGGAGGCTGGATAGTTCGCGTCCGCCGCGTCCAGTTCAGGAGCGGGATTGATCCCGTAGGTACGTCGTCACCCGCTGGGAGGCCTGTTCTGCCTGCTCCAGCAGGGTGCGCAGAGGTGAGTGGGCGACGCGCCCGGAAAGCAGTCGGGCTCCGTCGGCCTGGTCGAGGCCAGCGATGTGGACCCGGGCCACCTCAAGCGCTCGGTTGATGCGTTCCATCTCCCGCGCCATCTCGCCAGCCTGCGTCATGTCAACCCCAGGTGATCAAATTCGAACGCTAGGTAAGGTTGGATTGGTACCAACCATTGCAGGGGTGTCGATGGACGTCAAGGCCAATCGCTAGATTGGTTGGTACCAAATTTGGGAGGGTGGAGCCGTGCAGCCGCTGTACCGGAAGATCGCCGACGAGCTACGCGCGAAGGTCCTCTCTGGCGAGCTGCGTCCCGGCGATCGCCTGCCGTCCGAAACCCAGCTTCAGGACCAGTACGCCGTCAGTCGGAACACCATCCGCCTGGCCACCGGACTGCTCGTCAACGAGGGTCTGGTGGCGAGTGTGCCCGGTCGAGCCGGCGGCATGGTCGTCCGCGAGCGGGTGACGCTGGACTTCCATGCGAGCCGTGCGGAGATGCCCGGCCCGTACAGCGAGTCGGACGCCTGGTTCAGCGAGGTCCGGGCGCAGGGCTACGAGCCGACGCAGACGTTCGAGCTGCGGATCGAGGCGTTGCCGCCGGACCATGCCCGGCGCCTCGGCGTCGAGAACGGATCGCACGCCGCAGTCCGACGCTGCGTCCGGTCCGTAAACGGCAATATCTCGTCCGTCCAGGACACCTACTATCCGATGGATCTCTGCCAGGAGATTCCGGAATTGCTCTCCCCGCATGACGTCCCGCAAGGCACGACCAGGCTGCTCGCCGAGCGTGGGTACGTCCAGACGGCGTACGAGGACGAGATCGTCGCGGCCATGCCTCGTCCGGCCGAGGCTTCGCTGCTCGCCCTGCCGACGGGAACGCCGGTGCTCACGTACGTACGGACCGGCTTCACGACCGAGCGCGCGGTGCGGGTGTCGGTATCGACGTTCGCCGCCGACCGGAACCGCATTGTGTACACGCTCGGAGATGCCGACGTGATCGCGAGGTTCAGGGCGGGTGGCGACCGTTGATCATCACGCCGGCGCGGATGGTCGATGTCGACATCATCATGGCTTGGCGGCGAGAACGGGTCGACTGGCTCGCTGGGCGTGGCGAGGACCAGTGGTCGATTCCGCTGCCTCGCTCTGCCGTCGCCGCCACGGTCTCGGCTGGGCAGACCTGGATGGTGTGGGACGGTTCAACGCCGTTGGCGACCATCACGCTGACCGCCTACGTCGACGTGGACTCACTCTGGAAGCCCGACCGCGACCCTGATGCGCTCTGGTACCCGGAGGACGATCCCGCCGACGCCCTGTATGCCGCCAAGATGATGATCCCGTTAAAGAACGCCGGCAGCGGACTCGGTGGCGAGATGCTCGACTGGGCTGGTGGGCGTGCGTACGACGCGGGATTGACCTGGCTCAGGCTCGACGCCTGGACCACCAACCCCCGCCTACACGCCTACTACGTACGACAGGGCTTCCGACATGTCCGGACCGTCGAGTCACGGGTCTCAGGGGCCTGCTTCGAACGGCCGGCGCAGCCGTATGCCGGCCTACTCAAGATCGAAACTGGAGTTTAGTCCCGGTCGAAGCCTCGGCAGGCTTTGGCCGCCGCCTTCATATCGGCGGCGCAGGAACGCAAGCATCAATCTTCTGTGGTCGACTGGCAGGTGCAGACCGGAGAGAGGGGCAGGTTCACCATGCCCGAAAATCCTGCGTACCTGCGCATCGTTGCGGAGCTACGCGACCAGATCAGAGCCGGCGACCTGGCGCCTGGCGACAAACTCCCGACCGAGGCGAAGCTCCGAGAGCGCTACGGCGTCTCCACCACCGTTGTGAAATGGGCACTGTCCATTTTGAAAAGCGAGGGCCTTGTCGAGGGTCGGCGCGGATCCGGCAACTACGTACGACAGAGCCGACGCATCACCCGCAACGCCGCCGGTCGCGATCTACGTTCAGCCGCCGGTTCGACGTCACCGTTCGTGCGGGACGCTACCGCCGCCGGACAGCGGCCCACCTGGGAGCACGAGTCCCGGCACGACGTGGCGGAGGAACGGATCGCCGCCAGACTCGAGATCGAACCGGGTGCGCGGGTGATGCGGACGGACTACCGGTATCTGGCCGATGACTCGCCGATCCAGATTTCCACGTCGTGGGAGCCGTTGTCCCTGACCGCAGGCACTGCAATCGAACGGCCGGAGGACGGTCCGGCGGTCGGCGTGGTGGCCCGGTTCGACACGATCGGCGTCCGGATCGACGAGTTCGCGGAGCGGGTCACCGCGCGGGCCGCCGACACCCACGAGATCGAACGGCTGGCCCTACCGTCCCGTGGCTCGTACGTCCTGGTCGTCGAGCGGACGTACTACGCCGCTGGTCGTCCCGTCGAGACCGCCGACATCGTATTTCCCGGCGACCGGTACGAGCTGCTGTACCGCGTACCGGTCGAGTGATCGTGACGGCGCATCCCCACGAGCGTCCGACCAGCTAACAGGAACTGATCGCGTGGTGCGGGTATCGGTATCGACGTTCGCCGCCGACCGGAACCGCATCGCGGGTCTCGGGTGCCTGCTTCGAACGACCGGCGCAGCCGTACGCCGGCCTGCTCAAGACGGAGGTCGGCGGTTAGTCCCGACCGGAAACTCTCGGCAGGCTTTGTCTGCTGCTGCAGCACAGCGAGGCAAGAGCTTGGCGCACTCATCTTTCTGTGGTCGCCTGGCGGGCGCCGACCGGAGAGAGGGGCGGTTAGCGGCGCGGTAGTAGCGCAGTCGGCGCTGGTCGCGCCGGGATGTCAACCGAGCTCCAACATCGTCTCTACCGCGGAGGCCATTCCGTAGCGCTCGGTGAGGATCTTCAAGATCTCCGCCTCGGTCCGCCTGGGTCCGGCCCTACCTGAACGCCCCGCTATCGCCGAGATGGCTGCCCGTGCTCTCGCGGGATCGACCGCTACCGTATTCGCCGCGAACTCGTGCGGCGGAAGGACCTGCAACCCGCCTGGCATTTTGCTTTGGGGAAGATCACGGATGTTGTGCGTGACGATCGCCCCCGCGTTGGCGACGAAGGCGGCAGCTACCAGATGTTCATCGTCTGGGTCGGGTAAGCCGTAGGTGCCCTCCAAGCCTTCCCACCCGGTCACTTCAGCATCGTCGAAGTGTTGCCGCATCTGCTTCACAAGGTGTCGAGCCCTTTTGGCTGCGGCGAGGTCTTCCTCCCCCCGCTCGATCCATTTCACCCGCTCCTCGTGTTCGAGCTCTTCGAGGATGACCACGTTCCATACCGGACGGTACAAGCCTTCCACGGCGAGTGAGAGCAGGAAGTCGCGCTGCAGGCTCGGCCAGAGGACACAGGTATCGAGGAGGGCCGTGAACACGCGGCTATTCTGTCAGGCCCCTTCGACGACGCGCGACCACGCGACGGGTCTCTCGTAGCCGCCGCAGAGATGCGTCAAGGTCTTCTTCGTCATCGATGCTCACTGACGTCGACTCAAGCGCGGCATACTGCTCGGCTCTGCGTCGCTCCCGGTAGGCGAGTAGATCGGGTAGCAGGACCCGACGGTGCGTTCCCACCCGTTCAAATGGAATCTTGCCTTCGTCGAGCAGTTTCACCACAGTTGGCCGGCTGACCCCCAGCAGGTCGGCCGCCTGCTGAGTCGTCAAGGTATGAGTGCGAGGGGCTACCGTGACGGCATAACCCTGCTGCAGAGCCTCAACTACCTGGCGAAGCGCTCCGTAGATCTCGGCCGGTAGTTCGACGCGATCGCCGGGAGTTGCCCCGGCCAGGAAGTAACGCGGTGCCACGGGCCCTAGGCCGGCCCTCTCGTGAGCCTTCAGGAAGTCGTAGACCTCGGCGAGTTGCCGATCGGCCTCTGGCAGGTATGTCTCTTCCTTCAGTGCAGCCTTGCCCATGAGCACTCGCCTCCTTATCGAAAGCATCGTAACCCTTTTCGTTTCCTGCGTCTATGGAACGCCTGTCCTTCTTGGAAGCCGGGCGGCACGGACGACCGGGTACGACGAGGTGTCGGCGCGTTTTCGACCTGGAGCGGGTCAAACCGGCTCGGGCGGCGGCTCGGGAGCCGCCAGCCCGCGATGCTCAACACGACGGTGTGGGGCAACGGGACTGTCGGCGCCCTCGTCATCCGCCCCGATCGCCTCGGCGAGCAGACCAGGTAGGTAGCCGGAACGCGAAACGCCCGGGAGGTCCGGAGTGGGACCCGCCGGGCGTTTATGCTGCTCGTGGTGCGAGCGGAGGATACGAGATTCGAACTCGTGAGGGTGTTAACCCAACACGCTTTCCAAGCGTGCGCCCTAGGCCTCTAGGCGAATCCTCCGTCGGACATCGTACAGGTTCTCCGGCTGTGGCCCACACCACCTGCCCCCGGGAGATCCACCGGCAGGCCCGGGTACACTTGAGCCACCTCCCGTGCGGTGGTACCTCGTGAACCTCCCCAGGGCCGGAAGGCAGCAAGGATAAGCGAGCTCTGCCAGGTGCACGGGAGGCCTTTTTGTGCCCCCGATGTCCGGTCTGACCAGGTAAACGCGGCCGGTACGACGTACCCGTCGGGTTGGCCGACCGGCGACGGGCCGGGCCGGGACCGATCAGCCCGCGCCCCGGCGAGGGTAGCCCACGTGATCGGCGAGGCCGGGCGACGCATGATCGACGTGGAAATCGTCGGGCGCGCGTGACAGCCTGGCACGCGGCACGATGCCGCCGGGTGGAGAATGGCTCGGTCGAGAGGAGGCGGGACGGGTGGCACTGGCGCTCTACCGCAAGTACCGGCCCCGCACGTTCGCCGAGGTCATCGGCCAGGAGCACGTCACCGAGCCACTGTCACAGGCGTTACGCACCGGTCGGCTGAACCATGCCTACCTCTTCTCCGGCCCGCGTGGCTGCGGCAAGACCTCCAGCGCCCGGATCCTGGCCCGCTCCCTCAACTGCGAGCAGGGGCCGACCCCGGAGCCCTGCGGCGTCTGCGACTCCTGCAAGAGCCTGGCCGCCGACGGCGCCGGCTCGATCGACGTCATCGAGATCGACGCGGCCAGCCACGGTGGCGTCGACGACGCCCGTGAACTGCGCGAACGCGCGTTCTTCGCCCCCGCCAGCAGCCGCTTCAAGATCTATGTGATCGACGAGGCGCACATGGTCTCGACCCAGGGCTTCAACGCCCTGCTCAAACTGGTCGAGGAGCCGCCGGAGTACGTCAAGTTCATCTTCGCCACCACCGAACCGGACAAGGTCCTCGGCACGATCAAGTCGCGGACCCACCACTACCCGTTCCGGCTCATTCCGCCGGGTGTGCTGCGGCCGTACCTGGAGCAGCTCGCCGAGGCGGAAGACGTCAAGATCGAACCGGCGGTCTTTCCACTCGTGGTCCGGGCCGGTGGCGGCAGTGCCCGGGACAGCCTGAGTGTGCTCGACCAGCTGATCGCCGGCGCCGGCCCGGAGGGGGTCAGCTACTCCCGCGCGGTCGCCCTGCTCGGCGTCACCGACTCGGCGCTCATCGACGAGATGTGCGACGCGCTCGCCGCCGGGGACGGCGCCGCCGCGTACGCCACCATCGACCGGGTCGCCGAGGCCGGGCACGACCCGCGCCGGTTCGCCTCCGACCTGCTCGAACGCCTACGCGACCTGATCATCCTGCGCCAGGTGCCGGACGCGGTCGCCAAGGGCCTCGTCGACGGCCCCGCCGACCAGCTGGAACGGATGGCCGCCCAGGCCGAACGGCTCGGCCCCGCGACGCTGTCCCGTTGCGCCGACATCGTGCACAACGGCCTGGTCGAGATGCGCGGCACGACCGCCCCACGCCTGCTGCTCGAACTGATCTGCGCCCGGATGATGCTGCCCGGCGCCGAGGACTCGACCGGCAGCCTGCTGCAGCGCCTCGAACGCATGGAACGCCGGCTCTCCGTCGCCGGCGACCCGGCCCCGCTGCCGGCCGCTCCGATGGCCGCTCAGCCGTCGGCCCAGGCCGACACGGCACCGGCGCCGCGGGCCGCGAGCGCACCGCCGCCCCCGCCGGCCCCTTCCGACGTACGTCGAAGTGTGGCCCCCGCGACCAGCCCGGAGCCGGCCACGGTGGCCCCTGTGCCCCGGCCCGCACCGGCCCCGGCGGCGCCCCCGCAGCCGGTGCGCCCGTCGGTGCCCCCGGAGGCGGTGATGCCCGACCCGGTCACCCCGGATCCGGAGCCGGCCGGCGCCGCACCGACCGGTGAACTGGACGCCGCCGCCGTACGCCGGGCCTGGCCCGACATCGTCGGCCTGGTCAACCGGGGTAACAAGAAGATCGCGGCGCTGATGCGGGACGCGGTCGTCCGGGACGTCGACGGTGACACCCTGGTGCTGACCGTCAAGTCGCAGATCCTGGCGCAGATGCTCACCAACTCGGCGAGCGTGATCACCGACGCCCTCTACGAGGAACTCGGGGTTCGCTGGCAGATCCGCTGCGAGGTGGCCGGCGCCCAGGGCGGGGTGACTCCGGCGGGTGCCCCGGCCCGGTCAGCTCCGGCCGCCCCGCCGCCCGCCCGTCCGGCACCGAACCCGACACCGTCCCGCCCGGCCGCCGACGGTGCCCGCGACCGGGCCGGTGGCGGCCAGCGCCCGTCCACCCCGGGTACGTCGTCCGGCTCCGCCGACGACGACAGCTGGCCGGAACCGGCCCGCCCGGGCGGCGCCGCCGCGACCCCCACCGCGTCGATTGCCGCCGCCGACGACTGGCCGGAGCCGACCCCGCCCGGCGGGGCCGGAAACAGCGGTACGTCGAGCCCCGGCCCGGCCCCGACGAGCCCGGTCGGCGCGAACGGCGGTGCTCCCAACGGCGGTGCCGGTGGCAACGGTGCGTTGCGGGGCGGCGTCGTCAACGGCGGCAGCCCACAGCCCGGTGGCGCCGCCAACGGATCGGCCTCAGCTGGCGTACCGGCCGGCCGGGCGGCCCCGGGCAGCGGACTCGCGGCCGCTCGGGCGGCGGCGGCCGGTCGGGGTGCCCGACCGGCAGGGGGGCAGACGGCGGACCAGGACTGGGCCGGTGAACCGCCCTACGACCCCGAGTACGACGGCCCGGCCCGGCGGGGCGGTGCACCCGTCGCCAGCCAGGCCAGCGCCCCGACCGTCAACTACGAGGGCTTCGACCCGGGCGACGAACCGCTCGACGAGGTGGTCGACGAGAAGACCGCGCGGCAGACCAGCGAGCAGCAGGCGGTGCAGCTGCTCCAGCAGGCGCTGGGCGCGGAGCGGATCGGCGAGGTCGACCTGAAGTAGCGGCGGCCCCGGTCAGGCCGCCGGTCGCGGAGGCCCGTCGTCCTCCAGATGCGCGTCGACCAACTCGAGCAGGGCGGTGGTGGCCGCGCTGATCCGTCGCCCCCGGGCCGTGGCCACGTGCAGTGACCACTCCAATGACTGGTCGGTCACCGGTAACGCGCTGACCTCGGGCCCCGGCGGCACCGCCCGGACCGGAAGGATGGTCACCCCGAGCCCGTGCCGGACGAAGTTCGCGGCCATGACCACGTCACTGACCTCCATGGTGATGGTCCGCTCCACCCCGGCGGCGGCGAAGGCGTCGTCGTTGCGGGTCCGGTTCGCGTACCCGATCGGATAGTCGATGAACTGCTCGTTCGCCACTTCGGCCAGGGTGACCGAGCGCCGGTCGGCCAGCGGATGCCCGGCCGGGACCACCAGCACCTGCGGGATCCGGACCAGTTGCCGGCTGTCCAGACCCGGGAACGGTCGTCTGCCGACCCCGAGGAAGGCGACGTCGATCTCGTGGTTGACCAGTGACCGGGCCAGCCCTGCCGATCCGTCCGAGGCGGCCGCCCGCAGCCAGAGTTTGACCAGCGGGTGTCGGGTGTGGAAGTCGCTCAGCAGGCCGGCGAAGTCGACACCGCCGACCCCGGTCAGGCAGCCCAGGACCACGGTGCCGCTGAGTTCCCGGCAGACCCGGCGGACCGCGTCCCGGGCCGCCTGCGCGGTGTCGAGGGTGGCCCGGGCCTCGGGTAGCAGGGCCTCGCCGGCGCTGGTCAGCACCACCCGCTGGGCGCTGCGTTCGAACAGCGGTGCGCCCAGTTCGCGCTCCAACGTCGAGATGGCGGCCGAGACCGCCGACTGGACCACGTGCAGCCGGCTCGCGGCTCGGGTGAAGCTCCGCTCGGCGGCGACGGCGAGGAAGTACTCCAGGTGCCTGAGTTCCACACCGCCAACGATCACATACTCCGAGGTACGGGCGGCCCGTGCCCGGCCGCTCAGACGGCGCCGCCGTTCGCGTACAGCACCTGGCCGTTGATCCAGCGGCCCGGGCCGGCGAGGAAGGCCACGATCCCGGAGATGTCCTCCGGAGCGCCGATCCGGCCCAGTGGCGGCTCGGCGGCGATCCGGTTGATGGTCTCCTCGTCCTTGCCCCGGAGGAAGAGTTCGGTGGCGACCGGACCGGGGGCGACCGCGTTCACGGTGATGTCCCGGCCGCGCAGCTCGCGGGCGAGGATCAGGGTCATCGACTCCACCCCACCCTTGGTCGCGGCGTACGCGGCGTAGCCGGGCCGCTGGAACCGGGTGATCGAGCTGGAGATGTTGACGATCGCCCCGCCGGCGCGCAGCCGGCGGGCCGCCTGCTGGTTCACCAGCAGGGTGCCGCGCAGGTTGATCCGCAGCACCCGGTCCAGGGTCTCCGGGTCGAGGTCGACCAGCGGCCCGGTCGGCATGATCCCGGCCGCGTTCACCAGGACGTCGACGCCCCCGAACTCCCCTTCGGCCCTGTCGAAGAGGGCGGCGACGGCCTGTTCGTCGGCGACGTCGGCCTGTACCGCGGTCGCGGTGCCGCCGGCATCGGTCAGCGCGGCGACCGTGCTGTCCGCGTCCGCCTGGTTGCCGGCGTAGTTCACCACCACCGCGTACCCGTTCTCCGCCAACTGGACGGCGATCTGCCGTCCGATGCCGCGCGATCCGCCGGTGACGATCGCGACCCGCTGGTTGGTGCTGCTCATCTGGAACCTCCGTTAGCCCGCTGCCTCGGTGACGGGATCAAGCGTGGTCCGGAACCACGATCAACGCCAACGAATCATTCAGATGGGCAGTATCAACAGAAGTGATCCGAGGGCGTTCGGCGGCGGTTACCCGGAATCCGGCCGGCCACTACGGTCCCGCCAGCTGCCTGCCCGCTGCCCTTCCGGGGCGGCTCCGGCGGCCGGTGGGTGGCGGGGCGGCCTCGCGGTGATCCGGGAGACCGGACGCCGGGTGAACGGCCGGCTCGACGTCGACGCGGCCACGATCGGACTGCTGGACCTGCACACGGGCGAGTACCGACGGCTGCTCGACGTCGCCTCGGCCAGGGGCGGCTACCAGGGCATGCCGGGCCACATGGCGGCGTTCAGTCCGGACGGGGTCACGGGTGGCCATCCAGATCGCCGACCGGATCACCGTACTGACCCGCGACGCCGTCCCCGCCAGCAGCTTCGTCCTGACCCATGACAGTCAACTGGCCGGCAAGGGCGCCTTCACCCCGGACGGTACGGCGATCGCGGTGGTCAGCAGGGCGGCCTACCAGCCGTATCCGTGGCTGGCTCCGCAGTGGGATCCGGACCTCGCGGCGGAGCCCGATCCGACGACTGATCGACTAATGTCCCCGTCGTGCTGATCGTGTGCGGGGAATGTGGTTTTGGCGATGACAGTGAAGGTCCATATTGTCTCGAGTGCGGTGCGCGGCTACCCGATCCCGGCCAGCCAGACTCTGTCAAGCCCTCGGAGTCCACATCGGTCAAGCTGACTCCCGCCGAGCCTGCCTCCGACGAGTCGACCGGGTCGGCGCCCGCATCTCCGGTTACCACGCCGGCCGGGCCCGGATCCACGCCGACCGAGGCGACCGAGATCGCCTCGGGGACGAGCGCTGCCGGCACGACGGATTCGACGGAAGCCACGCCATCGGCGACCGGGACCGCGCCGAAGGTGTCGGCTGCGGCTCCAGCACCGACGAACGCGTCCAGCACGAACGCGTCGACCGAATCGACCGCGTCAACCGGAACAACGGCGTCAACCGGAACAACGGCGTCAACCGGAACAACGGCGTCAACCGGAACAACGGCGTCGCTCGCAACGGCGTCGACCGGAACGACCGGATCGACTGCGTCGACCGCAACGGCGTCGACTGCAACGGCTGCGTCGAGCGCAACGGCGTCGACTGGTACGGCCGGCGCGACCGGGACGTCGGCCGGCGCGGAACCGTCGAAGATCAGGGTAGTCGAGGCGCCGACACCCGGGCCGTCCACACCGAAGTCGCCGGACGAATCCCAACCGGCGGCAATGCCGCGTGCCCTGCTGCCGATGGTGATGGTCGTCGCGCTACTGCTGGTCGGTGCCGCGGTCTGGCTGACCCGCGACTCGTCGCCCGGCATACCGGTGACGGCGCAACCCATCACGCCGGCCCCGGTGGGCCCGATGCCGCCACCACCCGATCCGGCAGTCGTCACTCCGACCCCGCCGCCGCTCAGCGGTGGACCAGGCCAGCAGTCTGCCGGTGGCCGACCGGGCCAGTCTGCCGGCGGTGGACCAAGCCGGCAGACTGCCGGCGGCGGGCCAGCCGGAGCCGGACCAGCGGGGCCGGGACCCACCGCGCAGACGACCCCGCCCCGGGAGGTGCCCCGGACGCAGCCCAGGACCACCGCACCGGCCAAGGCCAGCCCGACGAAAAGCTCGGGCTCCAACAAGCCCGCACTTTCCCTCAGCGGCAGCGCAACCGCCGTGTGCCGGGACGGGGGGTGGGTACTCAGCGTCTCCGCCCGGGCTACCGGCTTCACCGATACCAACGTCGTCGTACATACCGCCAAGGGCGGCGGTAGTTACGCGGGTTCGAACATCGGCAGCGGTCCGACGTCGTTCAGTGGCCTGGCACCCACTCCCGCCATCTACGGTGCGCTGACGGTGGATTCCATTGAGTGGTACCTCTGGGCCTACGAGGAAAATCAACACGAGGTCCGCTCGCCCCATTACACGACCTACAAGCCGGCCTGCGCCTGACGACAGACCGGCCGAGGCGGCGCACCGATCAGCGGTACGTGGCGCTGCCGAGGAAGGCCGGGCATCAGGACTGCGCCCGGGCAGGGGCCTGTCCCGTCGTACCCGAGGACGCTCACGGGATCCGGGGCTCCGAACCAGAGCTCCGGATCCCGTACCGCCCGGCCGCGTGACGCTACCGCCGACGGTCGGCAACTTGGATCACGAAACCGACTGGATGTCGTTCGGGACTTCGACCAAGGCAAGGTTGTCCGTGCCGCCCTGGCGACGGGCGCTACGGCGTACCCCTGCGCGCAGCGGGATGGGCAGGGTCACCAGCAGCGCCCCGGCCACCGCGGCCAGCAGCAGCGCGACGCCCATCGAAAGTTGACCTTGGGTGCCCATGAAGTGCACGTCGGATGGTTGGCCGTTCTGCAAAATGAAGATCAGCAGTACCAGTATCGGGTACGGGTCGGCGCCACCGGACGGGTCTCATCGTCGATCGCACAGTTGTCTCGATCAGCGGCTGACCGTGCTTGGCTGAGAAACCTTGTCGTGGCCGGACCTTCTCTCGCGATGGTGCGCGGAGTCCGTAAAACCCGGAGCGCCGGGGTCCAAGAACACTGTCGGCTTAGTCCTGAACGAGATTACCCGTAGGTCCGCGATGTCGGAGTTGCCCGCCTGCCGGAGAGAGGCTCCGGCGAGCCCTGGCGTTCGCCGCGCTCTGGCACAGGCGCGGGCACGAACCGCAGGCCGGAAGCCGGTCGTTGCTGGTCGAACCCCGGTCAACGGCAGCCACTCGCTGCCCCAAGGGATGCGAGCCGCCGGTCGGCGCCGGTCGCAGCGTACTGTGGGCTAGCCCGTACTAGGCTGGGGTCGACGTTTGCCGAACCAAGGAGTCGCCGTGCGCCCGGGTGGACAGCCCAACCTGCAGCAGATGATGAAGCAGGCGCAGAAGATGCAGCAGCAGCTCGCCGCCGCGCAGGCGGAGCTGGCCGAGGCGGAGCTGACCGGCACTGCCGGTGGCGGCCTGGTGACCGTGACCATGACCGGTGCGGGCGAGGTCAAGACGATCAAGATCGACCCGAAGGCGGTCGACCCGGAGGACGTCGAGACCCTCGAGGACCTGGTGCTGGCGGCCGTGCACAACGCCCACGACGAGGTGCGCAGGCTGACCGAGGAGAAGATGGGCCCGGTCACCGGCGGCCTGGGCGGCGGCCTCGGCCCGCTCGGTTTCTGAGTAACCCCCGATGTACGAGGGTGCCATCCAGGATCTGATCGACGAGCTGGGCCGGCTGCCGGGCGTGGGCCCGAAGAGCGCCCAGCGGATCGCCTTCCACGTCCTCTCCGCCGACCCGGCCGACGTAACCCGGCTGGCGACCGCGCTGCGTCGGGTCAAGGAACTGGTGCGGTTCTGCACCACCTGCTACAACGTCGCCGAGGCCGAGCAGTGCCGGGTCTGTCGTGACCCACGTCGTACCGACGAGGTGCTCTGTGTGGTCGAGGAGCCGAAGGACGTGGTGGCGATCGAGCGGACCGGCGAGTTCCGGGGCCGCTACCACGTGCTCGGCGGGGCGATCAATCCGCTCGAGGGCGTGGGCCCGGACAACCTGCGGATCCGGGAGCTGCTGCTCCGGCTCGGCACCGGCACGGTCAAGGAGCTGATCCTCGCCACCGACCCGAACACCGAGGGCGAGGCGACCGCGACCTACCTGGCGCTGATGGTCAAGCCGATGGGCATCTCGGTGACCCGACTGGCCAGCGGCCTGCCGGTCGGCGGCGATCTGGAGTACGCCGACGAGATCACGCTCGGCCGCGCCTTCGAGGGCCGTCGGGCGATCTGACCGACGGCGACCGTCACGTCCGCCGGCGGCTCTTTCATCGACGCCTGTTCGCCGGCGCCTGTTCGCTGGCGGCTCTTTCGCCTGAAGCCTGGTTCGTCGGCGGCCCTTCGTCGACGCCTGTGCGCCGGCGGGCTGTCCGACGGCCGTCGGAGCGGTCCGCGTGGTGGGGGGCGGACAGGCCGTCCGGGTCTGACATCGGGGCAGATCAACACGACGATGCATGTAACAACTTCGCATAGTCTGATCAGGACAAAATAGCCCGTTTGTTGACCATGTCGGACGCTCTGTCGTCCGCATCATGACGGTCAGGACACGATCAGGTACCAACCCCCTCCCGGGCCGTTTCCGCCCCGTCCGCATGGCGGCTAATGTCTCGCCATCGGTGGCCCCCGTCACCGCGTTTGTCGTATCCACAGGACGAGGTGAAGCACCATGCGTGCACCAAGACCGAAGGTCGCGATCGCGGCCGCCGCGGTCGCGGCCCTCGCGGTAGCCGGCTGTGCCGAGAGCGACCGCGGAGATTCGGGCTCGAGTTCGAAGGACACCCTGGTCTTCGGCGTGGCCGGCGACCCGAAGGTGCTCGACCCCAGCCTGGCCAGTGACGGCGAGTCGCTGCGGATCGCCCGGCAGATGTTCGAGACCCTGGTCAAGCCCGAAGAGGGCGGCACCAAGGTCACGCCCGGTCTGGCCGAGAGCTGGACCCCGGACTCGACCGGCACCGTCTGGACCTTCAAGCTCCGCTCCGGCGTGAAGTTCCACGATGGTACGGACTTCAACGCCGAGGCGGTCTGCGTCAACTTCAACCGGTGGTACAACGCGACCGGTCTGATGCAGAGCCCGGACGTCACGCCGTACTGGCAGGACGTGATGGGCGGCTTCGCCAAGAACGAGCGCGAGGACCTGGGCGAGAGCCTCTTCAAGTCCTGCACCGCCAAGGATGCCACCACTGTGGACCTCGCCTTCAGTCGGGTCTCCAGCAAGGTCCCGGCCGCGCTGATGCTTCCCTCGTTCTCCATCCACAGCCCCAAGGCGCTGCAGGAGTTCCAGGCCAGCAACATCGGCGGTAAGGCGGACAACATCCAGTACCCGCCGTACGCGATGCAACACCCGACCGGCACCGGGCCGTACAAGTTCAAGTCCTGGGACATCGCGAACAAGACACTGACGATCGAGCGTAACGAGGACTACACCGGCGGTCCGAAGGCGAAGATCAAGACCATCATCTTCAAGACCATCTCGGACGAGAACGCCCGCAAGCAGGCGCTGCGCTCCGGCGACATCAACGGCTACGACCTGGTCGGTCCGGCCGACGTCGAGCCACTGAAGGGTGAGGGCTTCAACGTCCTGACCCGTCCGGCGTTCAACATCCTCTACCTGGCGATCAACCAGAAGGGCAACCCGAAGCTGGCCGACATCCGGGTCCGGCAGGCGATCGCGTACGCCCTGAACCGGCAGGCGCTGGTCGACTCCAAGCTGCCCCCGGGCGCCAAGGTCGCCCTCCAGTTCATGCCGGACACCGTCGACGGCTGGAACCCGAACGTCACGCAGTACAACTACGACGTTAACAAGGCCAAGGCGCTGCTGGCCGAGGCGGGTGCCAGCAACCTGACCCTGCGGTTCCACTACCCGACCGAGGTCACCCGGCCGTACATGCCGAACCCGAAGGACCTCTTCGAACTGCTCTCGGCCGACCTCCAGGCGGTGGGCATCAAGGTCGAGGCGATCCCGCTGAAGTGGACCCCGGACTACCTGAACGCCACCAGCACCGGCACCGCGCACGACCTGCACATCCTCGGCTGGACCGGTGACTACGCCGACGGGTACAACTTCATCGGTACGTTCTTCGACCGGCAGAAGGACGAGTGGGGTTTCAACAACCCGGCGCTGTTCGACCTCTTCAAGCGGGCTGACAGCACCGCTGATCTGGCCGCCCGGGCCGAGCTGTACAAGGAGCTCAACGCCGAGATCATGAAGTTCCTGCCGGGTGTGCCGATCTCGCACTCGCCGCCGGCGATCGTGTTCGGCAAGGACGTCACCGGGGTCAAGGCGAGCCCGCTGACCGACGAGCGGTACTCCACCGCCGAGTTCACGTCCTGACCGTCGAGGAAGCGCTGAGATAGAGGAATAGGGAGTCGCGGGCGGGCGCGCCCTGACCGTCGGCCGGTAGTTCAGGCCGGAGGCCAGTCGAGCGCCCGCCCGCGCCACCCTCCGCACCCCCGCCAGAGGCCGCCTGTGTTCCGGTTCATCGTCAGACGCCTGCTGCAGCTGATACCTACGCTGTTCGGGCTCTCCATCCTTCTGTTCATCTGGCTGCACCGGCTGCCCGGCGGCCCGGAGACCGCGATCCTCGGCGAGCGTGGCACGCCGGAGATGCGGGCCGCGATCCGCGCGAACCTCGGCCTGGACGAGCCGATCCTGGTGCAGTACGGCCGGTTCATGCGGCGGATGATCCGTCTCGACCTCGGCAGTTCGATCGCCACCAAACGTGAGGTCACGACCGAGTTCCTGCAGCGGTTCCCGGGCACCGTCGAACTGGCGGTCACCGCGATGATCATCGCGATCGCGGTGGGCATTCCCCTCGGTTACCTCGCCGCCCGTCGTCGCGGCCGACTGCTCGACCACGTCTCGGTCGCCGGATCGCTGGTCGGCATCTGCATCCCGGTCTTCTTCCTGGCGTACGTCCTGAAGGCGATCTTCGCCGAGAACCTGCACCTGTTCCCGTCCACCGGACGGCAGGACCCGACCATCGACGCCACCCGGGTCACCAACTTCTTCGTCCTGGACGGACTGCTGACCCGCGAGTGGGACGCCGCCGCCGACGCGCTCTGGCACCTCGTGCTGCCCGGTCTGGCGTTGGCCAGCATCCCGCTGGCGATCATCGTCCGGATCACCCGGGCCAGCGTGCTGGAGGTGCTCGGCGAGGACTACATCCGGACCGCCGAGGCCAAGGGCCTCACCGAGCGGGTGGTACGCGGCCGGCACGTGCTGCGCAACGCGATGCTGCCGGTGGCGACCACCATCGGTCTGCTCACCGGCGGTCTGCTCTCCGGTGCGGTGCTCACCGAGACGGTCTTCGCGTTCAACGGCATCGGCGCGTTCATCGCCGACTCGATCAGCCAGCGGGACTACCCGGTGCTGATGGGCTTCATCATGATCATCGCGGTGCTGTTCGTCCTCGTGAACCTGATCGTCGATCTCTCCTACAGCCTGATCGACCCGAGGGTGAGGGTCCGATGAGGACGATCCGGTTCAAGAGCGGGGTGTTGGTGAGCGCGAGGAGTGAGCGAGCGCAGCGAGTGAGCCCCGCAGTCGCGAACGAAGGACGGCTCTGGTGAGCGCGAGGAGTGAGCGAGCGCAGCGAGTGAGCCCCGCAGTCGCGAACGAAGGACGGCGCCGATGACCATCACGGACAGGGCTCGGAAGAAGGCGGAGAAGCTCGACCGGCTCGGCGAACTCTCCGCGATGCGCGACGACGAACGCGGGGTCAGCCTCTGGCAGGAGGCGTTCCGTCGGCTGCGGCGTAACCCGGCGGCGATCGTCGGCGCGGTGGTCCTCGGGATCTTCGTGCTCGTCGCGATCGTCGGCCCGTTCTTCGTGCCGTACGGGCCGACGGACACGGTCGGCATCCGGGAAGGGCTGGTCAAGTCCGGCCAGGGCATCATTCCCGGTTCGTCCGCCGACCACTGGCTCGGCTTCGACCACCAGGGGCGGGACGAGTTCAGTCGGCTGATCGTTGGTGCCCGGCAGACCCTGCTGGTCGGCGTGGTCTCGACCCTGATCGGTCTGGCCGTCGGCGCGCTGGTCGGCGGGATCGCCGGCGCCGCCGCCGGTCTGGGCGGGCGCTGGGGCCGCTGGGTCGACACCACCCTGATGCGGATCGTCGACATGCTGCTGGCGCTGCCCAGCCTGCTGCTCGCGGTCAGCATCGCGGCACTGCTCGGCGCCAGCCTGACCACGGTGATGATCGCGGTCGGTGTGGTCTCGGTGCCGGTCTTCGCACGGCTGCTGCGCGGCTCGATGATCGCCCAGTCGAACAGCGACTACGTGCTCGCCGCCACCTCGCTCGGGGTACGGCGCACCCGGATCGCGCTCAGTCACGTGCTGCCCAACTCGCTCGCCCCGGTCATCGTGCAGGCGACACTCACCCTGGCCACCGCGATCATCGAGGCGGCGGCGCTCTCCTTCCTCGGCCTCGGCAACCCCGACTCGGCGGTCCCGGAGTGGGGCGTGATGCTCGCCGACGCGCAGCCGTACCTCGGGATCCGGCCGGCGTTGGCGATCTATCCGGCGTTGGCGATCATCATCACCGCGCTGGGTTTCACCCTGCTCGGTGAGGCGATGCGCGAGGCCCTCGACCCGAAGCTGCGGAAGTAGTGGCTCCCGTGAGTGCCGGAACAGTGAGCGCGAGGAGTGAGCTTGCGAGCCCCGCAGTCGCGAACGAAAGGCCGGAACGGTGAGCGCGAGGAGTGAGCTTGCGAGCCCCGCAGTCGCGAACGAAAGGCCGGAACGGTGAGCGCGAGGAGTGAGCTTGCGAGCCCCGCAGTCGCGAACGAAAGGCCGGCACAGCATGGCACTGCTTGAGGTGGACAATCTCTCCGTCACGTTCCGCCAGCGCGGCAAGCGTACGGTCCGGGCGGTCGACGGGGTGTCGTTCTCGGTGGACGCGGGTGAGGTCGTCGGTCTGGTCGGCGAGTCCGGCTGCGGCAAGAGTGTGACCTCGCTGGCCCTGATGGGGCTGCTGCCTCGGCAGGCCGGGATCACGGTCGAGGGGCGGGCGGACTTCGACGGCACCGACCTGCTCAGGGTCGACCGGCGGACGATGCGGGACATCCGGGGCCGGGACGTGGCGATGATCTTCCAGGATCCGCTCTCCTCGCTGAACCCGGTCATTCCGATCGGCCGACAGGTCACCGAGGTGCTCACCCGGCACCGGGGGCTGGGCGGCGACGCGGCCCGCAAGGAGGCGGCCGAGCTGCTGGACCGGGTCGGCATCCCGGACCCGACTCGGCGGCTGAAGGAGTATCCGCACCAGCTCTCCGGCGGGATGCGTCAGCGGGCGCTGATCGCCATCGCGGTGGCCTGCCAGCCCCGGCTGCTGATCGCCGACGAGCCCACCACGGCGCTCGACGTGACCATCCAGGCGCAGATCCTGGAGCTGTTGAAGGACCTGGTACGCGACTCCGGCACCGCCCTCGTCATGATCACCCATGATCTGGGGGTGGTCGCCGGCATGTGCGACACGGTCAATGTGCTCTACGCCGGCCGGGTGGTCGAGACCGCCCGCCGCCGGCCGCTCTTCGCCGAGCCGCGGCACCCGTACACGGTGGGGTTGCTCGGGTCGATCCCACGCCTGGACGCGGGCCAGGGCGAGCGGCTCTCCCCGATCCCCGGTTCGGTCCGTGACGTGCTGCCGTGGGCCGAGGGCTGCGCCTTCTCGCCCCGGTGCAGCCGGCAGATGGAGGCGTGTGTCGGGGAGCCGCCGGCGATGGTGCTGACCCACACCGACCGCACCTACCGGTGTGTCAACCCGGTGCCGCCGGCCGGTGCGGTCGACCCGGCGGCGTCGGAGACCCGGGGCGATGCGGCCGCTCCGAAGGCGGAGCCGGCAGCGCGTACGCCGGCGCCGCGTACGCCGGAGCATCCGGCCGCCGAGCCGGCGTCGCGGCCCACCCGGGGTGAGGAGGAGTCGGCATGACCGAGCGGAGCGCGGAGATGACGCCGGAGCGCGGCGGGAACCTGGTCGAGGTCCGTGACCTGAAGGTGCACTTCCCGATCACCCGGGGTGTCGTCTTCGACCGGGTGGTCGGGCACGTGAAGGCGGTCGACGGGGTGGACCTGACGATCCCGCGCGGCCGGACGTACGGGCTGGTGGGCGAGTCGGGCTGCGGCAAGTCGACGCTCGGCCGGGCGCTCCTGCAGCTCACGAAGCCGACGTCGGGTCAGGTCTCCTTCGACGGTACGGAGCTGACCAGCCTGCCGGCGAACCGGATGCGGACCATGCGCCGCCGGATGCAGATGATTTTCCAGGATCCGATGTCCAGCCTGGACCCCCGGCAGAACGTCGAGTCGATCCTGGTCGAGGGTCTGCAGGCGCACGGCATCGGTGCCGACCGGGCCGCCCGTCGGGAGATCATCACCAAGACCCTGGACGCGGTCGGCCTGCCGAAGTGGGCGCTGTCCCGCTACCCGCACGAGTTCTCCGGTGGCCAGCGGCAGCGGATCGGCATCGCCCGGGCCCTGGTGCTCGGTCCCGAACTGATCGTCGCCGACGAGCCGGTCTCCGCGTTGGACGTGTCGATCCAGGCCCAGGTTGTCAACCTGCTCGATGAGCTCCAGGACGAGCTGGGGCTGACCTACCTGGTCATCGCGCACGACCTGGCGGTGGTCCGGCACATCTCCGACGTGGTCGGGGTGATGTACCTGGGTGCGTTGGTGGAGGAGGCGCCGAGTGACCGGCTCTATGCCGAGCCGCTGCACCCGTACACCCGGGCGCTGATGTCGGCGGTGCCGGTGCCGGACCCGGAGGTGGAGGACCGACGGGAGCGGATCCTGCTCGCCGGGGACCTGCCGTCGCCGGCCAACCCGCCGGCCGGCTGCCGGTTCCACACCCGCTGCCCGTGGGCGCAGCCGACCCGATGCGCCGACGAGCGGCCGGCACTGCGCCAGATCGGCACCAGCCGGGTCGCCTGTCACTGGGCCGAGCAGATCGCCAGCGGTGAACTGCGGCCGCACAAGGTGACGGGCCAGGTCACCCGGCCGGAGGACGAGGGCGAGGCGCCGCACACCGTCTCGGCGCCCAGCGAACCCGGCTCGTTTGTCTAGTCCGTGTGTCAAAGGTGGTTGGGCGACATGGGCGGCATCGCTGCCGGACGGTCGGGGTCGTCCGCCGATGCTGGCCTTGTCGAGGTGGCCGTACCCGGTGGAACGGGGAGGGGTGTGGTCGCACCGCGCGGCATCCACACCGAAGGAATCGGCTACCCCGCGCGGCTGGTGCGACCGTGCAGCCTCGTCCTTCGCGCGTAGATTCTGGTCAGATCGCAATTCACCACTGCGCATTCAGCTTCGCTGGAAGCGAACGCAGTCCAACAAAGCAACACGGTCCGGCTAGTGTCGATCTCATGATCGCAAGACGGGAAGTCAGGTATGACATCGACGGCTTGACGATGGTCGGTCACATGTCGCGGCCAAGTGGCGACGGGCCGTGGCCGGCCGTGCTTCTTGGACATGACGGCGTCGGTCTCGATGACTATCAACGCAGCCGAGCCGACGACCTCGCCGAACACGGCTATCTGACCTTCGCGATGGACTACCACGGCGGCCGGACCTTCTTCGGCGAGCCGCAAGCGATGCTGGATCGGGCCCTGCCGCTGATGGCCAACCCCGCCCGCATGTTGACCATCGGTCAGGCCGCGCTTGACGTGCTACTCGCTGAACCCGGCGCCGATCACAATCAACTTGCCACGCTCGGTTACGGGGCCGGCGGCCGAATCGTGCTGGAACTCGCCAGGACGGGAGTGCCCTTCAAAGCGCTCGCCGTAATCCACCCCGGCCTGCCAACCCCGCGCGCCGAGGACTGGACGAATGCCGGTGGGACCTTCCTGCTCTGTACCGGTTCCGAAGATCCGCTCTGTACTCCCGCTCAAATCTCAGCGTTCAGCAGCGCGCTGCAGGACGCTGGCGTCGATTGGCGAGCACACATTTATGGCGGAGCCAAACATGCCTTCTGGGCCGCTCCGACTCAGCCTGACGGGACACCTACCGGCGGCGCTGACCACCTCAGCCCCACCGTGCCCGGAGTGGGCTACCACGCTGCCCACTCCGCGCGGGCGTGGCGGGCGGTTCTCGACTTGTTCAGCGAAAGCATCGGGGCGCAGTCACCCGGTTGCTAGGCCGTGTGTCAAGAGTGGTCGGGTGACGGGGCCGGGTTGACCGGTCGGGCGTGTCGATGATCGATACGAGGCGAGGTCCCCTGGTAGATGGGTATCGACCAAGACAACCATCTGCGCGGAGACCTCGTGGCCGGTGTAGCGGTGACGAGGCGATTCGACCTGACTGACGCGCAGTGGGCGGTGCTGGAGCCGCTGCTGCCCCGACCGAAGAAGGCAGGCTGGGCGGCGTTGGCGAGCGCTGCGCCGGCCGATCACGCGTTGGGCCGCCCGCCCGCCTTTGACTCCAGCGCATATCGACAGCGCCATGCCGTCGAATGCGGCATCAACCCGCTCAAACAGCACCGCGCCGTGGCCACGCGCCACGACACACTCGCGATGCGGTACGAAGCCACCCCCACCCTCAGCATGATCGACGTCTGGCTCAGACGACTTGAACGGCACTTATGACACACGGCCCAGGCGTTCGCTCGACTTCGTCTGGGAGTCCGTCGACCGGCAGGCGGGCGGGGCCGGTACGCCGGACCCGCCCGCCTGCCGGGATGCGACCGGGTGCTCAGCCAGCGACCTGCTGCTCCGAGGCGGCGATGACCTCGTCCGGGTCGTGCAGCCAGATCGGCCGCCAGTCGGCCAGTTCGTGGAAGCGGCGCAGCTCGGCCAGCCCGCTGAGCCAACCGCTCCAGGCGCCGTACGGCGGGTTCGTGGTGTCGAAGCCGCTCTGCACGAACGACAGTTTCGTCTTGCCGTCGCTTTCCGCCAGCTCCCAGGTGACGACGCCGACCGGGCCCCAGTCGACCGTCATGCCCTTGCCGGGGGTCACCTCGAGCACCTTCGCCGGGTTGGGGTTGTTGTCGAAGCCGCCCATCGCCCACCGGCCGCCGACGTACGGCTCGATTCCGATCGGGTAGCCGAACCACGTGCTGGCCTGCTCGGAGTCGGTGAGAGACCGGTAGAGGGCGTCGGCCGAGGCGCCGATCACGATCTCCTCGCGGAAGGTCGCCGAGGTGAAGTCGGTCTTCGGGGTGAGTGGCCGCCCCTCGACGTGGTCGACCAGATTGGCGATCGCCAGCGACCAGTACGTCTGCAGCACGCCCCGGATGGTGGTGCCGCTCATCGCGTCGGCGAAGCTCCAGTGGCTCTGGGAGAGCGTGATCAGGGTCGACTCCGGGCTCTCCTCGACGAGGGTGATCTCGGTGCTCGTCTGCTCGCCGTCGAGCAGCCAGCTGAACCGGATGGTGTGGTCGTCGACGTGCTGCGGGGTCTGGTGCGGGGCGTCGCCCTCGGGGGTGTGCCGGCCCCAGAACTCGTACCGGTGCGGAAGCTCGACCTCGGCGTGCTCGGCGAGCCAGATCCGCAGTTCGGCGGGGTCGGTCAGGGCGTGCCGGACGGTCTTGAGCGGAGCGGCGGCGCGGGCGCGCAGCGTCAGCGGTGCGGTCATGGCGTACTCCTGTGTGGGTAGCAGGCGACGGCGAGCTTGAAGGCGTCACCTTCGGCTCCGCCGTAGCGGGTGAACAGGTCCTGCAGTGCGGTCCGCAGGTCGTCGAGGAACTGTTGGCGCTGCTCGGCGGGGACCCGGATCTCGCCGGAGACTCCGATCGAGGGCAGTTCTGGCGCGGTCCGGTCGAGCGCGGCGATGTCGGCCTGGACCTCTTCCATCAGGTTGAGCAGGTAGCCCAGGCTCAGCTCGTCCTGCGCCTTGCGTAGCCCGAGCCGGCCGACCAGCCGGGGCGACAGCCAGTACGACCGGGCACTGGCCTGGTAGATCCCCTCGTGGATGCCGCGGACCTTCCGTTCCGAGACCTGGTCGACGAGGCCGGCCTCGACCAGGCGTTTCACGTGGTAGTAGACGCGTTGGGGGGTCTGGTCGAGCCGGGCCGCCACCTCGGTGCAGGTGCGCGGCTCGGCGAGTTGCCGCAGCACCTCGATGCGCTGCGGCTTGAGCAGGGTCTCCGCCTGCTCGATCTGTTCGAGGTAGATCACGTCTCTCATGGCAAAAATCATCCTGTATGTAAAACAAAATTTTGTCAATCGCTCACGCGAAAGTCGGGCCGGGTCGAGCGGGAGGGTCAGCCGTCAGGCCGGTCGAGCAGGCCGACCGCGATCGTGTGCACCGCGTCGAGGTCCGCCGGATCGGAGAGCCGGGTCCGGCCGCCGGTGACCACGTACCACTCGGCGGCGTCCTTGTACTGCACCCGGAGCGCCACCTGGTCGCCGTGCAGCTCGGTGCGCAGCGTCAGTTCCCCGGTCACCACGCCGACCTCGTCGGTCATCACCCCACCCGGACCGGGGACGATGTCGGTGGTCCGGGTGGCCGACGGCTCGTCGTCGGGTGGGGTCTGCCCGGCCGGCGGCTCACCGTCGGACGTGACCTGCTCGGCGGCCGGCTCGCCGTCCGGTGGGGTGCCGGGCGGGGCCATCAGCAGCTGCCCAGCATGTCGCCGAGCGCCGCCCGCTCGGCCTCGGTGACCGTGAGCCGCCAGTAGTGCTTGACCGCGATCCAGTCCGCCGCGTACCGGCACCAGTCGTCCCGGTTCGGCGGCTTCCACTGGGACGGATCCTGATCACCCTTGGAGCGGTTTGTCGTTTTCGACACGGCGAACAGCTGCGGCTGGTCCAGGTCGTTGGCGAAGTCGCCCCGCTTGTCGTCGTTCCACTCGTCGGCACCCGAACGCCAGGCGTTGGCCAGCGGCACCATGTGGTCGATGTCGACGTCACTCGGGTCGGTGAGCGTGCGGCCGTCGTACCGACTGGGCCAGCGCCCACCGACGACGTTGCAGCCGGACAACTTGATGTCGGTGCCGTCCCGCTGCAGCACGGTGTCCCGGACATCGCAGTTCTTACCCGCGTTGCGCCAGTGCGGGAACCGGTCCCGGCTGTAACCCCGCATCGAGCCGGCCGACGCCGTGGTCAACTCTTCCAACTGCGCCTGCGGGCCGGCGCTAGCGGCCGGGCGCGGAGGCAACGCATCGTCGGCGCCACAACCGGCGGCGCCGCCGAGGGCGAGCGCCACCGAGGCCAGGACGGCGATTCCCGGCCGGGATCCTGATCTGGTACGGATGAACGGCACGGCTTCCAGCTTGTCGGGTCGACCGGTGGACAGGGCAGCCGGATCTGGTTCCGGTGTTTCGCGGCATCTTACGCCGAGAAGGGGAAGTCTGGCACTGTGAGTGACTCCGCAGCCGCGCTCAGGCTGGCCAGTCCGGCCGGTCGGGGGACCCTGTTCGCGGCCGTCGTGGCCTCCGGGATGGTCTTCCTCGACGCCACGGTGGTCAACGTCGCCCTGCCCCACCTCGGTACGGAGCTGCGCGCCAGCACCGCCGGTCTGCAGTGGACGCTGAACGGCTACCTGCTCAGCCTGGCCGCGTTTGTCCTGCTCGGCGGCGCGGTCGGGGACCGGCTCGGCCGGCGACGGGTCTTCCTGGCCGGCGTTCTCGCCTTCACCGTCGCGTCGGTGCTCTGCGGCGCGGCGCAGAACACGGGCTGGCTGATCGCGGCCCGCTTCCTGCAGGGGCTCGGCGGCGCCCTGCTGACCCCGGGCTCCCTCGCCCTGCTGCAGGCGAGTTTCCACCCGGACGAGCGGGGCCGGGTGATCGGCGCCTGGTCCGGGCTGGCCGGCGTCTCCACCGCCTTCGGTCCCTTCCTCGGCGGCTGGCTCATCGACGCGTTCTCCTGGCGGTGGATCTTCTTCCTCAACGTGCCGCTCGCCGTCGTCGTGGTCCTCGCCACGCTGCGCTGGATCCCGGAGAGCCGCGCCGACCCGACCCCGGCCCGGTTCGACCTGGCCGGCGCGCTGTTCGGCGCCCTCGGCCTGGCCGGCATCACCTACGCCCTGGTCGAGGCCGACCAGCTCGGCGGCGGCGCCGCACCGGTGGTCGGCGCCGCAGCGGCCGGCGTACTCGCCGTACTGGTGTTCGTCCTGATCGAGCGGCGGCGCGGCGAACGGGCGACGCTGCCGCCGGCACTCTTCGGCAACCGGCTCTTCGGGGTGCTGAACCTCTACACCGTGCTGGTCTACGCGGGGCTCGGCGGGCTCACGTTCTTCTTCTCGATCTACCTGCAGAACGTCGTCGGCTACTCGGCGCTGGTCACCGGCCTGGCCACGCTGCCGATGACGATCCTGCTGCTGGTCGGCTCCGCCCGCTCCGGGGCGCTGGCCGCCCGGATCGGGCCGCGTCTCCAGCTCACCGTCGGGCCACTGCTGGCCGCCGGCGGGCTGCTGCTGTTGCGCCAGATCGGGCGCGGCGCGTCGTACTGGGTGGATGTGCTGCCCGGAATCACCCTCTTCGGGCTCGGGGTGACCCTGGTGGTCGCCCCGCTGACCGCCTCGGTGCTGGCCGCCGCGCCGGACCGGTTCGCCGGCGCGGCCAGCGGACTCAACAACGCGGCTTCCCGGGTCGGCGGGCTGCTCGCGGTCTCCGGGCTGCCACTGCTGGTCGGGCTCTCCGGCGGGGGTTACCGGGTCGCCGGCGAACTCACCCCCGCCTACCGGAACGCACTGCTGTGGTGTGCCGGGCTGATGGTGGCCGGCGCGGTGCTGGCCCTGCTGCTGGTGCACCGGCCGCACCGCCCGCCGCAGCCGTCCCGGCCCTGCCCGTCACTGCCGCCCCCGGTGCACCCCGAAACGGCCCGGAACCCGGGCGAAATCCGGTAGCCCGCGGCGGGCCGGGCGGTTCACTCCCGGGCGACGAGCTCCAGTACCCAGATCTTGTGAAACTCCACGACCTGCGCCACCACGAACCGGTCCCGCAGCAGGTCACCGATGCGGCCCGGCTCCCGATCCAGCGGATCCGGCCCGAGTCTGGTGCTGACCCACCAGATCCGGCGGACGTCGCCGAGGCACCGGGCGGGCCGGCCACACTCCTCGGCGTGGTACCAGCCGTTCTCTGCCGGAGGTACGTCCAGGAAGACGTCGATCGGGCGGGGATCGTGCCGCAGTTCGTAGGCGAACGCGCGACGCAGGTAGCGGTAGTTGCTGTACGCGATCCCGTCACCCTCCCGGGCGTGGGTCCGGACGAAGCCGGCGGCGGCCCGGAAGGCGTGCTCGTCCTCCAGCAGGTCGCTGCGGACGAACCGGTGGCCGGCGAGCCCGTACCCGGCCACCAGCGCCAGCGCCAGCGCGCCGGCGGCGACGGACAGCGCCGGCCGCAGCACCGGCCGGCCGTCCGGTACCGGCGCGGCCTGGCCGAGCCGGGCCATCCACAGCGTCCCGGCGGCCGCCAACAACACCCAGGCCGGCACCGTGAACAGCAGATACCGGTGGTAGAAGAGTTGGAACTGGTCGAAGGTGAGGTAGGTCAACGCCGGCGCGACCAGGATCCAGGCGCTCAGCGCCAGGCTGGGCCAACGGGACACCGCAAGCCCGACCAGGGCCACGAAGAACAGCACGATCGCCACCGACCGGCTGCCGAACAGCTCGCCCGGCAGCCGGAGCAGGTCGAGCGGTTCCGGTGGCAGGATCCAGACGATCTGGTGACTCTGCTGCCGTGCCTGGAAGACGACCGGCACCACCGGGGCCAGCCCGACCACCACCGCCAGCAGCCAGGGTCGGAACCGCCGGACGACGATCCGCCGGTCCTGTCCGCGTACCTCGCCGAGCACGAGCAGGGCGTGCGCGACCAGCACCGCGAGCGCGACCAGGTGGCTGAGCCCGACGGCGACGACCGCGAGCGCGTACCAGACCCAACGGCGGGGACGAGGCCGGTCGAGGGCACGCAGCAGGAGCAGGGTCGCGCCGATCGTGACCGCCAGGGTCTGTGCGTACGGCCGGGCCTCGGCCGCGTACCGGGAGACCGTCGGCAGGATGGCGAAGATCAGCCCGGCGAGGAGCCCGGTGGGCGCGTCGTAGAGCCGACGGCCGAGCAGCCCGAGCAGGGCCGCGGCGACCGACATCCACAGCAGCGAGGGAAGCCGGAGCGCGGGTGCCGAGTCACCGAACACCGCGGTCCAGAGTCGCATGTAGCTGTAGTACGGCGCGAAGACGATGTCGATGTGGCTGAGCAGCCGGACGAAGTCGGTGGTGGACACCTGCGTGGCCGCCCACCAGGTGGCGTGTTCGTCCCGCCACAGCTGGCGGTCACCGATACCGATGAGTCCGCAGATCAGCATGACCAGGGCGGGAAACCCGGCGACCACGGCGGTCCACCGCCGTCCGTACCCGGGCGGGATCCCGTCGGCCGGCCCGCTGACGGGCCGACCGGACGCCGCCAGGACCGGCGCCACGGATTCGACCGCTCTCGCGGCTCCGCCCCGTACCGCGTCCGTTGACATCCGTGCCCTCGCTTCCGCCAGACCGCACGTGCCTGTCCCGGTCAATGCTAGGAGCGCGGCGCGAAGTTGGAAAAACGATCAGTTGCGGCGCGGGGCGGCCGGGATCACCGGTCCACCCCGCGCCGCAGCTCAGGGCGCGTACGCGGAGAGTGTGAAATCAGTCGCGTCAGCGCAGGGCGCGGTTCACCGCGCTGGTCACCGCCCGCACCGAGGCGGTCACGATGTTGGCGTCGAGTCCGACGCCCCAGACCGTCTGACCGTCCACTTCGCACTCGACGTACGCGGCCGCCTGGGCGTCACCGCCGGAGGACATCGCGTGCTCGTGGTAGTCCAGCACCCGGACCCGTACGTCGAGGGACTGCAACGCGTTGACGTACGCGTCGATCGGGCCGTTGCCGGTCGCGGCGAGGGTGTGCCGAACCTCCCGGAACTCCGTCTCCGCCTCGATCTCGACCTTGCCGTCGACGGTGCCGATCGTGTAGCTGTCCACCCGCACCGCCGGCTGCGGCTGCCGGTCGACGAGGTACTCGGCGGCGAAGAGCCGCCACATCGCGTCCGGCTCCACCTCGCCGCCGTTGTGGTCGGTGACCTGCTGCACCACGCCGGAGAACTCGATCTGGAGCCGACGTGGCAGGTCGAGCTGGTGCTCGGTCTTCATGATGTACGCGACGCCGCCCTTGCCGGACTGCGAGTTGACCCGGATCACCGCCTCGTAGCTGCGGCCCAGGTCCTTCGGGTCGATCGGCAGGTACGGCACCGCCCAGGTGAACTCGTCGACCGGCACCCCGGCCGCGGCGGCGTCCGCCTCCAGCGCGGCGAAACCCTTGTTGATGGCGTCCTGGTGCGAACCGGAGAACGCGGTGTAGACCAGGTCACCGGCGTACGGGTGCCGCTCGTGCACCGGCAGCTGGTTGCAGTACTCGACGGTCCGTTTGATCTCGTCGATCCCGGAGAAGTCGATCTGCGGGTCGATGCCCTGGGAGAAGAGGTTCAGACCCAGGGTGACCAGGTCGACGTTGCCGGTGCGCTCACCGTTGCCGAACAGGCAGCCCTCGATCCGGTCGGCGCCGGCCAGCAGCCCCAGTTCGGCGGCGGCGACCCCGGTGCCCCGGTCGTTGTGCGGGTGCAGGGAGAGGATCACGCTGTCCCGGCGGGGCAGGTGCCGGTGCATCCACTCGATCGAGTCGGCGTAGACGTTCGGGGTCGCCATCTCCACCGTCGCCGGCAGGTTGACGATCAGCGGCCGGTCCGGGGTCGGGTCGATCACCTCGATGACCGCCGCGCAGACCTCCAGCGCGTAGTCGAGTTCGGTGCCGGTGTACGACTCGGGGGAGTACTCGTAGAAGACGTCCGTGTCCGGGGCGTGGATCTCGGCGTACTTCCGGCAGAGCCGGGCGCCCTGGGTGGCGATGTCGGTGATCCCGGCCCGGTCCAGGCCGAAGACGACCCGGCGTTGCAGGGTCGAGGTCGAGTTGTAGAAGTGCACGATCGCCCGCCTGGCGCCGCGGATCGCCTGGAACGTACGGTCGATCAGGTGCTCCCGGCACTGGGTCAGCACCTGGATGGTCACGTCGTCCGGGATCAGGTCCTGCTCGATCAGCTGCCGGACGAAGTCGAAGTCGGTCTGGCTCGCCGACGGGAAGCCGACCTCGATCTCCTTGTAGCCCATCTGGACCAGCAGCTGGAACATCCGCCGCTTGCGTTCCGGCGACATCGGGTCGATCAGCGCCTGGTTGCCGTCCCGGAGATCCACCGCGCACCACCGGGGCGCCGCCTCGACCCGGCGGGTCGGCCACCGGCGGTCCGGCAGGTCGAGGGCGAACTGCTGGTGGTACGGCTGGTAGCGCTGGTACGGCATCCGGCTGGGCCGCTGGCGGGCTATCGGATCGGCGTCGGTGGTACCGGTCGGTTGTGACATGGTGCGGGACTCCCGTGGTCATGTGGCTCCGGTGGCGAGGTCGCCACCGCGCGGACGGCACCGACGGTCCGGTGCCGGAACTCTGGGTCTGGTGTCGAATCAGATTGGCCGCAACGGGGACCGGCCGAGAGAAGCAGGACGGCGTGCGTCAACTCCGCGACGAGGTGCCGATCCGGTTGGCCTCGTCGCGGCAGCGAAGGAGCAGACCCTGCCACATGACATTGGTGACCCTACGTGGTTGCCGTCCGGTCCGGAAGCGTAGTCCGGAATCTGGGATGTGCCCAGTTCACGACAGTTGCTCGCCCGTTCGGCCGAGCAGCAGGTCCGCCACCGGGCGGCGCTGGCGCAGGCCGACCTCCCGGACCCGCAGGTCCTCGGGGAGGGAGTACGGGTCACCGAGCCGGCCGACCGCGACCACGACGTGTGGCCGTACCGTCGGGGGCAGGTCCAGGTCGGCGCGGAGTCCGGCGGTGTCGAAGCCGGCCATCTGGCGTACGTGCAGCCGCAGTGCGGTGGCCTGGACGGTGAGATGCGCCACGGCCTGGCCCAGGTCGTACGCGGCGTGGGTCAGCGGCTCGCCGGTCGGGTCGACGGTGGTGTGCGCGCCGAGCAGCAGCGCGGCGGCGCGGCCCGCCCAGCGCTGGTTCTCGGCCGAGAGGTTGGTCAGGATCCGCTTGTACGCCTCGTCGTCACGCCGGCCCACCAGGAACCGCCACGGCTGGGTGTTGTCGGCGGACGGTGCCCACCGGGCCGCCTCGAGCAGCGACGCGACCTCGGCGTCGGTCAGGTCCGCGACCGGGTCGAACGCGTGCGGACTCCACCGGACCGCGAGCAGCGGGGAGAGCTGGGCCATGTCGCCGAGTGTGCCGTATCGCCCCGTCTGTCCGTTCAGCGGGGTCACCCGACGTGACCGGGCGCACTCCTAATGTGATCATCCCGTGGGTCTGGTCGCCGTGGCGCCCGGATTCCCGGCGGGGTCGTTCCCGGCGGAGTTGTCGCTCCCGGTCGGGCTGCCGTCGCTCCCGGCGGTGTCGTCGGGCGCCCCGGCGATCCGCAGCGGCGCCCGGTCGACGAGCGGACCGGGCAGCGTGATCGAGGCGGGTCCGGCGGCGGGCGTACCGGCCAGCCGGAGGTCACCGGCGGAGAGCCGGGCCGCGGTCAGCGTGCCGTCCGGGTCGTAGCAGTAGATGCCGGAGTCCAACGGCGGGCTGACCGAGGTGGAGGTGGGCTCGACGGCGAAGCAGCGCCCCCGCGCCCCGGGCAGCGGCGCGGCCGAGACGGCGAGCGGGGCCTGACGGTCGGTCAACACCTCCGGCCAGTCGGCGAACAGGTGCTGCAGGCGCGGGTCGATGCCGGCGTCGAGACGCTGACCCGGGTCGGCCACCCGTACACAGCCGGCCGGAACCGTTCCGCCGCCGGTGCCGGGCAGCGCGCACTGGAAGAGGCCACTGCCGTTCTGCGCGATCGACACGTCCGCACCACCGCCGAGGGCACCGCCCGGGATGTCGACCCGCCAGGACCCGTCCAGCGCCCGGGTGACCGAGACCGTGCGGTCCGGCCGCCCGGCGGCGGAAAGCGTGTACGCGGCCACCAGCCGGCGGTCCTGCGCCGCGGCGGCGTACGCGGCCAGCTGGTCGCGCGGCTCGGTCGGCTGGTTGTCCGGCGTCGTCGCGGCGACGGTCGGCGTCGGTGCCGGCGGCGGCGTCTCCGAGGCGCAGGCGGCGACCGGCAGACCGGCGCCGGCGAGCAGCAGCAGCCCGAGTGTGGCCCGGACCGGTCCCGGCGACAACCACGTCCGGCCGCGCGCGGACCGGCGGCCGACGGATCGGCAGCGGACGGACCGGCGACAGGTGAGCTGCGGCAGGTGTCGGCGGAGGGTCCGGGCCGGCGCGGAGGTGGGGTGAGAGGGGCTCACACGGCACACTCCGCCATTCTCCGGGCAGACCGTCGGATTCGGCGGTCACCGGGCCGTCTCGCGTGTCGGCACCGTCACCGCTGATCGCCGCCGATGGCGGTGCTTCGAAGCGGTGCCCGAGCCGGATGGTGGGAACGCCTGGTCGGGGCGACGATGCCGGCCGGTACCCTGAGGACGTCTCACAGAGCGCCGCCGGCCTCGTACCGGCGGCGTTGGCACGCTCAGGGCCGGTGCGCCTCGCCCGGCCACGGAAGGAGTGGACCGTCGTGGCACTGGTGGTGCAGAAGTACGGCGGATCCTCGGTCGCCGACGCCGAGCGGATCAAACGGGTCGCGGAACGGATCGTCGCGGCCCGCAAGGCCGGCGACGACGTCGTCGTGGTGGTCTCGGCGATGGGCGACACCACCGACGAGCTGCTCGACCTGGCCAACCAGGTGAGCCCGCTGCCGCCCGGCCGGGAACTGGACATGCTGCTCACCGCCGGGGAGCGGATCTCGATGGCCCTGCTCGCCATGGCGATCCACAACCTCGGGTACGAGGCGCGGTCGTACACCGGTTCGCAGGCCGGCGTGCTGACCACCTCGGTGCACGGGCGGGCCCGGATCATCGACGTCACCCCCGGGCGGCTGCGCAGCGCGCTCAACGAGGGCGCGGTGGTGATCGTCGCCGGCTTCCAGGGCGTCGCCCAGGACACCAAGGACATCACCACGCTGGGCCGGGGCGGTTCGGACACCACCGCGGTCGCGCTGGCCGCCGCGCTCGACGCGGACGTCTGTGAGATCTACACCGACGTCGACGGGGTCTTCACCGCCGACCCGCGGATCGTCCCGAACGCCCGGCACATCAAGACCATCACCTACGAGGAGATGCTCGAACTGGCGGCCTGCGGCGCGAAGATCCTGCACCTACGGAGCGTCGAATACGCCCGACGGGCGGGGTTGCCGATCCGCGTACGTTCGTCATACTCGACCAACACCGGAACCATGGTGACCGGATCGACGGAGGACCTACCCGTGGAGCAAGCACTGATCACCGGGGTCGCCCACGACCGGAGCGAGGCGAAGATCACTGTCGTCGGCGTTCCGGACGAGCCGGGGGCGGCGGCCCGGATCTTCGAGACCGTGGCCGGTGCCGAGATCAACCTCGACATGATCGTCCAGAACGTCTCCACCGAGGGGACCGGCCGGACCGACATCTCCTTCACCCTGCCGAAGGCCGACGGGCCGACCGCGATGGCGGCGCTGAGCAAGGTGCAGGAGCAGGTCAAGTTCAAGGGCCTGCTCTACGACGACCACGTCGGCAAGGTCTCCCTGATCGGCGCCGGGATGCGGTCGCACCCCGGGGTGGCGGCGAGCTTCTTCGCCGCGCTCGGCGAGGCCGGGGTCAACATCGAGATGATCTCGACCTCCGAGATCCGGGTGTCGGTGGTCTGCCGCGACACCGACCTCGACGCCGCGGTCCGCGCCGTACACGAGGCGTTCGAGCTGGGTGGCGACGAGGAAGCGGTGGTCTACGCCGGGACCGGGAGGTAGCCGCGATGGCTGCGCTGCCCACGCTCGCGGTGGTCGGAGCGACCGGTGCCGTCGGTACGGTCATGTGCGACCTGCTCTCCTCCCGCAAGAACGTCTGGGGCGAGATCCGGTTGATCGCCTCCGCCCGCTCCGCCGGGCAGAAGCGGATGTGTCGCGGCGAGGAGCTGACCGTCCAGGAACTCACCCCCGAGGCGTTCGACGGGGTGGACGTCGCGATGTTCGACGTACCGGACGAGGTCTCGGCGCAGTGGGCGCCGGTGGCGGTCTCCCGGGGTGCGGTCGCGGTCGACAACTCGGCGGCGTTCCGCAGCGACAAGGACGTGCCGCTGGTGGTGCCGGAGATCAACCCGGAGCAGGTGCGTAACCGCCCCAAGGGCATCATCGCGAACGCCAACTGCACCACCCTGACGATGATCATCGCGGTGGCGCCGCTGCACCGCGAGTACGGCCTCCGTGAGCTGGTGCTCGCGTCGTACCAGGCGGTCTCCGGGGCGGGACAGGTCGGGGTGGACACCCTGCACGACCAGCTCTCCAAGATTGCCGGGGATCGGGTGCTCGGCTCACTGACCGGCAACGTACGTCAGGCCGTCGGCGACGACCTCGGCCCGTTCCCCGCCCCGATGGCCCTGAACGTGGTGCCGTGGGCCGGCTCGCTGCGCGACGGTGGTTGGTCGTCGGAGGAACTGAAGCTGCGCAACGAGTCCCGCAAGATCCTCGGCCTGCCGGACCTGAAGGTCTCCGCCACCTGTGTACGGGTGCCGGTGGTCACCGGGCACTCGGTCGCCGTACACGCGGTCTTCGGCACCGAGGTGGACGCGGAGGGCGCCCGGGAGGCGCTGCGCAACGCGCCCGGGGTGATCCTGGTCGACGACCCGGCGGCGGGCGAGTTCCCGATGCCGATCGACGCGGTCGGCACCGACCCGTCCTGGGTGGGCCGGATCCGCCGCTCGGTCGACGACCCGCGCGCGTTGGACCTCTTCGTCACCGGTGACAACCTACGCAAGGGCGCGGCGCTCAACACGGCACAGATCGCCGAGCTGCTGGCGGCGGAGTTCACCAACCGCTGATCCGGGCTGGGTGGTCGGTTCCAGCTCGCGGTGCGTCGTGGGCTGGGTGGTTTCAATGTGCGGTGCGTCGTGGGCGGGGTGGGCCGGGGCTGCCGTGCCCGCGCAGGGCGGTCAGGCTTGATCCCTTCGCCGGTCACGGCAGCCCCGGCCCCGGCTCGCCGCCGGGTCGTGCCGTCCTGCCCGGGCCCGAGGGCGGTCAGCCGGCGGCGAGGCCGACGCCGTCGCGGCCCTGCCGCTTCACGCCGTAGAGCGCCTCGTCGGCCCGGCGCAGCGTCCGGTCCGGGGATTCGTCGTCCCGGCGTACCGCGACTCCGACGCTGATCGTCCGGCCGGTCCGACGGGCCGCCTCCACCAGCCGCTGGGCGATGCCGGCCGCCTCCTCGGCACGGAGCACGTCGACCACCGCGACGAACTCGTCACCGCCGGTCCGGTACAGCTCGTCACCGTGTCGCAGTGCGCCCTGCAGCGCCCGGGCCAGTTCGACCAGAGCCTGGTCGCCGGCCTGGTGGCCGTACGTGTCGTTGATCGACTTGAAGTCGTCCACGTCGATGGCGAGCAGCGCGGTACGCCCCTCCGGCCGCAGGTCGGCGATCCGTTCCCCGAACGAGCCCTGGTGCCGCAGCCCGGTCAACGGGTCGGAACTGGCCCGTTCCCGCAGTTGGGCCAGCCCGCGCAGCCGCTCCAGGCAGATCCACGCCTGGGCGCCGAGCAGCTCGATCAGGTTGACCGTGGTCGGGTCGGGGTGCACCGTCCGGGTGTCGCCGACCAGCAGCACCCCGCAGAGTTCGGTGGGCCCCAGCGGTACGGAGATCATCGTCCGTACCCCGGCGGCGATCAGCAGCTCCTGGTCGGGGGTGGTCGGGTGGCCGTCCTCGCCCAACGTGTACGAGGCTCCGTGCCGGTGGGCGAGCGTCCGGAGCCGCTCCAGCACCGGACGGCCGGCGCCGACCAGGGCGGCGTGCACCCGCGACTCGAGCCCGTCCGGTACGACGCTCGGGGTAGCCACCCGCGGACCGGTCGGCCCGTCCAGGACGAAGACCGCCGAGGTGAGCCCGGAGACGTCCCGGGCGGCCCGCACCGCGGCGGTCATCAGCTCCGGCTCGGTGACGGCGGCGGTCAGCGCCGAGGCGTGCCGGAGCAGTTTCTCGCTCCGGGTCTCGGCGGGCGGGCCGCCGAGCGCGTCGATCCGGGTGCCGAGCCGGGCGGCGATCCGTTCCACCGTCTCCTGCCAGCCGTCCAGGTCGACGTGGTGGGTCCATTCCAGGTCCAGTACGCCGATCGGCCGGCCCACCGGGTCGAGGATCGGAACACAGAGTTCGGCCACCACGTCGGGGCGCAGCGCCGCGTAATCGAGGTCGAGCCCGCCCTCGGGTACCACCTCGGTTTTGCCGGAGGCGTAGACCCGACCGACCGTGCCGGCGCCGGCCGGCACCGAGGCGAAGACCTGCCAGGATCCGGTGGCGGCAACACACCGGAGCCGGTCGTGGACCCAGAGCAGGACGGCGATCCGGGCCGGGGCGTACCGGACCAGCGCCGTCACCGTCGCCTGGCAGCACTCGACGGCGGTGGACGCCGTGGAGAGCCGGGCGGTGACGTCGCGGACGACACGCGCGTGATCGAGGGGGGACACCGTTCCGATCCGGGGAAGAGGGTCCGAGGGTGCCGGGCCGAGGAGTGGGTGGGCGGAAAGCAGGGTGGGCAAGGGGCAGCGCCCGTCCAAGATTACTCAGGGTGCTGGAAAGCCGCTGTGCACCCGACTGAGGAAGGGCCCCCTATCAGCGCTTTTGACAGCGGAAGGGCTCTTTCCTGGGAGCTCGTCGGCTGTGAGCCTCGTCTCGTACCGTGAGGTTCGGGGCCGTCGGCAGGTTCGGGACGAGGTTCGGGGTTGTCGGCAGGTTCGGGACGGCGGTGACGGGTCCGGGCGGCTGATCCGGGGTGGGATCACAACACGCCGGGCGGAACGGCGGGATCGTCGGCGGGTACCGGACTAGGATCGGTCGGGACCTTGATGATCATGATCCCGTCCTGGCGATCGTGGTCACGAAGTGCCGGAGACGACGGAGAGCCGAAAATGACGAGGCTGCCCGACGAGGTGGTGTCCGCGGTCGGCCGGGTCACGATCGCGGCCGGCGACCTGGAACTCATTCTCGCCTGGATCGGGGCCGACCAGGCCGGCGGCAACGCGTTCGAGGTGCTGGCCCGGCCCGGCGAGCCGGTCCGCGCGGCCCGCAGCGCCGTCGAGTTCGCCGCCCCGCAGTACCGGCAGGCGTACCTGCCGATCATCGAGATCGCGGCCAAGCTGCTGGCGAAGCGGCACGCGGTGGTCTCCGCGATGTGGGTCAGCGAGGCGCCCGAGGAGTCGCAGCGCTGGGAACTGCTCGACGACAAGACCCACATCCGGCAGCTCGTCGACGCCCGCGCCCTCGACGAACTGGCCCGTCAGCTGTTGGAGGCACGCAACCGGCTGGTCGAGATCGTCACCGCCCAGCTCAACAACGAGGCCGTCCCGGCGTCCTGAGCCGCATCGGACGCCCTGCGGCGGTCAGGGAGGAAACCGGCGTGGGCGACGTACGGATCGAAGAGGTGGCGCCGGACGACTGGTCGGCCTGGCGCGACCTGCGGCTGCGCTCGCTGCGGGACGCCCCGGACGCGTTCGGCTCGACCTACCAGCGGGAGGTGGCCTTCGGCGAGGCGGACTGGCGGTCCCGGCTCGACGTCACCAGCGGCCCGGACGTGATCGCGTACGCGGACGACCGGCCGGTCGGGCTGGGTGCGGGCTGGCGCGACGAACCCGGCCAGCTGATGGTGGTGGCGATGTGGACCGAGCCGACCTGGCGGGGGCGTGGGGTGGGCCGGCAGGTCCTCGACCACGTGGTCGGCTGGGGCGCGGCGCGGGACCTCCGGGTGCACCTCTGGGTCGCCGACGCCAACCCGGCCGCCCGCCGACTCTACGAGCGGTACGGCTTCCGGCCCGACGGCCGGACCATGCCGCTGCGGGACGGCAGCCCGTTCACCGCGAGCCACCTCGTCCTGGCCACCGAACCGGTCGGATCCGCCGGCTGACCTCCGGGTACGGCCGACAGGCCGGTGCCGGGACCGGGCGCGGCATGATCCGATGGTGACACGGACGGAGCGGCCGGTGGACTGCGCCGGTGGGGGCGTCGGTCCGCCGGGAGCCGCGGCGACCGGTCCCTGGCCGGCTCGCGTCGCGGCCCGGCTCGTCCCGTCGGCTCGTGTCCACTCGCCATCGGCTCGGGTTGCCGGCATGGCTGTACGAATGGCTGCACGGATACGGCCACACGGTTCAAGAATTGTGGGCGTCGTTCCCTCCTTGCTTTTCATCCACTGACGGTAATATCTCCATGTTTTGATGCACAACGGGGAGGAAGCTCCACATGCGATGGAAGACCGCGGCCGGCGTCCTGATAGCGCTGGCCTTTTTGATTCCGGCAGCACCGGCGCTGGCCCAGGCTGGAACGCCCGGGTTGAACGAGGCCTGCCAGACGGTTGAACGCAAGGTGTACAAGGACCTTCGGGAGCTTGTCACCATCGACCTGGATACCGCCACCGAGCAAGAGGTGCGGGTGTTGACCGCGCAGATTCTGGCTGCGGCGATGGCCGACTCGTTGAGCGTCTTGCCTGGCGCGATACAGGAGCGACTCAACGGCGCCCCGGATGAGCTTCGCGCATTCCTCAAGTCGGGCATGCAGAACGCCTGGTCGGTTGATCTGCGGATTTCGGTGGTCCGGACGCTGACGGGCGCTGGTGCCAACGTGAAGGCGGCCGCCCAGAAGGTGCTCGACGACGGAACCATCGATGCATACCTGGCTTACCTGAACAACGGCCTGTACGACGCACGTGCGCTCGACTGCGCGTCTCAGCCCACGCCGACTCCGAGCGCCACGCCCAGTGGCACGCCCAGCGCCACGCCGACCCCTGCTTCCTCCGCCAGCCCGGGCGCCCCCGGCGGCGAGGGCGGCGAGGGCGGTGGGCTGCCCGTGACCGGTGCGGGGACCGCGACCGTGGCCGCCATTGGCGGTGCGCTTCTGCTCCTCGGCGGTGCGGGCTACCTGTTCGGACGCCGACGCCGTTCCCGCTTCGTGGCATAGCTCGCTCGACGCGCCCGGCTCGATGCTCCGTCGGGCCGGGCCCGGGCTCGCGCTGGGGCTCGAAGATTGACATACCCGCCTGGCAGGCTCGCCGCATGTCGGATCTCGCCGCCGTCCTGGCGGATGTCGCTGCCCGGGTTCACCGCGACGAGCCCGAGGCGCTGCTCGACGGTGGCCTTCCCGCTCCGCTTTCCGAGCGCGAGATCGACCGGGCCGAACAGCGACTGGGCGTACGGCTGCACCCCCTGCTGCGGGCGGTTCACCGTGACTTTGCGAACGGCGGATTCGGCCCCGACTACCAGCTGATGAGCCTGACCGACGGACCCACCGACGAGCAGGTGGTCGACACCTACCTCCAGATGCGGTCCGAACACGCCGGCACCGAGTGGGCCTGGCCGGAGGGGGTCCTCCCGATCCTGACCTGGGGCTGCGGCATGTACGCCTGCGTCGACTGCCGAAGCGACCAGGGGACCGTCCTGCTGTTCGAACCGAACCCGGGAGATCCCGATGCCGCATGGTTCATCGACTCGCCCAGCCTGGTGGAGTGGTTCGCGCACTACGTGAACGACACCGGCTGGTGGGTCAAGCTCGAGGAAGGCGAGGATGTCGACGACCTGGCACCCTGGCCGGAAGCCCGGCAGCGGGCGGCCGGTTGACCGACCCGCGCCCGGCCGCCGGCTCCGTCCCGCAGGGGGTGACCGGCCCGTACTGGTCCCGGCACTCGCCCCGACGACCGGCAGAGGACCTTACGGCTCGGCGAGAACGGCCGCGACGATAACCGTGCCGAGGATCAGAGCCCACCCGCCGGCCCAGCCGACAATCAGTCCTCGTTTGAAGCGTTGCCTGCCGCGCAGGGACAGAATGAGGATGAGGCCGGATATCAACAGCAGTACGTGCGTGACGTAGTACGTGATCAGTACGGAAGCGACGACGGCGAACCGGCCACCGGCGTCCAGGTCCTCATCGGGACTGCTGGCACCGTACCTCTCGGCGGGGATCCTCAGGGCGACAACAGCCAGTGCATGACCGAGCGTGGCCAGGCCGATGCCACCGATCAACGGCCACCAACCCTGGCGGGTCCTCGACTCCGAAGCGCTGTCGGGCCCCGACATCCGCACCTCACTCAACGCCGCAAGGCACGACCGGGGCCGTCCGCAGCGATGGGACAAGATCCGAGGAGTGTGCGGCAAGCCGGTCAACAGTCGGTTGTGTGAAAGCAGCCGCCTCGTGTCGGGAGCGAAGCGGCAAGGTGTCGGCGGCGACCAGCCGGAGCCACACCTCCCGACCCGGAGGGTCGTCGCTGTTGACCTCTCCCGCCGTGTCCAACGGTTCACCCTGGGGCTGTTCGGCGCGGCGAGCGGCGAAGAACAGGTCGTAGGTCATGGCGATGGACCGTACCGCCGGCGCGGCGGCCCCGCCGGGTCAGGTGGGTGCGTTGAACAACAGGTACCCGCTGACGACCAGCGACACCAGGCCCAGCCCCATCATGAACACTCCGAAGAGCCTGTCGAACATGACGGAGAAGGCGCGTAGCCGGGCGCGTTGCTCATCCGACCGACGGAACGGGCTGAGCGGGCGGACAACCCGCTCAGACAGTTCGACGTGCTTTGTCGCGATGCCACGGTAATCGTGCGCGAGCGTCGCTCCGACCATGATCAGGAGCACTCCGAACGGAAACCCGAGCCAGGCCCGCCACATCACCATGCCTCTCCGACCGGGTCTGGGCAGTCGTGTCGATCCGCCGGTCAGCGGGACCGCATCTCCGCCCTGGAGCCGGAAGCGTAGTCACCCGGAGCAAAGCAGGGCTGCCCACCTGATGCCTCACCCGTCAAAGCGAGACCAGCGGAATCCGTGTTCGAGCAACGGTGACAGGGTCCCGCGGTGGAGCGCGCCGAAGAAGACAACGGCTTCGTTCGCGTCGCTGCTGACCGACGTGAGCAAGCCCGGGGCCACGAAGAACCGCTCGGCCGTGTAGGTCGGCAGGAACGGATCCAGGGGTACGGGACGCAGCATGTCCCACAGCCCGTCAAGGCGCGCAACCGGCATGCAGTACGTCGATGCTCTGTAGGGGGCGGCATTCATGGCTTCGTTGAGGGTGAACTGCAGGAGGAAACGGCTGAGTGGCTCCGCTTCGAGAATCGTCTCCGGTTCCGCGGCGTAGGGGTCTTCGGTGAGCCACACGCGGGGACCCGCGTCACCCGGCTCCTCCGGCGGCCACCGGATGGACCAGTCCATCCCGCCTCCGTTCCACGCGGCGAAGACCAGCCGGTCGCCGAGTGGTCCGGAAGCGAGCCTGGGCTCCGTCAGGACCGGATCGACGAATCTGTGGATGGCCGGGCGGAGACGGGCCAGGCGGTGGAAGGCAGCCAACGCCTCCGGCAGGTGGTCCAACTCGCCCGCCGCGCTCTCGCTCTCGGCCGGCTCGTACTCCTCGGCGGAAAACCAGCCGAGCACGAACGACTCCAGGGCCTGGCTCGGATCTGTTTCCACGTGGTCGACCCACTCCACTCCGGGCACCGCCCCGGGCGGCGGGACCGGTCGAACCGCATCCAGCATGTCGCGGGTCAGCGGCTCGTAGAGCTCCAGTTCGGCGTGGTGGAAATCGGCAGGGTACGCCGAAGTTCGTCGGCAGCGGGCGGTGCCCAGGGGAAGGCAGCCCTGGTCCAGACGGGCGAAGACGTGGATGGGCAGGGGAGACTGGAAGCAGAACCGTGAGTGAAGGTCCGGAATCCTGTCCCCGTACAGGAGCACCTTGGTGGAGTCCTGGACGCCGCTGACCCCCGGGTTGTCCCCACGGGCGACGATGACCACGGTCGCGTCCGCCCCCGCCCCGATCGTCGCCGGGCCCATCTCGTAGCGCCGGAGCCCGGCTCCGGCGACGGAGAAAGCCGCTTCCTCAGTGATCAGGCGCGGGAGCGTTGGTGACACGTGGTGACCCTATCCAGCACGACCGACCGGACTGATGATCGCGGTCCGATACGGGGTGAAGGGCCGGCTCAGCCCCGGAACTCGGCGGGGTGGCCAAGGGCGCGATCGACAAGAGGGGTACCGACCCGGGAACGCTCGATCTTGACGGCTGCCGGACGACACCCCGCGCCCTCGCGCTGCCGCTCCGAAACGTCAACTCGCCATGCGCCGGCACGGCAGGTGCCGGACCGGACCGGAGACGCCGGCGCCGACCGGCAGCACGTGTCGGATCGTCTTCGCCGTCTCGGTCGGCACGGGTCGGCCGCGAGGTTCAGTCACTAGGATGGTCATTCAGACACAGAAGAAGGGCACACCCGTGAATGGATGTGCCCTTCTTGCCTGGTCGGGGTGGCCGGATTCGAACCGACGACCTCTTCGTCCCGAACGAAGCGCGCTACCAAGCTGCGCCACACCCCGAAACCGTGCTGAGCCATAGTAGCCCACCCGCCCCGTGGGGCAAATTCGGTATCCGGCCCGGCGAGACGGGGCGCACACGGCTCGCCGGGCCGGGCCGATCAGGGCCGGTTGTATAGCGGGAGATCAGCGGGGGATCAGGGTCAGCAGCGACGCCTCGGGCCGGCAGGCGAACCGGACCGGGGCGGTCGGGTGGGTGCCGAGCCCGGCCGAGACGTGCAGCCAGGAGTCCGACTCCGGCCAGCGGTGCAGGCCCCGGGCCATCGACCGGGGCAGGTCGCAGTTGGTCGTCAGGGCGCCGACGAGCGGCACCCGGACCTGACCGCCGTGGGTGTGCCCGGCGAGCAGCAGCGTGAAGCCGTCGGCCGCCATCTTGTCCAGCACCCTCGGCTCCGGCGAGTGGCTGATCCCGATCGCCAGGTCGGCGGCGGCGTCCACCGGTCCGGCGACGGCAGCGTAGTCGTCCCGCTCGATGTGTGGGTCGTCGACGCCGACCAGCTCGATGGTCCGGCCGCCCGCCTTGATCGACGTACGGGCGTTGTTCAGGTCGGCCCAGCCGGACCCGACCAGCACCTCCCGCAGGTCCTCGAAGGGCAGGTCGACGCCCTGGACGTACTCCCGGTCGGGCAGCAGGTAGCTGAACGGATTTTTCCAGACCGGGCCCCGGTAGTCGTTGGAGCCGAAGACGAAGGCCCCCGGGAAGTCGAGCAGCGGCTGCAGCGCCCGCAGCGCCCCGGGGACCGCCTCCGGGTGGGCCAGGTTGTCCCCGGTCACCACCACCAGGTCCGGGTCGGTGCCGGCGAGCGCGGCCACCCAGGCCTGTTTGCGGCGCTGGTCCGGCATCATGTGCAGGTCCGACAGGTGCAGGATGCGCAGCGGTTCGGCGTCGGTGCCGAGTACGGGTACGTCGTACCGGCGCAGGGTGAAGAGGTTGCGCTCGATGAGCGAGGCGTACGCCAGCGTGGCCCCGCCCGCGACGACGGCTCCGGCGGCCAACCGTAATACTGTGCGCTTTCGCATGGTGCTCAGGGTAGTTTGACCCTCCATGAGCACCTTGAAGGACCTCCTGACCACCGACATGCGTACCGCGCTGAAGGCCCGTGACGAGCTGACCACCTCCACCCTGCGAATGGCGCTGGCGGCGATCGGCAACGCCGAGGTCGCCGGTAAGGCGAAGCGGGAGCTCTCCGACGAGGAGGTGCGGACGGTGCTGACCAAGGAGTCGAAGAAGCGCCGGGAGGCGGCCGCCGCCTTCGCCGACGCCGGCCGGGCCGAGCAGGCGGAGCGGGAGCGGGCCGAGGGTGAGGTGCTGGACCGCTACCTGCCGAAGCAGCTCTCCGACGAGGAGTTGGCCGAGCTGGTCGCCGGGGCGCTGACCGCCGGCGGCTTCACCGAGCAGCGGCAGATGGGCCCGGCGATGAAGGCGGCCCAGGCCGCGGTGGCCGGCCGGGCCGAGGGGGGCCGGGTCGCCGCCGAGGTACGTCGACAGCTCGGCGCCGGATAGTCGTACCCGTTCCGCCAGACGACGAGGGCGGGCACCCCCGGCTGGGAGTGCCCGCCCTTCTGTCGTACCGGAGGGTGAGTCGGCGGGTCAGCGGCCCGGCGGTCGCGTACCGCCCGGACCGCCGGGACCGCCCGGACCACCGGGGCCGTCGCCTCCGGGGCCGTCACCGCCGCCCTGGCCGTTGCTGACCAGGATCGTCACCGCACCGCCCTTGATGGTGCGGCCGTCCGGGCTGGTGCCGGCCGCGGTTCCGGCCGGGCAGCGGGAGTCGACCCGGTTGCCGGAGACCTCGACCTCGAAGCCGGCGCCGCGCAGCCGGGACCGGGCGGTGTCGATGGACTGGCAGGTCACGGTCGGGATCACCCGCTGGTCACCGTTGACGATCTTGCCGCTCGGCGGAGTGAACTGGATCGCCTTCTTGTCCTTCATGGCGTCCCGCAGCGTCTGGTAGACGGCGTGGTTCACACCGCCCGGCTCGTTGTGGCCCATGTTCTGGGTGGTCTCGGGCCAGTCCGGGTCGGTCAGGATGCCGGCGACCGAGAGCTGCTTGGTCATCACCACCATGGCGGCGCTCTTCTCGCTGTCGGTGGTACCGGTCTTGCCGGCGACCGGCTTGCCGACCGCGCCCCGGACGTTCGGCGCCGTGGCGCCGGTGCACCGACCGCTCTGGGCCTGGTCGCCGACCGGGCAGCGGGCGGCGTCGACGGCGGCCCGGGCCACCTCGGTCTTGAGGTTCTGCTGGCAGCGCGGGTTGGCGACGTCGAGCTTGTTGCCCTCCTGGTCGCGGATCTGCTGCACCGGGATCGGCTCGCAGTACTTGCCGTCCGCGGCGAGCGTGGCGTACGCGTTCGCCAGGTCCAGCGGAGTCGTCTGGGAGACGCCGAGGGTGAACGCGCCCCACTGCTTGGCGTACTGCTTGTTGCTGGCGAAGTCGGCGTCGTTGCTGGCCCGGAACCGGATACCCATCCGCTCCGCCGCGTCGACCACCTTGTCCGCACCGACCCGCTCCTGCAGCGGTACGAAGTAGGTGTTCACCGACCTGCCGAACGCGCCCCACATGTTGTGCCGGCCGGCCATGCTCGCACTGGCGTTCGTCGGGCAGTACCGGCTGGTGCCCCGGCAGGCGGCAGGGGAGTTGAACTCCACCGGGTAGTTCGACTTGTACTGCACCGGCGAGTCGATCGAGTACGCCAGCGGGTAGCCCGCCTCCAGCGCCGCCACGATCGTGAAGATCTTGAACGTCGAGCCGGCCTGGTAGCCGGTGATGTCCCCACCGCCGGTGAGCAGCGGGTTGGTGGTGTTCGGGTAGGTGCCCCGGATTCCCTTCCGCGCCTTCGCCGGGTTGGTGGAGATCTTGTTCTTCGGCTTGTCCGGGTCGTCGAGCTTGTAGTTGCGGTTCACCGCCAGCGCCCGTACCCGCCCGGTGCCCGGCTCGACGGCCGCCACCATCATGGCTTCCTTCTTGCCGGTCTTGACGTTGCGCTCGACGGCCTTCTTGGCCGCGTTCTGTACCTTCGCGTCAAGGGTGGTGACGATGCTGTAGCCGCCGCTCTTCAGCCGCCGCTCCCGGTCGTACTGGGTGGTGCCGAAGGTCGGCTGCTGCATCCACCAGCGGTAGAAGTAGTCGCAGAAGAAGCCCCAGTCGTTCTTGTTGGTCGCGACGCAGCCGTTCGGGGTCCGCTTGTCCTTGACCACCAGTTTGGTGGCGATGGCCTTGGCGGCCTCCTCCGGGGTGATGGCGCCGGTCTTGACCATCTCGCCGATGACCCAGTTGCGCCGGTTCAGTGCCTCCGGGTAGCCGCTCTTGGTGGTCGGGTCGTTGTCCGAGGGCGCCTTGACCATGCCGGCCAGCATCGCCGCCTCTTCGAGCTTCAGGTCCTTCGGGTGCTTTCCGAAGTAGACCTGGCTGGCGGCGAAGATGCCGTACGCCCCGTTGCCGAACGGGGCGATGTTCAGGTAGCCCTCCAGGATCTGGTCCTTGCTGAGGTCCGCGTCGAGCTGCAGGGCGTACCGCATCTCGCGCAGCTTCCGGGCGCTGGTGTCCTCGGTCGCCGCCACCACGTCCTGCGGGTGGGTGGCGGAGTAGGCGATGCTGAGCCGGACGTACTGCATCGTCAACGTCGAGGCGCCCTGCTGGGTGACGCCGGCGTTCTGGTTGGCCACGAACGCCCGGGCGACGCCGCTCATGTCGACGCCGTTGTGCTCGTAGAACCGCTTGTCCTCGGCGGCGATCAACGCCTTGCCCACGAAGGGGTTGACGTCCTTGAGCGGCACGTCGCGGCGGTTCTCGTCGTACATGGTGGCCAGCGGCGTCTTGCCGTCCGACGCGTACAGGTAGCTGATCTGGGGCGCCTTCTTGACGGTCAGCTCGGTGGGGAGCTTGTCGAACGTCTCCGCGCCTGCCTTCGCCGCCAGGCCGGACATCGCCACCGCGGGGAAGGCGGCCGCGGCGACCACCACGCCGGCCAGTAGTCCGCAGATCAGCAGCGACGCGGCGTTGGTGAAGACATTGTGGTCACGCTTCCGCATCCAGGTCACCTCGACAGGGTACGTGAATCTGCACCGAGGTCGCCTCCGGCGTACTTTCCCCATTTCCTGCGGGCGCCGACCTCGTTGTGCTAAACGCACGACCCCTGGTGTGCGGTTGCGGGCTTCCGCTGCCAAGTCTCCTCCATCAGACGAGTCTTCGCAGCGTTTTCCAGGATCGTCGCCGGGTAGTCAGGGCCGGATTGCCGGACAGAGCATCACGGACCGTCCGGGTTGATGGATTTGGCTGACAACGTTGCGTAATCAGTTGACTACAGAGCATGATGGTCGAGCGAGAGAATCGCACGTCGTCCGTGGTGCCCGGGGGGAGGGCGGCACGGGTGGCCGGGGGGTTATCGCCGGCTGACCGGCTCTGGTCGGTAGCGGGACAGCAAGGGGGGACAGAAACAGATGGGCATGATCACAGACTGGCCCACATTGGCGGCTTGTCAGAACGGTGACCCGGACGCGCTGTTCGTACAGGGTGCCGAACAGAACGTGGCGAAACGGATCTGCCGCAGCTGCCCGGTGCGGTACGAGTGCCTGGCCGACGCGCTCGACAACCGCATCGAGTTCGGGGTGTGGGGTGGCATGACCGAGCGGGAACGCCGGGCACTGCTGCGTCGCCACCCCAACGTGGCCAGCTGGCGGAAAATGTTCGAGGCGGCGATGAAGAACAAGGACAAGGTCCTCGTCAACGCCGGCTGACGGCGCCGCCGCCGTACCAGCCGGCGAGGGGCTGATCGTGGCTCGCGAGGGGCCGGTCGCGGCTCAGCGGTGGCTGATCGCGGCACCGATCGTGCGTAGCCCGTCGACGTCGTGGACGTCGGCGGGCTGTGCCGTGACCGCCGCCGTCGGCACCGCCGGAAACGCGTCGGTGAAGACCCGGGCCACCCGGCGCTCCCGGGCCGCCTGCTGGGCCAGGGCCGCGTGCGCCCGCAGCGTCTCCACCGTCGCCTCGTGGCCGCCCAGTTCGGCGAGGTGGTCGGCGGCGGCCAGACTCTCCGCCGCGGCCGGCGTCCCCGGCGCGGTCTGGTGCACCCGGTTCAACACCAGGCCGACCAGCGGCATCCGCTCCTCACCCAGCCGGCCGGCGAAATAGGCCGCCTCCCGGATCGCGTCCGGCTCCGGGACCGCGACCAGCAGGAACGCCGTCTCCCGAGCCTGCAGCACCCGGTACGTCTGCTCCGCCCGCTGCCGGAAACCGCCGAACATCGAGTCGAGCGCCGCGACGAAACCGGACAGGTCAGTGAGCAACTGCGCGCCGAGCACCTTCTGCACCACCCGGGAGAACATCCCGAACGAGGCGGTGACCAGGCTGAACATGCTCCGGCCACCGCTGCGCGCCGGGGCGAGCAGCAGCCGCAGCATCCGACCGTCCAGAAACCGGGAGAGCCGGGCCGGCGCGTCCAGGAAGTCCAGCGCGGACCGGGACGGCGGGGTGTCGACCACGATCAGGTCCCACTCGTCCCGGGCGTGCAGCTGCCCCAGCTTCTCCATCGCCATGTACTCCTGCGTACCGGCGAAGGTGGAACTCATCGCCTGGTAGAAGGGGTTGGCGAAGATCTCCGCCGCCTTCGCCGGATCGGTGTGCGCGAGCACCACGTCGTCGAAGGTCCGCTTCATGTCCAGCATCATGGCGTGCAGTTCGCCGCCGCTGGCCTCGGCGTCGATCCCCTTGACCTGGCGCGGCGTGTTGTCCAGTTCGGTCAGCCCCAGCGACTGGGCCAACCGTCGGGCCGGGTCGATGGTCAGCACCACCGTGCGTCGACCGTGCCGTTCCGCCGCCCGCAGCGCCAGCGCCGCCGCCGTGGTGGTCTTGCCGACCCCGCCCGCGCCGCAGCAGACCACGATCCGTACGCCGGGGTCGGCGAGGATCCGGTCGATGTCCAGGTCAGCGGCGCTTGAGGTCGCCGACTCCGCCGCCGGGTGATCGGAACGCACGAAACGAGCGTATCGGGACCGCGCGGCCCGGACGGCCTGCTGGCGCTCAGGTGTGAGTCAGTCGGCTACCTCCCACCCGTTGGGTGTAGGGAAAGGCCCCCCGGTTATCGCCCAGGCGGTAGCCGATGGTGCGGAAGTGCTCTTCCTGACCCCGCTCAGGAGGAGCCGGTCAGCAGACTGTCCCCGATGACCTCCAGCCCGGCGCGGTCGACTCCCTCGGCCAGCAGCGGCAGGCGTACCAGGGGGCGGCCCAGCTCGACCAGGTCGGCCCGGAGCGACTCCTCAAGATCACGGCGGACGGCCTGGTCGCGGGCCTCGGCGTGCAACCCGGCGACGGCCGCCCGGTCGGCCGGCAGACCTGCGGCGGCCAGGCCACGCCGCAGCTCCGCCTGGGTGACCTTGCCGGCGAGCAGCGCCGGACGGGTCGCGTTCAGGATCAGCCGCCCGACCGGAATGCCCAGCTTGTCGAGGTCGGCGATCGCGTCGATCGTCTCCTGGACCGGCATCTCCTCCAACAGCGTCACCACGTGTACGGCGGTCATCGGCGACCGGAGCAGCGCCGCGACCCCCTCGCTCTGGGTCTTGATCGGGCCGACCTTGGCCAACCGGGCGGTCTCCGCGGTGACGTTCAGGAACCGGCCGATCCGGCCGGTGGGCGGGGCGTCCAGCACCACCGCGTCGTACACCCGGCGCTGGTTGACCGTCCGGGTGGTGGCCTCCTTGACCTTGCCGGTGAGCAGGACGTCACGCAGGCCGGGCGCGATCGTGGTGGCGAAATCGATCGCGCCGAGCTTTCGCAGGGCCCGACCGGCGGCGCCGAGCTTGTAGAACATGTCCAGGTATTCGAGGAGAGCCTCCTCGGGGTCGACGGCCAGCGCCCGGACCTCACCCCCGCCCCGGGCGGTGGCGATCGTCCGCTCCTCGTACGGCAGCGGATCGGTCCCGAACAGCTGGGCGATGCCCTGCCGGCTCTCCACCTCGACCAGCAGCGTACGGCGGCCACCCCGGGCCAGGGCGAGGGCGAGGGCGGCGGCGACGGTCGTCTTGCCGGTCCCACCCTTGCCGGTGATCACGTGCAGCCGGGCGGGCCACCCGGCGCCGCCCTGGTCGGCGCCGACCGGGTCGACCAAATCTTCGCTCCCTCGCACCCTTCGAGGGTAGTTGACCCGGCCGGGCACCGATCCCGTCGGCGAGGCCGCGCCCGCCGGGCGGCGGTGATCAGTTGACGTCGCAGACCCACCAGCCGGTCTTCTCGACCACGATGAACCTGAGCTGCTGTTCCACCGCCCGCTCGTCGCCGGTCACCATGGTCAGGGTGGTGGAGACGAGAGCGCGTTCGGCGTTGCGTTCGTCGAGCCTGGGCTCGACCCACCGGAACCGCGGACTGTCGTACGTCCGCGCGTAGCCCGCCACCTCCTCGATCTTCGCCTCGATCTGCCCGCTGTCCCGGGCCTCGGCGCAGACCAGGCTGGCCGCCTTCTCGGCGTTCTGGTCGGTGTAGACGGCCTCCAGGAAGCCGTCCACCGCGGCCACCGGATCTGCGGCGCCCTCACCGTTCTCCACGTTGCGGATCACCAGGAAGGCGGAGACCCCGCCGCCGACGCAGAGCAGCAGGGTCGCGGCCAGGACGATCGACACGATGAGCAGGGTGCGTCGCTTCTTCGGCGGGGTCGGTACCGCTCCGAACGGGGGCTGACCGGGCGGCGGCGGGTAGCCCACGCCGAACTGACCGGGCGGTACAGGGTGTCCGGGGGCGACCGGGAAACCCACCGGTGTCGCCGGCCCGGGGACGGGGGTGGTCGGGTCCTGGCTGACTGCGGTCGGCCCGGGTTCCGGGTCCGGGTCCGGGTCCGGGGCCGGGGCCGGGTCCGGGAGCGGCCCGGGGTCGACCGGTGACGTCGTCGCGCTGCGGGGTTCCGGCGCGGCGGGCGTCTGACCGGACGACGGCTCGGGCGTGTCCGGGTTCGTGGCGGTCGCCGTCTCGTCACCCGTGGGCGGTTGCGTCATGACGTCCCCAATCGACGACGGACCTGGCTACGCCGGTGCGCACGGTCGGCCCCGGCGGGCCATGTGACGGGCTGGCATGCTGCGTTCAGTGTGGCGGAAGAGCATAGTGGGGCCGATGCGGCGAGGGTAGCGCCCGGCCGCGAGGCCCGACGCCGACGTACGCCTGGCGGCGGGCCTGCCGGTAGCCGTACGTCGGCCGTCGGACCAGCCCGTAGGCTGTCGCCGAAAAGCCCGAGACCGAGGGAGACCTCTAGTTATGCAGAAGTGGGAGTACGCCACGGTGCCGCTGCTGGTGCACGCGACCAAGCAGATCCTCGACAACTGGGGTGAGGACGGCTGGGAGCTGGTGGCCGTGGTGCCCGGACCGAACCCGGAGCAGCTGGTCGCGTACCTCAAGCGGGTCAAGTCGTGACCACCGGACCGCACGGCAAGCTCGCCGAGCTCGGTCTGGTCCTGCCCGAGGTCGTACCACCGCTGGCCGACTACGTACCGGCGGTGCAGTCCGGCCGCCACGTGTACGTCTCCGGCCAGTTGCCGCTGGCCGAGGGGAAGCTGCTGGCCACCGGCAAGGTGGGCGCCGGGGTCTCCGCCGAGCAGGCGAAGGACCTCGCCGCCCGCTGCGCGCTCAACGCGCTGGCCGCGATCGACGCTCTGGTCGGCCTGGAGAGCGTGGTGAAGATCGTCAAGGTGACCGGGTTCGTCGCCTCGGCGGAGGGCTTCACCGGCCAGCCGAGCGTGGTGAACGGCGCCTCCGAACTCTTCGGCACGGTTTTCGGCGAGGCGGGCCGGCACGCCCGGAGCGCGGTCGGGGTGGCCGAACTGCCGCTGGGCGCACCGGTCGAGATCGAGGTCATCGTCGAGGTCGCCTGACCGTCGGTCAGGCGTACGACATGGCGCTGTCAGCTGCCGGTCGTACCCTTACAACCGTGACCGGGCATGTGACCGCACCGGCGGCGGCGTTGGCCGCCCAGCTACCGGGCTGGGCGGCCCTGGTCAGGGCACCCAATCCGGGGCCGATGACCCTGGACGGCACCAACACCTGGGTGCTGGGCCTCCCCGGTGCGGGCGGGGTGGTGGTCGTCGACCCGGGGCCGTTGGACGAGGGCCATCTGGCGGCGGTGGCGGCGCGTGGCCCGGTGCTCGGTGTGCTGCTCACCCACGGGCACCCCGACCACGGCGAGGGGCTGGAGCGGTTCCTGACGCTGACCGGTGCCGCGCGGTTGACCTTCGACGGGGCGCGGGCGGGCGCCGGGGCGCCGGGGCTGGCGGAGGGGCCGGCCGGGTCAGCCGCGGCGATGGTCGGCGGGGTGGTGGAGATCGCCGGCCTGTCGGTACGGGCCCTGGTCACGCCGGGGCACACCGCCGACTCGCTCTGTTTCCTGGTCGAGTCGGCCGACGAGCGGGTGGTCTGCACCGGGGACACGATCCTCGGCCGGGGGACCACCGTGGTCGCCCATCCGGACGGCGACCTCGGCGACTATCTCGGCAGCCTGACCGCGTTGACCGCGTACGAGGAGGTTCCGGCGCTGCCGGGACACGGCCCGGCGCTGGCCGACTGCGCGGCGGCGGCGCGGTTCTACCTGGCCCACCGGCAGGCCCGACTCGACCAGGTCCGGCAGGCGGTCGCGGCCGGGGCGGGGACCGCCGCCGAGGTGGTGGCCACGGTCTACGCGGACGTGGACCGGGCGCTCTGGCCGGCGGCGGAGTGGTCCGTCCAGGCCCAGCTCGCCTACCTCGACCGTGCGGATCACCGGTCTGATCGGCCGAACCGGCAAGCCGATCAGGTGAATCGGGAATCCCGCCCCGGGGCGGGTGGGTTGGACCCAGCGTGACCTGCCCGGTGTGTGGAACCGTCGCCGTGCCCGGCGCGCGGTTCTGCCACAACTGCGGAGTCGCGCTGCCGGCCGCCGCGACCCTGCCGCAAGCGGAACGACGCGTCGTTACGGTCCTCTTCGGCGATTTGTCCGACTTTACCTCCTGGTCGGAGGATCTCGACCCCGAGCGGGTCAGCACCGTCACCGACCGGGTCCTGGCCGCCCTCGCCGGCGCGGTGAAGACCTTCGGCGGCCACGTCGACAAGCTGACCGGCGACGGGATCATGGCGGTCTTCGGCGCCCCGGTCGCCCACGAGGACGACGCCGAGCGCGCCGTCCGGGCCGCCCTCTCCATGCAGCGTGCGGTCCGCCGGGTGCTCGACGACGAGCGCGGTGGCGGAGCCCCGCTCGGTCTGCGGGTCGGGCTCAACACCGGCGACGTGGTCGCCGGGATCCAGGCCGCCATCGAGTACACCGTCATCGGCGACACCGTCAACACCGCCGCCCGGCTCGCCGACGCCGCCGCGATCGGCGCCGTCTACGCCGGGGCCCGGACCGCCGCCGCGACCCGACGGGTCGCCTCCTGGCGGCAGCTCCGGCCGCTGCGACTCAAGGGCAAACGCGAGCCGGTCGAGGCGTACGAGCTGCTCGGTCTGCTGGACGCCCCCGGCACCCGCTCCGGGCTCGGCGACGAGGCGCCGTTCGTCGGTCGGGAGACCGAGATCGGTCGGGTCGCCGGCCGACTCGCCGAGGTCATCGACCAGGGGGAACCCCGGGTGCTGCTGATGACCGCCGAGGCGGGGATCGGCAAGTCCCGGTTCGCCGCCGAGGTCGAACGACTCGCCACCGGATACGACGTCGGCGCCGGCCGGTACGCCACCCACACCGGCGCCCGGGTCCTCTCGGTGAAGTGCGCGGCGTTCGGCGAACGACGTCGGCTGGGTCCGCTGGCCGACCTGGTCCGGGCCGCGGTCGGCCTGCCCGACGGGCCGGCGACCGCGTTGACCCGTTCGGTTGTCGAGGAGCGGCTGCGCCGGCTCGGCCAGCGGTTGGCCCGGCACCGGCCCGACCCGCCGCCGGTCGCCGTCGACCTGCTGCTCGCCCTGCTCGGCTACGCCGAACTGCCGTCGGCGACCGGCACCGTGCCGGCCGGCCCGGCGGAGTGGTCGGCGGGCGAGGCCGTGGCCGCCGCCGACGCGATCCCGGGCGCCGTCGCCGAACTGCTCAGCGCGCTCGCCGCGGAGACCCCACTGGCGGTCATCGTCGACGACCTGCACAACGCCACCCCGGAGACCGTCGACGCGCTCGGCGTGACCCTGTCCCGGCTGACCGGTCCGGTGCTCGTACTGCTGCTCGGCCGTCCCGAACTGGTCCGGGCGGCCGGTGCGCTGACCCGCGTCGCGGACGCGGAGGTGCACGCGCTGCCGCCGCTGCGGGGTGCCGACGCGGCCCGGCTGCTCACCACGTACCTCGGTGGCGGGCGGCTGCCGCAGAACGACGTGGACCGGCTGCTCGCCACCGCCCAGGGAAACCCGTTCTACCTCGCCGAACTGGTCACGCTGCTGATGGAACGCGGCGCGCTCACCACGGTGCTGGAGCCCGCCCGGGTCGGTTCCGTCGGCGCCCGCGCCTCCGCTGCCGCCCTCGGTACCGCTTCCGGTTCCGCCGTCGCCCCGACCGAGGCGCCGCCGGCCGGCCGGGCGGTCCGCCAGACCGCCCCGACCACCCGACCGCCGGGCGCGGAACCGGGGCCGGCCGTCGGCCCGGCACCCGGCACCGTCTGGCGGCTGGTGCCCGGCTCGCTCGGCAGCCGACTGCTCTCCCGGGACCTCGCCGCCGTGCTGGCGGCCCGGATCGACGCCCTGCCGCCGGACGCGCGAGCGGCGCTGCGGGACGCGGCCGTCATCGGCGACACCGTCCCGGCCGGCGCGCTCGAGGCGCTGCGCGAGCGGCGGGCCGGCCGGGAGGGCCGGCCGTCGGCCGTCGTCGCGGTGGAACTCGAACGGGCCGTCGAGGAACTGCTCCAACGTCGCATGCTGCACCGCAACCGCGACGGTTACCTCTTCGCGACCCCGCTGATGCGGGAGGCGGCGTACGCCGGGATCGGCAAGGCGGACCTCGCCGACCGGCACGCCGCACTCGTCGAGTGGGCCGCGCCGACCGGTGCCGACGGGCTTCCCGGCCGGGGCGGCGTCACCCCGGCGGTGCTGCCGGAGGCGGCCCGGGACGCGTTCATCGCCGAGCATACCGAGCGGGCCACCGCGCTCGCCGACGTGATCAACCTGCCGACCGACGCGACGGCCCGGAAGGTGGCCCCGCTCGGTATGGCCGCGCTCAACCGGTCCGCCCGGCGGTCCCTCGCCGTGGGCGAGCCGCTGCAGGCCGTCGAGTACGCCGAGCGGGCCGACCGGCTCGCCGGTGCCGCCGTGCCCGGCGGTGCCCGCCTGGTCCACGCCCGGGCACTGCTCCAGGTGGGCCGGATCGCCGACGCGCTCACCCTGGCCGAGAAGATCTGCGCGAACGCCGGGGACGACGCGGCCGTACGGGCCGGGGCGCTGCTGGTGCTCGGACAGGCGTACCGGGCCCAGGGCGACCGGACGCGTGCGGTGCAGATCTGGCAGGAGGCGCTGCGGGTGGCCACCGAGGCGGACCTGCCCGGCCCCCGGGCCTCGGCGATGCGCCGGCTCGGCATGGCGGACTTCGTCGCCGGTCGACTCGGCCAGGCCAGCAGTCGGTTCGCCGGGGCGTACCAGGTGAACCTGGACGCCGACGATCCGCGTGGGCAGGCGTGGTCGTTGCAGAACCTGGCCTGGGTGACCACCACCCGGGGCGACTTCGCCGGCACCGACGCGGTGCTGGACCGGGCGGCGCAGCTCTTCGCCGAGATCGACGACCCGGTCGGCGAGGCGTGGCTGCGCGGCACCACCGCCTTCGCCCGGCTGCTCGCCGGCCGGCTCGCCGAGGCCCGCCGACTGGCCCGGGTCTTCCTGCCGCTCGGCGAACGGGTCGGCGACGCCTGGGCGGTCGGCACGTTGCGGGCCGTGGAGGCGTTCGCCGCCGCCGAGCTGGGTGAACTGGCCGAGGCCGACCGGGAGGCGCGGCGGGCGTACCGGGACTTCGCCGCCGCCTCCGACGACTGGGGGCGGGGTTTCGCGCTGGTCGTCCGGGGGGCGGTGGCCCGGGGGCTGGGCGAGCCGGAACACGCCGCCGACCTGTTGACCGACGCGCTCGCGTACGCCCGACGTACCTCCCATCCGCTGCTCACCGGTCTGGCCGGTACGTTGCGTGGAGTTGTCGCGCTGGACCGGGGTGACCCGGCCGCGGCCGGCCGGGACGCCGAGGCGGTGTTGGCGGCCGTCGAGCCGCACACCCCGATGGCGCTGATCCAGCTCGGGCCCCAGGTGCTGCTCGCCGAGAGTCGGTTGGCCGAGGGCGACGCCGCGGCGGCGGTACGCCTGCTCGAACCGATCGTGGTCTCGGACGCGCTGCCGTCGGTGCTCTTCTCCCGCCGCCAGATCCTGGCCCGGTACGCGGCCGCGCTGCTCGCCGACGGGCGGACCGAGGCGGCACTGGACTGGGCCCGGCGGGCGGTCGACGCGTCGGGGGAGGACATCCGCAGTCAGGTTGTCGCGACCGAGGTGCTGGCCGAGGCGCTGGCCGCGGCCGGTGAGCCGGGGGCGGCGGTGACCGCCGCCGAGGAGGCGGTCCGGTTGGCGTACGCGACGGAGCAGGCCAGTGAGCGGAGCCGGGTGACGGCGCTGCGGGCCCGCCTGGTCGGTGCGGCCGACGCCAGGACGGCGTTGTCCGATGTGGTCGGGGCGGTGTCCGGTGCGGACACCGGATCGGTCTCCGGCCCGGACGGGGCGACGGTGTCGGGGGCGGTCGGCGAGCGGAACCCGGTACGGGTCGTCCGGCAGCGGACCGGTGGCGGCGATCCCCGTCGTGCTGGGGGCGTACGCGACGAGGTGGCGACCGCGCACGGGACCGGATCGTTCGATCTGCGGGATACCGCGCAGCCGGGTCAGGCGCTAGCCTAGATCCACTTCCGTCCACCGGGGGCGGGTGCTGCTGCACCGGAGGATCCGCACGATGAGGCTGCCCCGCTCGGTCGCGGCATGGACGATCGCCGTCTTCGGCGGGTTGGCGGTGCTGCTCGGTGCCGTCGGTCTGATCCGCCCCGAGGTGCTGCTCGGACTGCTCGGTTTCGAGGTGCTCGGTTCCGCCGAGCGGGCGACCGGTGACTACACCCGGACGTTCGTCACCGCCTCGTCGATGGCGTCGTTCAACATGGGCGTCTACTACCTGCTCGCCGCGACCATGGACTGGCGGCCCTTCTTCCGGTTCACGGTGGTCTTCCGGCTGGTGACGTTCACCGTCTTCACTGTGCTGGTGGTGACCGGGACGGCGCCGTTGCGGTTCCTCGGGGTGGCGGTCTGGGAGGGGCTCGGGGCGGTCGCCACCGGGGTCGGGCTGTGGCTCGACCGGACTCGGAATGGCAACCAGCCGGTAACAGCCACCGCTTCAGGGGGCTGAATCGTCTCATGTCTTCGGTATTTTCGACTCTGTGACCGACACTCCACGAGGCGCGCTGCCCCTGCCTGTTGTGCCGGGTCTGACCGACTTGCAGGTGATTGCCCGAGGTGGTTACGCCACCGTGTTCCGGGCCACCCAACAGTCCGTCGGGCGGGAGGTAGCGGTCAAGATCGAGAACCGTACTCTGGACGACGAGCGCGACCAGCGACGATTTCTCCGGGAGGCGCGGGCAGCGGCCCGGATGTCGTCCCACCCGCACGTGGTCGACCTCTTCGATGTCGGGGTCACCCAGGACCGGCACCCCTATCTGATCATGGAACTCTGCGACGGGTCGTTCGCGGACCGGATGCGTACCTCCCCGCTGAGCGCGGCCGAAGCCCGTGACGTCGGAGTGAAGATCGCCGACGCGCTCGCCGACGCCCACCAGTTCGGGGTGCTGCACCGGGACGTCAAGCCCGCCAACATCCTCTACTCCCGGTTCAACGACGCGACCCTGGCCGACTTCGGGCTGGCCGTCCTGGCCGAGGTCCGGGACTCCGCGATCACCCTGGAGGTGCTCACCCCGGCGTACGCGCCACCGGAGATGTTCCGGCACAGCCCGCCCTCGCCGGCCGTCGACGTGTACGCGCTCTGCGCCACCCTCTACGCGGTGATGTACGGCAAACCGCCGCGCTGGCAGGCCGACCGCAACCCCGGTCTGCTCACCCTGATGGAACTCTTCGCCGAGCCGATCCCGGAGCTGCCGGGTGTGCCGAGCCGGCTGTTGGACCTGCTCCGCTACGGGATGGCGAACGACCCGGCCGACCGGCCCAGCGCGGCCCAGCTGCGGGACCTGCTCGCGATGGTCTCCCTCGACTTCCCGGAGACCGGGGTACCCCCGATCTCCGGCGTGGTCGCGGCCGTGCCGGTCTCCCCGGGCCCGGTGCCCGGCACCCCGGTCTCCGGTGTCCCCGCCGGGACGATGCCGGCTGGGACGATGCCGGCTGGGACGGTGCCCGGCGGTGTCGGTCCGCCGGCCGCCGGGCTGACCGGAGCGACGTCGAACGGTGCGCCCGCCGCCGGGGCAACCGGGCCGGGCGGGGTGGCCGTGGCCGGTCCGGCGGGCGTACCGGGCCCGCGTCCCGCCCACACCCCCACCTCCGGCGCGCCGGCCCCGGCGGCACCCACCTCGGGCGGCGCCCCGCCGAAGGTCTACCTGTCCAGCGCCTACACCCCGCCGCCTCCCTGGACGGTCGGGCCCCGGACCGACCCGCATCCGACGGTTCCGCACTCCGGCCGTCGCCGACACCTGTACTGGTTCCTGGGCAGCCTGGGCGCCCTGATCCTGGTCGCCACCATCGCCGGCGGTTCCTGGTACGTCGCCCACCGAACCGGGTCCGGTCCGTCGCCGAACGGGGGCGGGCGCAGCAGCAGTGCCACTCCGGTCAACCCCGGCCCGTCTCGCAGTGCCAAGATCGGCGCGTTGCGCGGCTGCCTCGCCCCGCTCCCCTCCGGAGTCAGCTGTCCGGCAGAGCCGGAGTGCTTCGGACCGGTGCGGGTGCAGCGGGGGCGGGCGGAGGTCCGGACACAGTCCTGCGAGGGCCGGCACACCTGGGAGACGTACGCGTTGGGTGAACTGCCGGCGGGCCTCGACCCGGCCGACCACGCCACGGTGAAGCAGCATCCGGACGTGCAGGAGATCTGCAGCCCGTACGTGTTCCGGCTGACCACCACTTTGATCGAGGTCGACGGGTGGCGGTTCGAGGTGCTGCCGTCGCCGGCCGGGGGGACCGACCGGACCTTCCGGTGTCTGGCCGGCAAGGGGGTCAACGCACTCGGCGGCCCGACCCTCGCCCAGGGCTGAGCCCCGGCCGGCCGCCCTGTCGCCGGCTGACGGCCCGGTCCGCCCCGCGCCGGCGGGGGTCGGGGCGCGGTCCACCGTTCCGCGCGGTTACCACAGTGGACCTGATCGGCTACGCTGAGCGCTCGCTACTCCCTCCTCCGGAGGCCGACGATGCGCGACGAAACACACCGGGGCCGGGTCCAGGTGTTCGGCCGTACCCTCGCGGTTGTCCTCACCCTGCTGCTCGCCGCCGGCGCCGGCTGCGACGGCCGGGATCCGGGCGTCTCCGTCCAGGACAAGCTCCGGGAGTCGCACATCTACGGCCAGAGCAAACTGAAGATCGGGGTGGCCACCTTCGAACCGCTGATGGGCGGACTGGAGGACGGCAGGCACGTCGGCTTCGACATCGAGATCGCCCGCTACATCGCCGCCTCGCTCGGCTATGCCGGCGACGAGCGGATCGAGTTCAAGGCGCTCGACACCGAGGACCGCGTCCCCGCGCTGCAGAGCGGCCAGGTCGACATCGTGGTGGCGAGCTTCTCGATCACCGAGGATCGGCAGAAGCTGGTCAGCTTCGCCGGCCCGTACCTGGTCACCACCCAGGAGGTGATGATCCACAACAAGCACCGGGACGCCATCCGGACCATCGAGGACCTGCGCGACCCGAGGTACCGGGTCTGCACCAGCGGCGGTTCGACAAGCGAGGCGGAACTCGGCCGGCACGAGGTCAAGGCGCTGGTTGTCAAGAACGTCGGGGACTGTGTGGACGGGATCCTGGCGGGTCGCTACGACGCGGTCAGCTCGGACGAGACCATCCTGGCCGGCTTCCTCGCCCAGCACCCGACCCAGCTCCGCATGGTCGACATGCCGTTCGGCACCAGTGAACAGCTCGGCGTCGGGGTGCCGATCAGCGATCCGGCACTACGCGACCTGGTCGCGTACTTCCTGCAGAAGAGCTACCTGGAGGGGCGGAAGGGCCGGACCAGCCCGTGGCTGGCCGCGTACCACAAGCATCTCGGGCCGTGGCTCGGCGCGGACCGGGAGCAGCCGCCGCCGCTGGACGTGCCCGACCTGGTGGACTTCGACGAGAAGGCGCCGCCGAGATGAGCACGGCGGGCCGGGAGGATGCCGCCGTACGCGGGCCGGCCGCCGTCGCGTCCGAGCCGGCGCAGCCGTCGTCCGCGCCGCTGACGGTCCGGCCGGGCGTTCCGGCATCTGGAGGTTCAGCACCGACGGGTACGCCCACGGCGGCCCGGACCGGGCGGGATACGGACCCGGACCTGCCGCCGGACGGGGACGGTGACCTGCCGACGACGTACGTCGGAAAGGGTGCCGAACCCGGCGGTGGAGCCCCCGCAGCGGATCCGACGGATCAGCGGTCCCGGGCGAGCCAGTCGTTCTGGACCCTGGCGGTCGGCGTACCGGCGCTCTTCTCCGTCCTCCGACTCGGGGTGGAGGCGGGCGGTGAGCTGCAGACCACGCTGCTGCTGGTGGCCAACGTCAACCCGGTCAACCTCGCCGCCGCGCTGGTCACCACGGCGGCCCGACTGGTCTCCGCCGGCCTGGTGGCGATCTTCGCAATCGGCGGCACGCTGGCGGTCAGCGCCGAGGCCGCGCCGACCCACCGGATCGGGCGCCGTCCGCCGCTCTTCGCCCGGTGGCGGCGGATGACGCCGCACTGGGCGGTGATCGCCTGTTTCGGGATCGCGCTCGCCACCTGGCCGATCCTCTACCTGCCGCTGCTGTTGCCGGCGTTCGCCGCCGCGTTCCAACTCTCCCCGGCGACGGTGGAGGACCGACGGATTCCCCGGGCGCTCGGGCTGCTCACCCTGCTGGCCGGGTACGGGGTGCTGATGGCGCCGACGCTGGGTGCCGGGTGGACACAGCGGGAGTATTTCGCGGTACTGGTGATCGCGGCACCACCGCTGCTCGCGCTTCTTGTCGCCGGGCCGATCCCGGCGGCGGTGGCCCGACCGGTGGCGATGACGACCCAGCTGGCGGTGCTGGTCACGCTCTGCTGGGCGGCGTTACCGGTGATCACGACCCCGGTGCTGCCGCTGACCGTGACCACGGTCCGGACCGGCGGAACCGCCGTACCCGGCGAGCCCGACGACGACACCGGCCCGGAGCGCGGTACCGGTCCGGAGCGCGGTGTCGTGCCCGACAGCGGGACCGAGCCTGACGGCGGGACCGAGCCTGACGGCGGGAGCGAGGATATCCGTGGTCACGTCATCACCGTTGACGACGTCCACGCGGTGATCCTGCAGGAACGGGGCGGGGTGCGGTACGTCTCGGTCGAGCGGATCGAGGCCCAGGTGCTCTGCCCCACCGAGGGTGAGCTCCCCCGGTACCGGCTGCGGGTGTGGGGCTTCCACGTCGAGGACTCGCTGCTGGAAGGGCTGGGCCGGCGGGTACGGCCGGTCAACCGGGTCGACGCCGCCTGCCGCATCCCACCCGCCACGAACTGACCCCCGTCGACCGCACCACGTCCGCCGCTCACCGGGCCATCGCCACGTAGTGCAGGGTGGCGACGTACCCGCCGGTGGTGACGGTGAGCGGGATCGTCACCGGCTGTTGCTGGTCACGGTCATCATCACAACGCCCTCCTGCTGCAGGGTGTCGCCCGGGATGCCGGTCAGCGCGAACTCCGGGGTCAGGTCGGTGAGCGTGATCGACCGCTCGACCACGGTGGTGGTCGAGGTGCAGCCGGGGGTGCTGCCCGGCGGCGGGCAACTGCTGCCCGGCGGTCCGCCGGTCACGATGATGATGGCCTCGACGGCCCCCTCGGGTTGCGCCCATGCGGGCGACGCGAGGAGAGCGAGGCAGGCGATGGTCGCCAAGAGCCGGACCCGCAACTTGCCGATAGGGGTCGTTCCGCAGTCGGTAATTCGAAGAGGATTCGTGCCAGGTTTGTTGACGCTGTTATGCGTGGATAGTACTTTGTGCGCTACTTCACGCTTTTGTGAAGTTGACTCATCGCTCTTGACCGAGGGGCAGGGCAACAAAATGGACGACCCGGTGGAGGAGATCCAGGAAGCTCTGGACGATCTCGAGGACGCGTTGGAGGACATCGGCATCGACGTCGAACTCGACGGCGAGTGAGTGCCCGGGGTGGCCGGGTCGCCGGTCACCCCGTACCCCGACCAACTCCACTCCGGACATTACCGGGTCGGCGTACCGCCCGGTGCCGCCGGACGGTGGCCGGCGCGTCCCGGCTGTTCGACCGGGCCAGCGCCACCCCGGCGAGCACCAGCAGCATCCCGCCGAGCATCGGCAGGGTGGTCGGCTCGTTCACCACCAGGGCGCCGAGCACCACCGCGACAACCGGCAGCAGGTAGGTGGTGGTCGAGGCCGTCGTCGGCCCCTCGTCGGTGATCAGCCGGTAGTTCAACAGGTACGCGACACCGGTGCCGAGCACCCCGAGGACCAGCAGACTCACCACCGCGTCGGTACGCCAGGTCGGCGCCGTCAGCCCGCCGACCGGCACGGCGAACCCGATCAGTACGGCTCCGACCGCGAGCTGACACGCCGCGAGCATGATCGGCGGAATCCCCCGGTTGGTGAGGAACCGGCCCTGGTAGACGTAGCTGACGCCGTAGCTGGCGGAGGCGACCAGGCAGGCGAGGCCGCCCCAGCTCGCGATCTCACCGGCCGACTGCCACGGCGAGAAGATGAGCACGGTTCCGGCGGAGCCGAGCACGATGCCGAGCCCACGCCGGAGACCGGTCACCCGGTCGGTGCCGGCGAGGAAGGCGATCAGGACCGTCCACACCGGCGTGGTCGCGTTGAGCACCCCGGCGACGTTCGAACCGACGGTACGTTCGCCGTACCCGACAAGGGTGTACGGGATGACCGTGGCGACCAGGGCGGCGATCGCGAGATGCAGCCAGGTCCGGCGGTCGGTCGGCGGACGCAGCCCCCGGGCCAGCGCGATCGGCATCAGTACGGCCGCACCGAGGACCAGGCGGACGAGCACGATCTGCACCGGGGCGAAGCCCTGCAGCGACAGCTTGATCCAGAGGAAGCCCGAGCCCCAGAGCAGGGCGAGCAGCCCCAGCCGGAGCACACTGCCGCGCCGCATCCCGGCTCCCTCAGTCCTCAACCGGCATTTCGTAGTCGAGCCCGTTGAGATCGGCCCGCATGACGAAGCGGGTCACCTCAAAGGGCCGCTGCTTGTCGTCGAGGCTGGTGTGCAACACCTCGATGACAGGTACGCCGGGCGGGATCTGGAGTCCCTCCGTCTCGTCGCGGCTCGGCATCCGGGCGGAAATCTCCTCCCGGATTCGGCTGATGACGTAGCCGAGGTCCTCGAACCGGGCGTAGATGCTTCCACGGCCGAGTACCTGCTCGCTGGCCAGTGGTGAGGTGCCGGCGACTGCCTCCGGGATGTACGTAACGCCCACCTGTACGGGTTCGTCGTCGGCGAAGTACCAGTTCTCGCGGCGGACCACCGTACTCGCTTGTGGATCGACTCCGAGTCGCTGAGCCACATCGGCCGGTGGCAGCTCTCGGGTGACCGAGCGACATTCGGTTCGTGGCGTCCGACCCTGCTTGGTCACCTCGATCCGGAACGGGGAGACGCCGGTCTCCTCGCGCAACCTTCGCGAGTACCTGTTGGCGCCGAGACGCATCAGCGGCGGTCGGCTCCGCACGAACGCGCCGCGTCCGTGCTGGCTGATCGCCAGACCTTCGCGTTGAAGGATCGCGATGGCTTCTCGGGCGGTGTTGCGGGCGATCCCGTACTGAGCGGCGAGTTCTCGTTCCGAGGGCAGTTTTCTGCCCGCCGGCAGGTCGCCGCTTGTGATGGCGGCACGCAACTCGTCAGCGACACGCCTACTTGGGGGCTGCCTGTCAGAGTTCGCTGCCTGGCCCATGTGGATTCGCCGCCTCCTGTGAAGTTCCCTCGCACAGCCTAGCCCAACTGGCTCAAGCCACCTATTGACGGAGACGTTCATCTCTGGTCAACTGGCTTAAGCCAGTTTTCACTCCTGGTGCTCTGCGGAGCTTTCGTGTTCCCGAACCGGAGACGGCGGTAGGACCTTTCGTCGGCAAGCGGTAGGCCCTGCGCACCGTGCCCATCCGCAGGCGGTGTGGGACCCGGTTCCCCTTCCGGTCCCACACCGCCTGCCCCGATGGCGGTGTCTGCTGCTCCGGGCACGGCCGCCGAACCCGTCAGCCGAATGGAGATCCGGGGATGAAGCTGTGGATCGGATGGCGTACCCGCCGTCAGAGACTCGCCGCGCAAGGCGAACAGGCCGCCCGCGAACAGGACGCCGCCGAGGCGGAGGCTGCCCGGCAGCGGGTCCTCGATCTGGCCCGTCTCCAGCGGTACGACGACGGACACGGCACCGTGGGCTGGAACAGCCGGTGCTGGCACCGCTTCCGGAGCCGGTGATGGCCGACGAACGACCACCGGTAATCAAGCCCGAGGTCGTGATTCCCGACCTGCCTGAGGGCAGCCTGCTGCGGCTGGCCCCCGCCGACTGGTCACACGGCGCCACGCTGCCGGTCGGGGCGTGCGTTCAGCTGACCCTGAGCCGGATCCACCGCAACGTCACCCGCCACGACGAGTCTGGTTGCTGGGTCTGGGTCGTCGGACACGAACATCCGGCCTGCACCTGGCCACACGTGGAGCCGCACCCGCCATGCCTGCAACTTCCGGTCCGGGTCGGCGCCCTCGACGCGTCGGCGTCGCGGCCGTGATCCGGATGGGGAGCCGGGCGGCCCGGGCCCCGGACACGCCGCTGCCGACCGGTTCCTGACGGAGGACCGGTCGGCAGCGGGACAGCAGGCAGCGGCGGCTGCGTGACGTACGGGTCAGACCCGGGCGCGCCGGGCCAGCCGCTCCGGGTCGAGGATGATGATGCTCTTGCCGTCCAGCCGGAGCCAGCCACGCGAGGCGAAATCGGCCAGCGCCTTGTTGACGGTCTCCCGGGAGGCGCCGACGAGTTGGGCGATCTCCTCCTGGGTCAGGTCGTGGGTGACCCGGAGTACGCCGCCGTCCCGGGTGCCGAACCGGCCCGCCATCTGGAGCAGGTTCTTCGCCACCCGGCCCGGAACGTCGGTGAAGATCAGGTCGGCCAGGTTGTCGTTCGTCCGGCGCAGCCTGCGGGCGAGCACCCGGAGCAGCTGCTCGGCGATCTCCGGCCGGTTGTTCAGCCACGGCCGCAACGCCTGCTTGCGCAGTCGGGCCAGCCGGGTGTCGATCACCGCGGTGGCGGTCGCCGTACGCGGACCCGGGTCGAAGAGCGACAGCTCACCGACCATGTCCGACGGGCCCATCACGGCGATCAGGTTCTGCCGGCCGTCGGCAGCCCGCCGACCAACCTTGATCTTGCCGCTGAGCACAATATAAAGACTGTCGCCCGGCTCGCCCTCGTTGAAGACGATCTCGCCCTTACGGAACTCGATCGTCTCCATGTCCTTGGCGAGCGCCTCGGCAGCCTCCGGGTCGACACCCTGGAAGATTCCGCTGCGGGCCAATACCTCGTCCATCGCGCCACCTCCGCCTACGCGGGCCGCCTGCCCCCGGTTGAGTTCCCGGTCGTGATCCGCCGCGCGCCGCCAAGTCTAGGCGCATGTGAAGAGTAATCGGAGCTGCACCCCTGGAATCTTGATCCGTCGCGAACCCGACGTCGACGTATTGAGCAGGGAATACGTGCCCGTTCAGGGCGAAACCGGTGTCGGCCGGGTGGGCCCGGGACAGCGTCGGGACGTCTCGTAGGGTCGACCGGATGTGGGCCGAGCCGGTACTCACCCACCGTCTTGAGGACGGGTGGGACATTCCGCTGCTGGTCTGGCGACTCGCCAGCCCGGCGCTGGCGATCAGTTCCGGGCCGCTCGGCGGCGGGATCGGCGTACGGCAGTGGGTGGTCAACGCGACCGTGCCGATGACGTACCGGCGGGACGACCCGGACGCCCACCTGACAGCCCTGGCCGACCAGCTCGACCTGCGCGGACCCGGCGTCGGACTGCTCACCGGGGTGGACGTGACCGAGCGGGTGAGCGCCGTCGACCAGGATGTCCGGGTCTGGGCCACGGTGGGGCTCGGTACCCCGATCTGGGCCGCCGAGGCCGGTGAGCCTGCCGAGGCCGACGAGGTCGGGGCGGTGGACGCCGAACCGGCACGGCCGGTCGGGACCGTCAACATCGTCGCGCTGCTGCCCGTACGCCTGAGCGAGGCCGCCCTGGTCAACGCCGTCGCCACGGTGACCGAGGCGAAGGTCCAGGCACTCCGGGAGCTGGGCCTGCCCGGCACCGGTACGCCCACCGACTCGGTGACCCTGCTCTGCCCGCCCGACGGCCCCGTCGCCCCGTACGGCGGACCGCGCTCGCGCTGGGGTGCCCCGCTCGCCCGGGCCGCCTGCCGGGCGGTCCGGACCGGCGGCGCCACCCCCTGCGTGCCCTGGTCCGACCAGCCGGCCCGGCGGGCCGGTGTCGCCCCGGGCTGACGTCCAGCCGGTCCGCCCCCGAGCGGCGTCGCCCCGGGCCGAGTCGCGGCCGGTCCGTCCCGTGTCGGCCGCAGCCCTGACCAGGGGCGGCCTCGACGGTGGGCGGCCCTGACCGGGGACGGCAACCAGATCGGCGGCGGAAAGCTGGCCTGACGGCTGTCGCCCGCCCGGCCGCCCGACGGTAACGTCGGCGGGCGATGTACGACACCGATCCGCCCACGCCGCGGCCCCGTCGCAAGCGACGGCGGTCCGGCCGGCAGACGCTGCTGATCGTGACCGCGGTCCTCGCGGTGCTGCTCGGCGTCGGCGTCGCCGGGGTGGCGATAGTCGACATGGCGGACGACAGGACCACCGGACCGGCCGGCGCGACCGGAACCGACGGCTCCCCCTCGACCGGGCCGTCACCGACCGGTGAACCCGAGCCCAAGGTCATCACGATGTCCGCCACCGGGGACATCGTGCTGGGTAACGCGCCCGGCCGGCTGCCGGCGAACGGCGGCAAGGGCTTCTTCAACTCGGTGCAGAAGGCGCTCGCCGCCGACCTGGTGATGGGGAACCTCGAGGAACCGCTCACCGATGACACCGGAACCGGCAAGTGCGGCCCCGGCTCCAGCAACTGCCACCAGTTCCGCGCCCCGCCGTCCTACGCCAAACACCTCGCCGACGCCGGCTTCGAACTGCTCAACCAGGCCAACAACCACGGGTACGACTACGGCCGGGCCGGCTACCGGAACACCCAGGAGGCGCTGGAGAAGTACGACCTCCAGCACACCGGCGCGCCGGACCAGATCACCGTCGCCGAGGTCGAGGGCGTCAGGGTGGCCGTCGCCGGCTTCTCGTCGTACGCCTGGTCGAACAGCCTGATCGACATCAAGAAGGCGAAGAAGGTCGTCGAGAAGGCCGACCGGATGGCGGACCTGGTGGTCGTGCAGGTGCACATGGGCGGCGAGGGCGCGGACAAGACCCGGGTCCGGCCCGGAACGGAGATGTTCCTCGGCGAGAACCGGGGTGATCCGGTCAAGTTCTCCCACGCCATGATCGACGCGGGCGCCGACCTGATCGTCGGACACGGCCCGCACGTGCTGCGCGGGCTGGAGTTCTACCAGGGGCGCCTGATCGCGTACAGCCTCGGCAACTTCGCCGGTGGCGGCGGGACACTCAGCAACAACGGACGACTCGGCTGGGGCGGGATCCTCAAGGTGTCACTGGCCGCCGACGGCAGTTGGGCGGGCGGGGAGTTCGTTCCGACGTACATGAACGGTGAGGGGAAGCCGACCATGGACGGCCAGAAGCGCGGCCTGGGCCTGGTCCGCGACCTGTCCCGGTCGGACTTCCCGAAGACCGGTGCCCGGTTCTCCGCCGACGGCGAGATCTCCCCGCCCGGCGACGACACCTGAGGCCGGGCGTGGGCTCCGGGGCGCGCCCCGCGACGTAGGCTGGCCGGCGTGAGCGCGACAGACGATTCCGTCGACCCCGAGGTCGCGGTGGTCGGTGTCGGGGCCGGCCGACCCCGTATCCGGCGGCTGAATCCGACCGCGGAGTCCGATCTCGGTCGGAAGCGGCGGGCCCGGCGGATGGGCCGGTTGCTGACCGAGACCCACCCGGACGCGCACTGCGAGCTCGACCACGAGGGCCCGCTGCAACTGGCGGTGGCGACGATCCTTTCGGCGCAGTGCACCGACAAGCGGGTCAACGAGGTGACGCCGAAGCTTTTCGCCCGGTATCCCACCGCCGCCGACTACGCCGGGGCGAACCGTACCGAGCTGGAGGAGATGATCCGGCCGACCGGCTTCTTCCGGAACAAAACGACCTCGCTGATCAAGCTCGGGCAGGACCTCGTCGAGCGGTACGACGGCCAGGTGCCGGGGCGGCTCGTCGACCTGGTGACCCTGCCGGGAATCGGCCGGAAGACCGCCAACGTGATCCTCGGCAACGCGTTCGACGTACCGGGGATCACCGTCGACACCCATTTCCAGCGTCTGGTCCGGCGGTGGGCGTGGACCGCCGAGAGCGACCCGGTCAAGATCGAGCACGCCGTCGGGGCGCTCTTCGAACGGCGCGACTGGACGATGCTGTCGCACCGGATCATCTTCCACGGCCGCCGGGTCTGTCACGCCCGCAAGCCCGCCTGCGGCGCCTGCACGCTGGCCCGGTTCTGCCCCTCCTACGGCACCGGACCCACGGACGCGGCCGGAGCGGCGAAGCTGCTCAAGGGTCCACGGGCCCGCGACCTCGCGGTACAGGCGGGAGTCGACCCCGACCTGGTGCCGGTGCAGGCTGTCGTCGCGGACGACGTACCGTGAGCCGCCGACTCGGGATCCGTACCGGGACCAGCCGGATCCGTACCGCCAGCAGCCGACTCGGGGTCCGTACCGTGAGCGGCCGGCCGGCCCGGACCGGACCGCAGCTCCGCCACGTCCGCCACTCGGCGCTCGGCGGCCTTCTGCTCGGCGTGCTGCTGCTCGCCACCGCCTGCACCGGGTCGTCGGACCCGGCGGAGGGCCGGCGTTCCGGGGCGACCGACCAGGGCGGAACGACGACAGCGTTCGCCGACTGCGCGACCCTGAGCACGCCACTGACCGGCGCGTCGGCCGGGACGGCACCGGCCGGCACCCCGACGCCGGGCGGCAGCGGGACCCCGACCGGCAGCGGGACCCCGACCGGCACGGCGACGCCGGGCGGCACGACGGTCCGGCCGTTGCCCCGGCTCTCCCTGCCCTGCCTGGTCGGGGAGAGCACCGTCGAGGTCGGCGCGCTGCGCGGACCCGCCGTGATCAACCTCTGGGCCTCCTGGTGCCCGCCGTGCCTGAAGGAGCTGCCGGTGTTCCAACGCTTCGCCGACCAGGCCGGCGGGGCGGTACGGGTGATCGGGGTGAACAGCGGCGACGACCGCGACGCCGCGCAGTCCCTCGGCGCGGACTTCGGGCTGCGCTTCCCCAGCCTCTTCGACCGCGACAAGCGGCTGCTCCGGCACGCCAAGCGCCCACTCGTACCGGTCACCTTCTTCGTCGACGCGGAGGGGCGGATCCGGCACGAGGACCAGACCGGGGCGTTGGACTACGCCGAACTCACCGAGCTGGTACGCGAGCATCTGGGGGTGACGGTACGGCCGTGACCGAGCGCGAGCTGCCCACGTGGTGCGAGCCCCTGCTCGTCCGGGTCCGGTCCGCGCGCGCCGAGGACTTCACCCGGCTGCGTACGCCCCGGAACGGGGGACGGGACAGCGCCGTCCTCATCCTGCTCGGCGAGGATCCGGAGCACGGGCCGGACGTGCTGATCCTGCAACGGGCGGCGACCCTGCGTACCCACGCCGGCCAGCCGGCCTTTCCCGGCGGCGCCTGCGACCCCGAGGACACCGACGCCGCGTCGACCGCGTTGCGTGAGGCGTACGAGGAGGTCGGGCTCGACCCGGCGAGCGTCACGGTGCTGGCCGAACTGCCCCGGCTCTGGATCCCGGTCAGCAACTTCGTGGTCACCCCGGTCCTCGCCTGGTGGCACCGGCCGCATCCGGTGCACTCCCGGGAACCGGCCGAGGTGGCACACGTGGCCCGGCTGCCGATCGCCGAACTGGTCGACCCGGCCAACCGGGTTCGGGTCCGGCACTCCAGCGGCTGGATCGGCCCGGCCTTCCAGGCCCGCGGCATGCTGGTCTGGGGCTTCACCGCCGGGGTGCTCGCCGCCCTGCTCGACATGGCGGGCTGGTCGCGTCCGTGGTCCCAGGACCGGGTACTCGACCTGCCGCCGACCCCTCCACCGCCGCCGACGGTCGGGTCCGACGAACTGACCGGGCCGGCGGCCACCTAGCCGGCCGGGCATCGGCACGACCGGCCGGGAGATCGGACGGTCTGCGTCGCGGCCGGGCGAACTCACAGCTGGCCCCCGTACCCTGAACGGGTGTCGGTGGTGGATGTGGTCCTGGTCCTGCTCATGCTGCTCTTCGCGATCAGCGGCTATCGGCAGGGCCTGGTCATCGGCCTGCTCTCCTTCGCCGGCTTCTTCGGCGGTGCGCTGATCGGGCTGCAGATCGGACCGCTGCTGGCCGACCGGTTCTCCAGCGGTGTGACCCGGGTCGTGGTGGCGTTGATCGCGGTGTTCGGGCTGGCGGTACTCGGCCAGGCGCTCGCCGGTTGGCTCGGTTCCCACCTGCGGCACGCGATCACCAGCAAGATCGGTCGCAGGGTGGACGACGTCGGCGGCGCGGTCGTCTCGTTGTTCGCCGTGCTACTGGTGGCGTGGCTGGTCGCGGTGCCGCTGGCCTCCTCGTCGATGCCCTGGCTGGCCAGTGCGGTACGCAACAGCGCCCTGTTGACCGTGGTCGACCGGGTCCTGCCGCCGGAGGCCCAGACACTGTCCCGGGCGCTGCGGGACACCGTCGACACCAACGGCTTCCCGGAGGTTTTCGGCGGGCTCGCCACCACCCGGTCCCGCGAGGTGGCCTCCCCGGACCCGGCGCTGGCGAACTCGCCGGTTGTGGTCAACGGCCGACGCTCGGTGGTGAAGGTGCTGGGTACGGCCGACATCTGCGGACGTCGGATCGAGGGGTCCGGCTTCGTGTACGCCGAGGACCGGGTGATGACCAACGCGCACGTGGTCGCCGGCACCCGGACCGTCTCGGTCGAGTTGAACGGCGACCGGCACAGCGCCCGGGTGGTCGTGTACGACCCGAACCGCGACCTGGCCGTGCTCTTCGTACCCGGTCTGTCGGCCCCGGTGATGCCCTTCGCGAGCCGTGAGGCGGCGGTCGAGGACGACGCGATCGTGCTCGGCTTCCCACTGGACGGCCCCTACAACGCGCAGCCGGCCCGGATCCGCGACGTCGGCGACATCCCCGGCCCGAACATCTACGAGTCGGGACGGGTGACCCGGGAGATCTACACGATCCGGGGACTCGTCCGCAGCGGCAACTCCGGCGGGCCGCTGGTCGGCCCGGACGGTCAGGTACTCGGGGTGATCTTCGCGGCGGCGGCGGACGACCGGAACACCGGCTTCGCCGTCACCGCCGACGAGGCCCGGTCGACGGCGACGGCCGGGCTGGAGCGTACCCGGGCGACCAGCACCGGCGACTGCACCTGACTGACCGACGAGGGCCGGCCGTCCGTGGGGACGGCGGTGGGTGAGCCTCCAGGGGGTGAGGGGGGCGATCAGTCCGGTTGTCGGTGCCGGCTGAACCGGCGGACCGCGAGCACGCCGCCGACGACCACCACGAGGAACAGGGCGACCCCGTTCCAGAGCCCGTCCATCCCACCGGGGATACGGCCACCCGCCGGCTCGGCGTCCCAGTTGCCGGAGCGCCCGGAGGCCGCCGTACCGATCTCGTTCCGTTCGTCGTCGCGGGCGTCCTCGGCCTGCTCGTGCCCGGGCGCCGCACCGAAGCCGGCGACGCCCGGGGCGGCCTCGCCGTCGTCGAGCGGATTGTGGTCGATGGCGGAGACCTCGCCGTTGAGCGCGGCGACCGGGTCGACGACCCCGAAGCCGAACTGGTCGTCCCGGCCGGCCGGTCCGATGTCCCGGGCGGTGCTGATCAGCCGGTTGACCACGTCGCCGGCGGACATCTCCGGCCAGTGCGAGCGGACCAGCGCGGCGGCGGCCGCCACCAGCGGGGCGGCGAAACTGGTGCCCTGGACCCGCCAGAAGCCGCCCGGTCGGGCACCGGTGAGGCCGGTGGCCGGGGCCGAGAGCACCGTCTCCTGGCCGGTGATCGCGCCGGACCAGAGGGCGTTGCTCTCCCGTTCCAGGCCGGTCACCGCCACCACACCCGGCTCCCGCGCCGGATACCAGACGTCCTTGCTGGAGGACGAGCCGACGTTGCCGGTGCAGGCCACGACCACCACGTCCCGGGCGAACGCGTAGTCGAGGGCGGCGGCCAGCGCGGGGCTGTCGCCGGTGCCGCCCAGCGACAGGTTCACCACCCGGGCGCCGTTGTCGACGGCCCACCGGACGCCCTTCGCGACGATCAGAGCATCGTCGTAGCGGTTCTCCTCGTCGAGGACCCGGACCGGCAGGATCTTGGCCTTGGGGGCGAGGCCGACCACGCCCCGGTTGTCGTCGCCGCGCCCGGCGATCAGCCCGGCCACGGTGGTGCCGTGTCCGACCGGGTCGGTCTGGCCGTTGCCGATGCCGGTCACCAGGTCGATGCCGGGCAGCACCTGCCCGGCCAGGTCGGCGTGGCTGGCGTCGACCCCGGAGTCGATGACGGCGACCGTCACCCCCTTGCCGGTGGAGACCCGCCAGGCGTCCCGGGCGTGGAACAGGTCCAGTTGCCACTGCTCGTCGCGGATCGGGTCGGTCCTGACCGGCAGGCCCACCGGCCGGGCCGGTACGACGGTGGTCGCCGACCGGGCCACGGCGGACTCCGGTACCACGGCGGACCGGGGCACGGCGGCTGACTCGGGCACGGCGGCGATCGCCGGTACGGGCACCGTGCCGACCAGCGACACGGCGATTGCGGCCGTGGCGAGCAACGCCGTCCCGGCGACTCGGGCGGCAGCGCGTTGGTGTTGATGCGGCAGCCTGGTCACAGCATGGCCATTTCACCCCGGGGGACACATGATGCACGGAGGTTACCCCGTTTCACCGTGCTCGCGTGGCCAAACTTCGGGACCCGTCCCCACCTGCGGGCGGCCCGCCGTACCTCGGACGGGCACGGCGAGCTCACCCGGTGACTCAGGTCGGCGGCAGGAACGCGAGCTGGACCAGTCGGATCCCCTCGCGTCGGGTGACCATCTGACCCCGGCCCGGCGGATGCGGCATCGGCCGGACGCCCTGCAGCAGCGCGCCCTCGTCCTTGTTGCCGGACATCACCAGACCGGGCGAGTCGAGCTCCCGGAGCCGCTGGATGATCGGCTCGTAGAGCGCCCGGGAGGCGCCACCGGACCGCCGGGTGACCACCAGGTGCAGCCCGACGTCCCGGGCCTGCGGCAGGTACTCGACCAGCGGCAGCAGCGGGTTGTTCGGGCCGGTGGCGACCAGGTCGTAGTCGTCGACCAGCACGAACAGTTCCGGACCGTCCCACCAGGAGCGGTCCCGCAACTGCTGCGGGGTGATGTCCGGCCCGGGCAGCCGGCGCTGCATGTAGCCGGCCACCGACTCGATCAGGTCACTCGTCCCGGCGGCGGCGGTGCCGTAGCCGATCAGGTGGTCGGACTGGATCACCCCGAGCAGGCTGCGCCGGTAGTCGACCAGGATGACCCGGGCCTCGTCCGGGCGGAACCGGCTGGTGATCGAGGTCGCCAGCGCCCGCAGGAACGACGACTTGCCACACTCGGCGTCGCCGAAGAGCAGGAAGTGCGGCTCGGAGGCGAAGTCGACCGAGACCGGCTGGAGGTCCGTCTCGGAGATGCCGATCGGGATCCGCAGCCCGGAGCTCTGCGCCATGTCCAGGTCGGTGTAGTTGAGCACCGGCGGGAGCAGCCGGACCCGGGGCGCCCGGGCGCCGCTCCAGTTGGTGGCGACCGCCTTGACCAGCGCCGGTGTCTGCCCGCCGACGCTGGACAGCTCCGGCAGTGCGGTCAGGAAGTGCAACTGTTCCGGGGTGATGCCCCGGCCCGGGATCTGCGGCACGTTCGCCGCCGCCTTCCGGCCGATCACCGAGTCGGTGGGGTCACCGAGGCGCAGCTCCAGGCGGGAGCCGAACAGGTCGCGGATCGCCGGCCGGAAGTCCATCCAGCGGGGCGCGGCGGCGACCACGTGCACGCCGTACGACAGACCTCGGGTGGCCAGGTCGGTGATCCGGGGTTCCAGGTCCTCGTACTCGCTCTTCAGGGTGGGCCAACCGTCGACGATCAGGAACACGTCGCCGAACGGGTCGGCGCCGACCCCGACCCCGCCGGCCGCGGCCCGCCGTTTGCGGTACGACGCCATCGACTCGACGCCGAGTTCGGCGAAGCGCTGCTCCCGGGCGGCGAGCAGCGTGGTGATCTCGCCGACGGTGCGTCGGACCGCCGCCGCCTCCGACCGCCCCGACACCCCGCCGACGTGCGGCAGGTCGCGCAGCGTGCCGAGCGAGCCACCACCGAAGTCGAGGCAGTAGACCTGGACCTCGGCCGGGGTGTGGGTGAGCGCCAGCCCGCAGACCAGGGTACGGAGCAGCGTCGACTTGCCGGACTGCGGACCGCCGACCACCGCGACGTGCCCGGCGCTGCCCTCCAGCGCCAGCCAGAGCAGGTCACGCCGCTGCTCGTACGGCTTGTCGACCAGCGCCACCGGGACCTGCAGGGCGCCGTGCAGTTCGGGGTTGCCGAAGGTGAGACCCCGGGCCGGGTCGGTGACCACCGCGCCGAGGATCTCGTCCAGGGCCGGCGCCTGGGACAGCGGCGGCAGCCAGACCTGGTGGGCCGGCGGACCCTGACCGACCAGCCGGGAGACCATGACGTCGGAGAGGGTCGGCGCGGTCGGGTCCTCCTGGACCTGCTTCGGCTTCTCCTGCACCACCGGCTTCGGCACCGGCACGAAGTGGGTGGAGTACGACAACAGTTTCGGGCCGGTGTAGCCCTGGGCGCCGGGACCGCTCGTGCTCGCCTTGCGGTACGGGCCGGAGACGTACGCCGCCTTGAACCGCTGCAACGGTTCGGTGCCGAACTTCAGGTAGCCGTGACCGGGTGCCCGGGGCAGTTCGTACGCGTCCGGTACGCCGAGCACCGCCCGGGACTCCAACGCGGAGAAGGTCCGCAGACCGATCCGGTACGACAGGTGGGTGTCCAGCCCGCGCAGCCGGCCCTCCTCCAGACGCTGCGAGGCGAGCAGCAGGTGGACGCCGAGCGACCGACCGACCCGACCGATCTGCACGAACAGGTCGATGAAGTCGGGCTTGGCGGTGAGCAGTTCGGAGAACTCGTCACAGATGATCAGCAGCGAGGGCAGCGGGGCGAGCGCGGCACCGCCGGCCCGGGCCTGCTCGTACTCGATGACGTTGGGGTAGTTGCCGGCCTTGCGGAGCAGCTCCTGCCGGCGGTTCAGCTCACCGCTGATCGCGTCGACCATCCGGTCGACCAGGACCAGTTCGTCGGCGAGGTTGGTGATGACCGCGGCGGTGTGCGGCAGCCGGTCCAACGCGGCGAAGGTCGCGCCACCCTTGAAGTCGACCAGGACGAAGTTGAGCACCTCGGAAGAGTGTGTGACGGCCAGCGCGAGGACCAGGGTGCGGAGCACCTCCGACTTTCCGGAACCGGTGGCGCCGATCAGCAGGCCGTGCGGACCCATACCGTCCAGGGAGGACTCTTTGAGGTCGAGTTCGATGGCGCCGCCGTCCGGGCCGACGCCGATCGGCACCCGGAGCTTGTCCCGGTTGGGGCGGGGTGCCCAGACCTGGGCGAGGCTGAAGTTCTCCGGGTCGCCGATGCCGAGCAGTTCGTCGAAGGTGAACTCGGTGACGGTCGGGGCGTCCGAGGTGGCCTTGGAGGCGGCGGCGAGCCGCAGCGGGGCGAGCCGCCGGGCGACCGCCTCGGCCTCCTCGACGCTGAGCTGGTCCGGGGTGCCGACCTCGGCCTGGCCGTCCATCGAGTAGGTGTTCAGTCGCTTGCCCTCGACCTCCAGCACCAGCATTGCCCGGTCGAGCAGCCGGGGCGGCGGGCTGTCCAGGTCGATGATGGTGACCGCGTCGATGCCGCTGTCGCCGCCGAGGTAGCCGGCCCCGTTCAGGTCACCGCCGTCGAGGACGATGACCACGTGCGGGCCGTCGGTCGCCGGGCCGGCCAGGCTGAACCGGGACCGGTTGCCGACCACGTCGTCGATGAGCCGCTCCAGTTCGGCGCCGGAACTGGCGACCAGGCGTACCGGGCCGAGCGCGTCCACGGCGGTGGGGTGGTGGTTGTGCGGCAGCCACTTGACCCACTCCCAGCGGTCCCGGCGCTCCGGACCGGCGCAGACCGCGACGAGCAGTTCCTCCGGGGCGTGGAAGACCGAGAGCTGGGCGAGCATCGCCCGGGCCAGCGCCTGGGCCTCGCCGCCGCCCGCCTGGTCGCGATACTGGTCGCGATACTGGTCGCGGTACTGGTCGCGGGCGGCGGCGCTGCGGACGAAGACCCGGGCGAAGCCGCGGATGGAGAGCGCCACCGGCAGGTCCGGCACCACCGAGTACGCGTCGAGGAACCGGCGCAGCGCGCCGGCGGTCATCGGTTCGAGGTCCTCCAGCGGGCGGGTCACCGGGGGCACCAGTGGGGTGGCCAGGGTCTGCGGGCCGACCGCGACCCGGACGACGCCGAAGTCCCCGTCGTTGGGGCGCCGCTCCCAGACCCGGTAGCTGCCCACCGTGGACCAGAGCTGGCTCGGTTCGGGGTGCCGGTAGAAGAGACCGGACCGCTGCATGGAGGCGGTCTCCCGGACCCGACGGCGCAGGGTCGCCAGGTGCCGCAGGTACTCCCGGCGGGCCGCCATCATCTCCGACTTTTTCGGCGATCCGGACGAGCTGCTCCAGGAGGTCGCCACCATGGCGAGCGAGGAGATGCCGAACATCGCGCCGACGACGTACGAGTAGGTGCCGCCGCTTCGACCGAACATCATCGCCATCGCGACGCCACCACCGAGCATCGGCAGCATCATCATCATCTGCTGCCACTTGCCGCCGGTCGCCTGTGGGATCTCCGGCGGCGCCTCGACGACGAGTTCGCCGGTGGGAATGTCCGGGGCGGGTCGCCGCGGCGGACGCTTGATGACAACCGTGCTCACCGGGCGCCTCCACCCTGTTGGCCAGCGGTTTTCGCTTCGGACCGGAGGTGCGGCAGGCATCCCCCGGTCAGCCGTTCGGCGCGTCCGGCGCCGTACCGGCGCAGGCTACCCGTGTCCATGTGAGACCTCCCCTAAGGCCGCGCCGATGGAGCCGATGTCCGGTGCCGGGCGGGTTGTCCGGCGCCTCGCGCCGCAAATGTCCTCGTGCTCGGTCGGACGAGCCCGCCCCATCCTAGGTAAAGTGCGGTCGTCCGCGCAGCCATGGGTTGCCCCTTCGATGGAGGACTGTCGATGAGTACCGGGCTCGCCCGCGTCACGATCAGCGCGCCACAACGACGGGTCGACGTCGCACTGCCCGAACACCTGCCACTGGCCGAACTCCTCCCCGAGGTGTTGCGGCACGCGGGTGAGGGGCTGGCCGACGACGGCGAGAAGCACGGCGGCTGGTTGCTGCGCCGGACCGACGGCGAACCGCTGGCCCCGGGCAAGGCCCTGCTGCCGCAGGGCATCCGCGACGGCGACGTCCTGCACCTGGTGCCCGCCCGGGCACAGTGGCCGGAACTGGAGTACGACGACGTCGTCGAGGCGATCGCCGACGGCGCCCGCCGCCGGGGCAGCGCCTGGGCCGGGCGGAACACCCGGATCGCGACGTTGAGCGGGGCGGGCGGGCTGCTCGCCGTCGGCCTGCTCGCGGTGATCGCCGGTGGCCCGCTCTGGGAACTCGGCACCTTCGTGGCGCTCGGCGCCGCCGTCCTGCTCGCCCTCGGTGCGGTGGTCGCCTCCCGGGCGTACGGGGATGCCACGGCCGGTGCCGCGCTCGGCGCGTACGCGATGCCGTTCGCCTTCTTCGGCGGCGCCCTGCTGGTCGCCACCGGTGACCCGGCCGGGGTGCTCGGCCCGGTCGGCTGGCTCGGCGCGCCGGAGGCGCTGGCCGGTTCGGTGGCGCTGCTGCTGATCGCCGTGCTGGGCATGGTCGGGGTCGCGTCCGGCCTGCGGGTCTTCGCCGCCGGGGCCTCGATCGGCCTGCTCGGCGCGTTGACCGCGTTGTTCGGTTTCCTGCTGTCGGCCGGCGGCGCGGCCGCGGTCCTGATGGCGACCTTGGTCTGCGCGATCGGGCTGCTGCCGCTGCTGGCGATCCGGTTCGGCAAGCTGCCGATGCCGCCGATCACGCTGCCCACCGGAGCGGAGGCGGCGGAGGGCTTCACCGCGGCCAGCCCCAGCCAGAGCGGGGTACGGGAGCGGCCGGACCGGGGACGGGTCTTCGCCGCCGTCGCCCGGACCGAGGAGATGCTCACCGGGATGCTGGTCGGGCATGCCGTGCTGGCCGTGGCGGCCGCGCTGCTGCTGGTCGCCGACGGCGGAGTCGGTGGCCGGCTGATGGTGGCGGTCTCGGCGGCCGCCCTGCTGCTGCGGTCCCGGCTCTTCGTAACGATCCGGCAACGGGTGCCGTTGGTGCTCGCCGGGGTGGTCTCGGCGGTGGTGCTCGGCGTCGCCCTGCTGCTGCGGGCCGGCGAGACCGAACTGCTGCTGCTGACCGCCGGTGGGCTGGTGCTGGCGCTGGTGGTCGTCGGGGCCGGTGCCACGTACTCCCGGCGGGAGCCCGGGCCGTACCTGGGGCGGACCGCCGACATCGTCGACACGCTGATGGTGGTCGCGGTGGTCCCGGTCGCCTGCGCCGTGCTGGGCCTGTACGGCCGGGCCCGGGGCCTGGTCGGCTGACGCACCGACAACAACGCTGACGCCCCGACGACAACACGGAACGGCCGGCTCACCCCTGTGGGTGAGCCGGCCGCTTTCGTCTGCTTCCGGGCGGTCCGGCGCTCAGTGCGCCGTTTCGCCCCGTTCGACGGCCTCCTGGTGGCGGCGGTACGAGGTGCGGATCTCCGCCTCGGCCTCGGTACGCCCCACCCAGGTGGCACCCTCCACGGACTTGCCCGGCTCAAGATCCTTGTAGACCTCGAAGAAGTGCTGGATCTCCAGCCGGTCGAACTCGCCGAGGTGGTGGATGTCCCGGAGGTGCTCCTGACGCGGGTCCTCGTACGGCACGCAGAGGACCTTGTCGTCGCCGCCCTTCTCGTCCGTCATCCGGAACATGCCGATGGTCCGGCACCGGATGAGGCAGCCTGGAAACGTGGGTTCGGGTACCAGCACCAGAGCGTCGAGAGGGTCGCCGTCCTCGCCCAGCGTGCCTTCGATGAAACCGTAGTCCGCCGGGTACTGCGTCGAGGTGAAGAGCGTCCGGTCCAGCCGGATCCGGCCAGTCGCGTGGTCCACCTCGTACTTGTTGCGGTGACCCTTGGGGATCTCAACCGTGACGTCGAAATCCATCTCGCACGCTCCCTCGTTTGCCGGCGCTGGCCAACGGAACCACAACAGCCGGCATCGGCGCGGGTTATCTGGCGATTTCGCGGGCCGCGCCGGCCGCCGTGCGGTGTTCGGACCAAAGTAGTGTCGCCTAGGCAAGTTTCAAGGGGGAGGAGGGGCCGGTGGGGAGTGAAGATTCACACTCGGGCCCGACGGACGGGGGTCCGAAGGAACCGCCGGCGCGCGGCCGGGTGGTGATACCGGGCGTCGGCGGGCCGCAGGTCAGCCCGCCGGAGGCCCCGCACCGGGGCCGGGCCACCGTGCCGCTGCCGACCACGCTACCGATTCCGCCGTCTCCCGCCCGGCCGCCTCAGCCGTCGGGCCAACCGGCGCCCCCGGTCTGGCCCGGCCCGAACCAGACGGCATCCCAGTCCGGCCCAGCGTCCGGGACGGCTTGGCCCGGCCCACCGTCCGGAGCGGCCCAGTCCGGCCCACCGTCCGGGACGGCCTGGCCCGGTACGCCGTCCGGAGCGGCCCAGTCCGGCCAGACCACGCCGTCAGCCTGGTCCGGCGCGGGTGGACCGGATGGCTCTCCGGCCCGGTCGGCCGGCGGTGTCCCGGACGGCCCGCCACCGACCGGGGAACCGCAGCCGGCGGACGAACCGGCGGAGCCGCCCCGGCGCCGCCGCACCGGACTGCTCGCCGCACTCGCGGCCGTGCTGGTCGTCGGCCTCGCCGCGGCCGGAGTGGCCGTGGTCCAGCCCGGTCCGGTCGCCGGCTGGCTGGGCGAGGCCCCCGCCACGCCCGACGGGGCCGCCGACCCGAGCGAGCCGCCGCCCCCGCCGGTGCTGACCGCCGCCGGCACCGCCGCCCCCGCCCCGACCCCGGACGGCATACGTGCCGCGCTGACCCCGTTGATCAACGGCAGCATCCTCGGCAACGAGGTGAACATCTCGGTCGTCGACCCGGCCGGCGGCGAGGTGCTGTACGAGGCGGGCCAGGAGACCCCGACCGTGCCCGCCTCGACCACGAAACTGGTCACCGCCGCCACGGTGCTGGCCGCCCGTGGTCCGGCGTACCGGATCGCGACCAGGGTGGTGGCCGGCGCCAACCCCGGCGAGGTCGTGATCGTCGGGGCCGGCGACCCGACCCTGGCGGTCAACGGCACCGGGTGGTATCCGGGCGCCGGCCGGCTCGACCGGCTCGCCGGACAGGTCAAGACGGCGCTCGGCGGCACCAGACCGACGAAGGTGATCGTCGACGGCAGCCTCTTCCCCGGGCCGGAACTCGAACCCGCCTGGGACTCGGACATCCCCACCGGCGGCTTCGGTGCGGTGATCACCGCGTTGATGACCGACGGGGCCCGGATCAACCCGAAGGACCCGGGCCGGGCCCAGGCCCGGTACGCCGACCCGGACATCGCCGCCGGTCGGCTCTTCGCAGAGCAGCTCGGACTGCCGGCGTCGGCGGTGCGCAAGGGCCAGGCTCCGGCCGGCGCCACCGGCACCGCCTCACCCGCCGCCGGTGCCAGCCCGGGCGCCGGACCGCCGGCCGCCGGCGCCGAACTCGGGCGGGTGGAATCGCCGCCGGTGATCCGGTTGGTCGAGTTCATGCTGGAGAACAGCGACAACGTGGTCGGCGAGGCGCTGGCCCGGCAGGTGGCGCTGGCCCGGAACAAACCCGCCTCGTTCGAGGGCGCGGCGGCGGCGATGGACGAGGTCGTCGCCGAACTGGGGCTACCGGCGAACGAGATCGACGTCTTCGACGGCAGCGGTCTGTCCCGGTCGAACCGGATCACCCCGAGCGGGCTGACCGACCTGCTCACCCTCGCCGCCAAGGGCAGCCGACCGGAACTCGGCGACCTCTTCCCCGGTCTGCCTGTCGGCGCCTGGTCCGGCTCGCTCAGCGAGCGGTTCGACCGCTCCGACGGCGCCGAGCCGACCACCGCCGGCGCCGGCGCGGTACGGGCCAAGACCGGAACCCTGAGCGGGGTGCACGCGATCGCCGGGATGGTCACCACCGTCGACGGACGGCTGCTCACCTTCGCGGTGCTCGCCAACAAGGTGCCGGACAGCGTCAGCATCGACCGGGCGCGGCTCGAGCTCGACCGGATCGCCGCCGCCCTCGCCGCCTGCGGCTGCCGCTGAGCTGTCACGAAGGGCCCTGCCGTCGTCGAAGCGGTGGCCGGTGGGCAGGAAGGGCCCCTTCCGCACACCCGGGCCGGGGTGTCCGCAGCCGGGTACGGTGGGTGCATGGCGCAGTTCGTGGACTGGGATCTGGCCGCCGCCACCGCCGGGGCGTTGGGAAAATCGGGACCACGGGTCTCGTACGACGAGGCGACGGACGTGGTCGCCGACCTGCGACGGCTGACTGACGAGGCCGCCGGGCACGTGCTGGGGTACACCGGTCTGCGGCCCCAGGTCGCCCACCCGCCGGTCCGGGTGGTGGACCGTCGGGACTGGGCGGCGACCAACATCGCCGGACTGCGTGAGGTGATCACTCCACTGGTCAACCGGCTCTCCGGGGACAAGCCACCCGGGGCGTTCACCGACGCGATCGGTTCCCGACTGACCGGCGTACAGGCCGGCACCGTGCTGGCGTACCTCTCCGGTCGGGTGCTCGGCCAGTACGAGGTCTTCTCCGCCGACCCCGGCCAACTGCTGCTGGTCGCACCGAACATCGTCGAGGTGGAGCGGAAGCTGCAGGCCGACCCCCGGGACTTCCGGCTCTGGGTCTGCCTGCACGAGGTCACCCACCGTACCCAGTTCACCGCCGTACCGTGGATGCGCGGGCACTTCCTCGGCGAGGTGCAGGCGTTTGTCGACGCCTCCCAGGCCGGCGGGGACAACTTCCTGGACCGGCTGCGCCGGGGCATCGGCACCCTCTCCGACGCGATCCGCAACCCGGAGAGCCGGGCCAGTGTGCTCGACATCGTGCAGACGCCGGGCCAACGGGCCGTACTGGACCGGCTGACCGCGCTGATGACGCTGCTGGAGGGGCACGCCGAGTTCGTGATGGACGGCGTCGGGCCGGCGGTCATCCCGAGCGTGGAGTCGATCCGGTCCAAGTTCAACCGCCGTCGGGAGTCGGGCAACCCGCTCGAGAAGGCGATCCGCAAGCTGCTCGGCGTCGACGTGAAGATGCGGCAGTACGCCGAGGGCCGCAAGTTCGTGCACGGTGTGGTGGACCGGGTCGGCATGGACGGCTTCAACAAGATCTTCAGTTCGCCGCTGACCCTGCCCCGGCTCGAGGAACTGGCCGACCCGGACGCCTGGGTGGCCCGGGTGCACGGACCGGTCGGCCCGGTCGCCGCCACCGGCTGAGCGGCGCGGCGATGGCCTCCGTACCGCCGGCGCTGGCGGCCGTCCGGGTCGCGGTGCGGCGGGCGCTGGTCGACGTACCCCGGGACCGTCCGGTCCTGGTCGCCTGCTCGGGCGGCGCGGACTCGCTGGCGCTGGCCGCCGCCACCGCGTTCGTCGCGCCCCGGCTCGGCATCGCGGCCGGGCTGGTCACCGTCGACCACGGCCTGCAGCCCGGCTCGGCGGACCGGGCCGCGCGGGTGGCCAAGTGGGCGACGGAATCCGGTTTCGCCCCGGTCGAGGTGGCGACCGTCGAGGTCGCGGGCCGGCCGGGCGGCCCGGAGGCGGCCGCGCGGGAGGCCCGCTACCAGGCGTTGGTCCAGCTGGCCCACGGGTACGACGCCTCGACGGCGCTGCTCGGGCACACCCGGGACGACCAGGCCGAGACGGTGCTGCTGGCGCTGGCCCGGGGCGCGGGACCGCGCGGGCTGGCCGGGATGCCGGCCGGTCGGACGGTCGACGGGGTGCTGCTGGCCCGGCCCCTGCTGGAGATCACCCGGGAGCAGACCCGGGCGGCCTGCGCGGCGCTGGACCTGACCCCGTGGCAGGACCCGCACAACCGCGACGACCGGTACGCCCGGGCCCGGGTCCGGGCCGACGTGCTGCCGGCGCTGGTTCAGGCGTTGGGGCCGGGGGTGCTGGACAACCTGGCCCGGACCGCCCGGCTGGTGGCGGCCGACAACGCCGCCCTGGACGCGCTGGCCGACGAGGCGTACGCCCGGGCCCGACTCCGCCCCGAGACCGGGGAGGACGACGGCGACAGGGAGGCGGGGCCGGCCGCCGGGCTGGCGGTACCGGTGCTGGCCGGGATGGTGCCGGCGGTGCGTACCCGGATCCTGCACCGCTGGGCCCGCGATCTGGGTGCCCCGCCGGCGGCGCTGTCGCACCGGCACGTCGGCGCGCTCGACGCCCTGGTCACCGCCTGGCGCGGGCAGGGCCCGACCCACCTGCCCGGCGGGATCCGGGTGACCCGCCGGGGCGCCGCCCTGGTCGTGGAGTAGGCCGGGGCCGGAGGTCGGCAACGGGGCGAGCCGGGGGTGGCGATTTTTTGATCACGGAGTAGACATGTGCCATGTCGTCGCCTCGCCAACCGGTCTTCGCCCCACAGGGTGCCGTCGCCACCAGCCAGCCGCTCGCCGCCGCCGCCGGGCTGGCGGTGCTGCGCCGGGGCGGCAACGCGGTGGACGCCGCGCTCGCCACCGCGATCACCCTCACCGTGGTCCAGCCCGGCTCGAACGACATCGGCGGTGACCTCTTCGCCATCGTCTGGGACGGCCGGCGGCTGCACGGACTGAACGCCTCGGGACGGTCGCCCGCCGCGCTGACCCGCGAGGCGGTGCTGGCCGCGACCGACGGGCGGGGCGCGGCGCCGACGCCGGCACACGGCGGCGCCCAGGCGAGCGGGGCGGCGATGCCGGCCCGGGGCTGGCTGCCGGTGACCGTGCCGGGGGCGCCGGCCGGCTGGCGGGACCTGCACGACCGGTTCGGCCGGCTGCCCTTCGCCGAACTGTTCACCGACGCGGTCGGCTACGCCGAGCACGGCTTTCCGGTCTCGCCCCGGGTCGCCGCCGGCTGGGCCAGGGCGGTCGACACCCACGCCGAGCTGACCGGCCCGGAGTACGCCGAGTGGGGGCGGATCTTCACCGTCGACGGCGGTCGGGCGCCCCGGGTCGGCGAACGCTGGCGCAACCCGGACGCCGCCGACACGCTGCGCCGGATCGCCGCCACCCGGGCCGGGGCGTTCTACACCGGTGAGATCGCCGCGACGCTGGCCCGGTACGCGGCGGCGACCGGCGGCCCGCTCGACGGCGACGACCTGGCCGGCCACGAGTCGACCTGGGTGGATCCGGTGCACGCGACGTACCGGGGGCACGAGGTGTGGGAGCTGCCGCCGAACGGGCAGGGGGTCGCCGCGCTGCTCGCCCTCAACATCCTCGACGGGGTGGACCTGTCGGCCCTGTCGCCGGTCGAGCGGCTGCACTGGCAGATCGAGGCGGTCAAGCTCGGCTTCGCCGACGCGCACGCGTACGTCGCCGACCCGGCCCGGGTCGACGTACCGACCGCCGCGTTGTTGACCCCGGAGTACGCGGCGGCCCGCCGTGCCCTGGTCACCGAGCGGGCCGGCGTCCCGGCACCCGGGGACCCGGCCCGGGGCGGCACGGTCTATCTCAGCGCCGCCGATTCGGACGGGACGATGGTGAGCCTGATCCAGTCCAACTACCTGGGTTTCGGCTCGTACGTCGTACCGCCGGGGCTCGGGTTCGGCCTGCAGAACCGGGCCGCCGGGTTCAGCCTCGACCCGGACCACCCGAACGTGGTCGCGCCGGGCAAGCGGCCGTTCCACACGATCATCCCGGGTTTCCTGACCCGGGGCGGGGAGCCGGTCGGCCCGTTCGGGGTGATGGGCGGGCACATGCAGCCGCAGGGGCACGTACAGGTGGTCTCGTCCACGGTGGACGACCGCCTGGACCCGCAGGCGGCGCTGGACCGGCCCCGCTGGTACTGGCACGCCGGCCGGTCGGTGCTGGTCGAGCCGGGCCTGTCGGCGGAGGACCCGGGCCGGGACGTGGTCGCCGGGCTGCGGTCGCGCGGCCACGAGGTCACCGTCGAGCCCGAGGCGTCGAGCTTCGGGTACGGCCAGGCGATCTGGCGGCTTCCCGACAGCAGCGGCTATGTCGCCGGCTCGGAGCCTCGGGCCGACGGCTGCGCGGTGGGGTACTGACCAGGCGCGCAGCCCCGGGCGACTTGCCGGCCTGTGCCATCAATGGGTTGTGCGGATTCGACCTTCACGCTGGCGACCGGTCAACGCGCTGGGTGCGGCCTACCTGCTGGTGATCGGGCTGACCATCGCGGTCGGCCTGGTCTTCGCGACGACCTGGGTCAACACCGACAACTCCGTGCTGGTGATCCTGATCGGCGTCGCCGGCATGGTCGGCCTCGGCCTGGTCAACCAGAACCTGCCCCTGCCGAGGGTGATTCCGCTGGTCCTGGCCGGGCTGGCCGTGCTGCTGGTCGCGCCGATGTCGGCCGCCTGGCTCTGGTCGTCGGTGTTGGAGCGGCGGGGCGTCGAGGTGACCGCCACGGTGATCGAGATCCGCGACGGCAGCGGCAAGGGCCGGCAGCTGCGGTACTCGCTGCTCGGACCGGACGGCAACTGGATCCCGGGCGAGTTGACCTGGTGGCCGGGCGCGGTCAGCGGGGCGTCCGGTAATCCCGAGGGCGAGGTCGGCGACCAGGTCAGGGTGGTGGTCGACCCGAAGGGGCTGGTCCACCCCCGGCTACCGGAGGAGTTGGCCGCCCAGACCGGGGTGGGCCCGGCCACCGTCGGGGGATTCCTGGTCATTGCCGGTCTCTGCATGCTCGCCGGCCGACCCCGACCGGGCGACCCGGCCCGCTGGACCCGACCGGGCGACCCGGCCCGCTGGACCCGACCGGGCGACCCGGCACGCCGGACCGGACCGGAGGACCCGGCCGGCCGGACCGCCGGCTCCGGTACCTGACCGCCGGCGTCACGGGAGCGGCCGGTCAGCCCACCGCCGCGCCGACGGCCTCCCGGCTGCGGAAGGTGGCCCGGTACGCCTGCGGGGTGGCGCCGACCCGGCGGCTGAAGTGGTGTCGCAGGGTGGCGGCGTCGCCGAACCCGGCCCGGACGGCGACCGCCTCGACGCCCAGGTCGGTCTCCTCCAGCAGTTGCCGGGCCAGCAGCACCCGCTGGTTCGTGATCCAGTCGTGCGGGGTGGTCCCGGTCTCGGCCCGGAACCGCCGGGCGAAGGTCCGGGGCGCCATGTGGGCCCGGGCGGCGAGTTCGTCGACGGTCACCGGCCGGTCGAGGTGGCTGATCAGCCAGGTCAGCACCGGTTCCAGGGTCGCGGCGTCCGGGGTACGCGGGATCGGTGCCTCGATGTACTGGGACTGTCCGCCGTCGCGGTGTGGCGGCACCACCATCCGTCGGGCGAGTTTGGTGGCGAGCGCGGAGCCGTGCTCCTGGCGTACCAGGTGCAGGCAGGCGTCGATGCCGGCGGCGGTGCCGGCTCCGGTGAGCACGGTGCCGTCCTGGACGTAGAGGGAGTTGCACCGGACCCGGGCCGACGGGTAGCGCCGGGCCAGGTCGTCGGCGTACCGCCAGTGGGTGGTGCACTCCCGGCCGTCGAGCAACCCGGCGGCAGCGAGCACGAAGGCGCCGGAGCAGACGCTCAACACGTAGGCGCCCCGGGCGTGGGCCCGGCGCAGGGCGTCGAGCACCGGCTCGGGGATCGGCGCGTCGAGGTCGTGGGCGGCCGGTACGGCGACCAGGTCGGCGTCCTCGACCGGGGCCAGATCGGCGTCGGGGGTCAGGCCGAAGCCGGATCTGGTCCTGACCGGCCGACCGTCGACGGTGCAGAGGTCGAACCGGTAACCGGGGAAACCGTCGGCGGTCCGGTCGGTGCCGAAGACCTCGCAGAGCACGCCGAGTTCGAACGGGGCCACCGGGTCGAGCGCGATCACGGCCACTTTCTCCAGCATGTCGTGAGCGTACGCCAGGTGTGGCAGAAATTCGATGGTGTCTGGCAAAGCTGCCACTGTCCGGTGTCGACCGGGCGGCGGAGACTGGAGTCGCAACAGCCGGTGCGCACCGGCGGCGAACCGAATACCACCTGCTCCGGCCGGCTCCAATGGCCGGCGGAGCACCCGACCGGGAGGTCCCGCCGCCATGGAATACTTCGTCCCCTTCGTCTTTTTTCTCCTCCTCGCCCTCGCCTCAGCGTTCGGGCTCACCGCCGACAGCCGCGACTCCGCCGACTGGCGGCCGACCGACGGGGGCTGGCGCGCCGCCCGCCGGCCATGAGCCGTGCTGTCGATGTCCGCCTGGCCAGCCGGGGTGGCGAGCGCAGCAAGGTGCCGCCCCGGCGACAGGCCGGAACCGGCGTACGGCAGGCTAGGCGGCATGGCTCAGGGCTCCTGGTACGACGCCGACATTGACCACGTGATCATCTCGGAGGAGCAGATTCGGGAAAAGATCACGGAACTGGCCAAACAGGTCGCGGCGGACTATGCGTCGGTGGACAACGGTCTCCTGCTGGTGGGTGTGCTCAAGGGCGCGGTCATGTTCATGGCCGACTTCGCCCGGGCGCTCGGTCGCCAGGGACCGCCGACCGAGATCGAGTTCATGGCCCTCTCCTCGTACGGGCAGGGCACCACCTCCTCGGGCGTGGTGCGGATCCGCAAGGATCTGGACCGTGACATCGCCGGCCGGCACGTGGTGGTCGTCGAGGACATCGTCGACTCCGGCCTCACCCTCTCCTGGCTGCTGCGCTACCTGGAGTCCCGGGAGGCGGCCAGCGTCGAGGTGGTCGCGTTGTTCCGCAAGCCGGACGCGATCAAGGTCTCGGTGCCGGTGAAGTACGTCGGCTTCGACATCCCCAGCGAGTTCGTCGTCGGCTACGGCCTCGACTTCGGCGAGCGCTACCGGGAGGTGCCCTACGTCGGGGTGCTGAAGCCCGAGGTGTACAGCCGTTCCTGACGCTGCGTCCGGTCCGCCACCCGCTCGGCGGGTCTGGCCCGGCCTGTCCATCCTGATCGCCGGTGGCGAAATGTGGAGCCGACGTACAGCGCGCTCCCAGGAATCGCGGTTACGGTATGCGGTGGTGGCGCGGAGCAGTTCCGCGCCGGGTCTCCTGCCCTGATTGACCCCGAGAAGGCGCGGGAGGCTCTCGGTCACCCCGGGGGCTCGCGGGCTCGCTCCTCGCGTTCACGGTGTACCGTCGAATGACCGTGGCGCGGTACCAAGTGCCCCGGTGCCGGAGTCAACCCCCAGGGGGACGGTTCCGGCCGCCGCTCAGGCGGCGACAGTCAGGCAACCAGACGATCAGGACGTCGATCAGGAGGGTCCGGGCGTTTCGGCGCTCGACAACAGCATGGAACGTACGCGTTTCTTCCGCCGGCCGGTGGTCTGGATCATCCTGGTGATCATCGGTGCGATCGCGCTCAGCTCATTCTTCAGTGGCGGCCCGAGCTATCACCGGGTCGACACCACGGTGGCCCTCGACCAGCTCAACAAGGGCGGCATCAAGAAGGCCATCTTCCAGGACAAGGAGCAGACGCTCCAACTCGACCTGGCGCAGCCGACCAAGTTCGGTGACACCGAGACCGACAAGATCCAGGCCCAGTTCCCGTACGAGATCGGCCAGGACGTTTGGCACCAGGTCCTCGACGCCAAGGCCAACAACCGGATCACCGGCCCGGCCGACACCGAGGTCTCCGGCGACAACCTGCTCGTCTCGCTGCTGGTCAACCTGCTGCCGATCGCCATCCTGGTGATCCTGCTGCTGCTCTTCATGTCGCAGATGCAGGGCGGCGGTTCCCGGGTGCTCAACTTCGGCAAGTCCAAGGCCAAGATGATCACCAAGGACACGCCGAAGACCACCTTCGCCGACGTCGCGGGCTCCGAGGAGGCCGTCGAGGAACTGCACGAGATCAAGGACTTCCTGCAGAACCCGGCGAAGTACCAGCAACTCGGCGCCAAGATCCCCAAGGGTGTGCTGCTCTTCGGCCCGCCCGGTACCGGTAAGACCCTGCTGGCCCGGGCCGTGGCCGGCGAGGCCGGCGTGCCGTTCTACTCCATCTCCGGTTCCGACTTCGTCGAGATGTTCGTCGGCGTCGGCGCGAGCCGGGTCCGGGACCTGTTCGAGCAGGCCAAGGCGAACGCCCCGGCGATCGTCTTCGTCGACGAGATCGACGCCGTCGGTCGGCACCGTGGCGCCGGTATGGGTGGCGGCCACGACGAGCGGGAGCAGACGCTCAACCAGCTCCTCGTCGAGATGGACGGCTTCGACACCAAGGGCGGGGTCATCCTGATCGCCGCGACCAACCGGCCGGACATCCTCGACCCGGCGCTGCTGCGTCCGGGCCGGTTCGACCGGCAGATCGCCGTCGACACCCCGGACATGGAGGGCCGCAAGGCGATCCTGCGGGTGCACGCCAAGGGCAAGCCGTTCTCGCCGGACGTCGACCTCGACGCCGTGGCCCGGCGTACCCCCGGGTTCACCGGTGCCGACCTGGCCAACGTGATCAACGAGTCGGCGCTGCTCACCGCCCGCGGCGACAAGCGCGCGATCACCAACGACGCGCTGGAGGAGTCGATCGACCGGGTGGTCGCCGGCCCGCAGCGCCGGACCCGGGTGATGAGCGACAAGGAAAAGAAGATCACCGCGTACCACGAGGGTGGGCACGCGCTGGTCGCCTGGGCGCTCCCGCACTCCGCTCCGGTGCACAAGGTGACGATCCTGTCCCGCAGCCGGTCGCTCGGGCACACCCTGGTGCTGCCGACCGAGGACAAGTACACCCAGACCCGGGCCGAGATGATCGACACCCTGGCGTACGCGCTGGGTGGCCGGGCCGCCGAGGAACTGGTCTTCCACGAGCCGACCACCGGCGCCAGCAACGACATCGAGAAGGCCAGCGCGCTGGCCCGGGCCATGATCACCCAGTACGGCATGAGCTCCAAGCTCGGTGCGATCAAGTACGGCACCGGCGCCGACGAGCCGTTCCTGGGCCGCAACATGGGCCACGAGCGGGACTACTCCGACGCGGTCGCGGCCGAGATCGACGCCGAGATGCGCTCGCTGATCGAACTGGCCCACGACGAGGCCTGGGAGATCCTGGTGGAATACCGGGACGTCCTGGACAACCTCGTGCTGGAGCTGATCGAGAAGGAGACGCTCTCCACCGCCGACATGGCGCGGATCTGCGCCCGGGTGGTGAAGCGGCCGCCGATGGCGCCGTACAACGGCTTCGGCAAGCGGCAGCCGTCGACCGAGCCGCCGGTGCTCACCCCCGCCGAGAAGGAGGCGCTGAAGGCGCAGGCCGTGGCGGACGGCCAGGCGGCGATCGGGGGCAACCCGCCGCAGTCGACCAACAACAACTCCACCTCGGACGGCACCCACTGACCGGGAACCACCAGGCCGTCGGCGATCACGCCGGCGGCCTGGCCGCGTCTGGAGCCGCTGCCGCTGCCGCCGCCGACTCCGCGGCTTCCCAGGCGGTCTCCTCCACGGAGCCGGATGACGAGCCCGCCGAGTTCGACGGACACGACGACTTCGACGAGGCCGCCGGGCTCGACTATCTCGCCGCCCGGCTGGTCAACGGACGGCTCAGCGGCGGTCCGGTCGAACAGAGCGTCGACCTGGCCCGGATCGAGAAGGCGGTCCGGGAGATCCTGGTCGCCGTCGGCGAGGATCCGGACCGGGACGGCCTGCGGAAGACCCCGGCCCGGGTCGCCCGGGCGTACGCCGAACTCTTCGCCGGGCTCCGGGTCGACCCGGCCCAGGTGCTCAGCACCACCTTCGAGGCCAACCACGAGGAACTCGTGCTGGTCCGCGACATCGACGTGATGAGCCTCTGCGAGCACCACCTGCTGCCGTTCCACGGTGTCGCGCACATCGGCTACATTCCGGGCGAGAACGGCCGGATCACCGGCCTGTCCAAGCTGGCCCGGCTGGTCGAGGTCTACGCCCGCCGTCCCCAGGTGCAGGAGCGGCTCACCTCGCAGATCGCCGACCTGCTGATGACCAGGCTCGAACCGCGCGGTGTGCTCGTGGTGCTGGAGTGCGAGCACATGTGCATGGCGATGCGCGGCATCCGCAAGGCCGGCGCCAAGACCATCACCTCGGCGGTCCGCGGACTGCTGCAGCGGGACGCCAAGTCCCGGTCCGAGGCGATGTCGCTGATCCTCCGCTCCTGACCCCGGCGGCTGCCCGCCGGACCGATCCTGGCCGGCGCTGCCCGCCGTGGTCCGGCCGCTACGCAGGGTGCTGCAGGCGCGCTGGGTGCCGCCGGCAGCGGCATATCCGGTTGCGATGACATGACTCTCCGGCATAAATATGACGGACAGTCATATCCCTCAATCAGGGATCGCCGGCAGCAGCGACCGGCGGCGGATCGGGACGGCCACGGATGGACGATGTGCTCGCCGACCCCGTACCTCAATTCGGCGCAGCGCGAGTTCGCGGGCGCAGGAGGGGTGGCGGCTCGGCCTCCGGACCTCTTGCGGTTCTCCTTCGCGAGGTGCTCCTGGGATGTCTACGGATTGGCTGACTTGCGACGTTAAACGGGTGTGACGTTCGAGGAGTACGCGTTCGCCCGCACTTCGGCGTTGGTGCGGCTCGCCCGGTTGCTGACCGGTGACGAGCATCGGGCCGAGGACCTGGTTCAGGATGTCCTTGCCAGGGCGTATGCCCGCTGGGCGCGTATCTCCCGGACGGATCGACCCGATGCGTATGTCCGTCGGATGCTCGTCAACGCCCATCACTCCTGGTGGCGCCGGCGCAGCAGCCAAGAGATCTCTGTCGCCGTTGTGGCCGATCAACCGGACGCTACGGACGAAGCCGCCGGCATCGCCGAACGTGACGCGCTGTGGCGGCTCGTCTGTGCTCTGCCGATACGTCAACGCACCGTGATTGTCCTGCGCTACTACGAGGATCTTGACGACGCGATGATCGCCGAGATTCTGGACTGTTCGACCGGCACGGTTCGTACCCACGCGAAGCGGGCCCTGACGGCACTTCGTAAGCGGCAGGAAGCATCCGTCCCCGCGCGGACAGGAGGAGAGTTCTGATGTTCAGCGATCTCGATCAGCAGCTCGCCACGACGCTCAAGCACCACGCGGGCGGCGACATCGACCCCGCGCCGATCGTGGAACACGCCCGGCGTCGCGGGCACCAGCTGCGACTGCGTCGACGCTGGCTGATCACCGGGGCGACGACAGCGGCGTCCGTCGTCCTGGTCACGGCGGTCATGGTGATTCCGGCCGGTCGGGCACCCGATGGCGCGACCATGCCGGCCACGGCACTCGTGCTGCCGGACGCACCGGGCCAGCCCGGCGCCATCGCATGGCCCGAGGCTGTGGGGACCGATCCCGGCGTGGTGCACTTCACGACCGACAGCCTGGTCAGCGGTGCCTGGTCCGCGACCTGGAGCGCCGGGCGCGGGGTCGAGAGTGTTGAGTTCCGGGGTCCAACCGGGCAGGCTCGGTTCGTGTTGGCGCGTAGCGTCGCGACGCTCGACGGGCTGCCGCAGACGTTGTCGTCGGCGGGGCGACCGCAACCACCGACCGACACGCGAGTCGGAGGCCGCCCGGGGGTCGCTTGGTTCGATCCGTCTGGCGACACGAAACTGTGGTTCGTTCGTTGGCAACCCGTCGACGGGCTCTGGGCCCAGCTCGACATCTACGCGACCGGCCGCGACGAGGCGACGGACGCGGCGGGCCGGGTCCGGTTCGACGCCGCACACCGCTGCGTGGCGCCGTTCCGCCTGCAGACGCTGCCACCAGGCGGGCGCCTGCTCGGATGCTCGATCACGCTGGCCCGGACTGAGCGTGGCTCCTTCACCGAGGGCTCACTCGTAATCGGTGACGAATCTGGTCGCTGGCTGACGGTTCGGGCGCAACCCGTGCCGGGCCGCGACCCCGGGACCGCCGACCTCGTCGCGGGGTCCTACCGCGCACGCCGGCAGGGCAGCGACGTGCTGGAGATGTTCGTCAGGCCCTGCGTCGTCGAGGCGTTCCTCAAGGGTTGGGGGAACGGCTACACCGAGTCGGAAGGCCTGACGGTGCTGAGCGGGTACCAGCCGGCCCTCGACCTCGACGACCCCGGCACCTGGTGACACCACCCGGGCGCCGATACAGTCATTGCGGGTCCAACCTAACCGTCCCTCATCTGGTTCTGGTGGGAGTGACCCGGATGTGCCGGGCTCAGCGGAGCAGGTAGAGCCCGCCGAGACAGAGCGCCACGGCCACCGCCACCAAGACCAGCCCGACCGCACCGACCAGCAGCAGCTGCCACCAGGTGTCCGGGCGGGCCAGCAGCGGGCCGGAGCCGGGCAGCCGGGTGGCCGCGTCCGCCGCGTCGGCGTTCACCCGGGCCTGGCGCAGCGCCGCGCGTACCGCCTCGGGGCCGGTCGAGATCGCCTGGGCCGCCGCCGCCACCTCCGGCTCCGACGGCAGCAGCTCCGCCTCCGGTACGCCGAGAGCCCGCAACCGGGACTGCTGCGGGACCAGTCGGGCGCGTACCACGGTCAGCTCCTCCCGGGCGGCGTGCACCCCCCGGGCCTGCGCACCGGCGGCGGTGGCCGCCTCCCGGCGTACCGCGTCCAGTTGCTGTGCGGCGGCCAGGTATTCCTGCCAGGCGTCGTCGGTGGTCATGGCGTACGCCTCCTCGGCGGCGGGGCGAACGGCACGAACAGGGTCGCCGAGTCGGTCCGGAGGTCGTGGTGCAGTGCCCGGCCGGTCCGGGGCCGCCACGGCACCCTCCGGCCCAGCACCAGGCCCACCTCCCGTTCCGGTACGTCCACGAAGACCAGGTTGTCGACCAGCGGGCCGGTCTCCGGCTCGTGGTCCGGCGCCGCCCCCGGCTCGTCCGCTGCCTCGCCCGGCCCGGTGGGCGCCGCCAACTGGTCGACGAACCGGGCGGTGGTCCGCCACCAGGAGAGCAGGTGCGATCCCCGGGCGGGTCCGTCCCGCAGCACGGCGGGCAGCCGGCCCGGCGGCAGGGTGCCGGCGTCCCAGCCGTCCATGCCGAAGACCACCAGGTAGCCGGGCTCGCTCCGGTCCAGGGCGGCGGTGAGGCCGGCACTGTCGACCTGTTCGACCGGATGCCGCCCGGCGAGGTCGGCGCGGAGCGCGTCCGCGACCGCCGTGCCCTGCTCGACCAGCGCGGCGACCACGAACCGCGCGGCGCCGGGCTGGTGCTGGGCGGCCAGGTCACGGGCGGCGGTGTCCAGCAGGTCGGCGCCGGCCGGCCCGAACACCGCGAGGTGCCGGCCCGGCACCGGCCCGAACTCCACCGCCGCCAGCCTCGGTCGCACCTCCACCACCCGGCCCATCCGGGCCAGCGCGGCCGAGCCGGCCGGCGGCGGCGCGTCGCCCGACGGCGGCTGCGCGGCCGGCGGTTCGTCGGGGCGGGCCGGGGTCAGGTAGCCGGTGAAGACCGCGGGAGCCGGGGCCGACGGTGGGCGTTCGGCCCAGAGCCGCTGCCGCAGCCCGTCGAGAACCCCCTCCGCCACGTGCGGATCGGGGAACCGGACCACCCGTTCGTGGCCCCGGGTCGCACCCCGGGGGCCGCCGAGCCCACCGGCGGTGTTCACCACGGCGGTACCCAGCGGCAGGCCGGCGGCGGAGTCGTTCGCCGGCTCCAGCACGTCGGTACCGCCGGGCAACGCCACCCGGACCGGGAACTGGCCGAGGAACGATTCCCGGCGGTCCCGCAGCGCCGCGAGCGCCGGCGTCGGCCGGCTGGACAGGATCAGGTGTACGCCGGCGGCGCGCCCGCGCCGGGCCACCGACTCGAGTCGGCGCAACGCCTCGGTCGCCACCTCGTCGTCCCCGGCCAGCAGCACCGGAAACTCATCGAGCACACAGAGGATCCGGGGCGGCAACCCGGCACCGGCGGCGGCCTCGACCGGATTGCCGGCGGGCGGACTCTCGGCGGGAGCGGTGCCGGTGCCGGTCCGGCGGTCGAGTTCGGCGTCGAGGTCGCGGAGCAGCGCGAGGCCGTACTCCCGGTCGGCCTGGACCCCGACGGCCCGGACGTGCGGCAGCCAGGGCCGGTCCCGGTCGTCGTCCGTGGTCGAGGGTTCGTCGCTCTCCGGCAGGAAGCCGGCGGCCTCCGGAGCCGGCCCGCGTTCGGCGGGTACGAACTCGTCGAACGCCGCCCCGTCGGCGAAGTCGACCAGGTACATCGCCAGGTCGTCCGGGTGGTACCGGGTGCCGAGGCCGTACAGCACGTTGACCAGGAATCCGCTCTTGCCGGCGGCGGCCCGGCCGCCGACCAGCCAGTGCGGGGTACGTTCGTCGAAGCCGAGGATCACAGTCCGGTCCCCGTCGTGGCCGACCGGGGTGCTGAGCCCGTCGGTCACGCTCTCGGCCCAGAGCTTCTCCGCCGGGTCGGGCAGCAGGTCGGCCAGGGTACGGCGGTAGTCGGCCGCCAGGCGGGCCGCCAACTCCCGGCAGACCCGGTCCAGCAGCGCCGGCGGTGGTGCCTCGTCGAGGAAAACCGGCGCGTTCAGCCCGGACGGCGGCGGGGTGGCCCCCGGAGCGGTGAACGAACCGCCTGGCGGGTCGCCGACCAGCGCGTACGGGTTCCGTACCGCGACCATCGTGCTGCGGGGAAGCGGCGGCTGGGTCGTCTCCTCGGTCAACGGCGGCGGCGGCCAGCCCGCCACCAGCAGGTGCAGCCCCGCCTCCGGTCCCTCCCGGGCCAGTGCGCCGATCCGGGCCAGGTCGATCCCTTCGGTCAGCTCCGGCAGGGAACCGATCACCAGCAGCAGGGTCCGGTCGTGCCGCTGGTGGCGGCTGGCGGTGGGACGTGCCGGCCGTACCCACTGTTCGGCCTCAGCCAGCACGGCCCGCAGGCCGGTGCGGTCGGTGACCGGCGGCGGCATCAGGCCGGCGTCGGCGAGTAGGGCGAACGGTGCGAAGAGCTCGCCCTCGGTGGCCGCGTCCACGCCCCGGACCAGCAGCGACCCGGCGGGTGCGGCGGCCAGCAGCCGCAGCAGTACGGCGCGGAGCAGGCCGGCGACCCGGGGGTCCCGACTGTCCGCGTCGACGGTGAGGTGGCCGGTGCCGAGCAGCGGTACCACCGCCGGGAAACGGGCGTCGTCGAGCGGCTGGGCGACCCCGATCCGGACGTACGTCGGCAGCCCCGGCCCGCCCAGCGGGGTGTCCTCGGACTGGGCGTCCAGAGGTGCGCCCAGCCAGCCGGGGGTGAGTCGGCTCGCCGCCGACCGGAGCCGTTCGGCGAGTTCGTGCTGGTGGGCCTGGCCGGCCGGAGCCGGTCGGAACGTCTCCAGCACGGTGGCGGCCGCGGCGGTGGTGGCGGCGGCCTGCCGGTGCAGGGCGGCGGCGGTGGTGCTGGCGGCCCGCCAGCTGAGCGCGGCGGCGTGGCTGGCCCGATCCCTCCAGGTGTCCACCGCACCAACTCCTCCGCCGTCGGCCGTGGCCGGCGCCTCTGTTCTGGACTGAGACGGTATCCCAGCGGTCCGGCATCTTCGTGGAGCCGCCCGGACCGCCAGGCCGGGACAAGTGGCATCGATAGCAGAAAGTTATAACTTGCTCTCTTTTGGTTACCAAGCTGGAATTCGCGACCATTGGGCGGCGGGCCGGCAGCGGATAGCCTCAGGGGGTGGAATCCGTGCACCCCCCGGCCGATTCCCAGGTGTCCCGGGTACCCACCCAGCGGACCCCGTCCGGAGAGGCCGGTGCCGAACAGCCGGTCGCCCCGCCACCGGCGCCGCCGGCACGTCGCCGCTTCCCCTGGCGGCGGATACTGGTGATCGTCGCCGCCGCGACGGCACTGTTCTGCCTCGCCGGCGCGGCGATCGCGTACACCCTCTACGACCGGTTCACCGCACCCGACCGGAGCGCGCCGGACGTGGTCGTGAACAACTACCTGCAGGCCTTCATGGTCGACAAGAACGACGTCCTCGCCGGTCTGATGACCTGTGAGGGTTCGGCCGCCGGGTTGGCCCCGCTGTCCGCCCTGCGCGACGACCTCGCCGCCCGGGAGCAGCGGTTTCAGGTCACCTTCATCGTCAAGTGGGGGCCGCTCGACGTACGGACCACCGACGAGGACGTCGCCGAGGTTTCTGTGGACCTGGTCATCTCGTACCGGGTGGAGTCGATCTCGAACACCGACCGGCAGCGGTGGCGGTTCGTCACCCGGCAGGGCGACGGCTGGCGGGTCTGCGAGGCGGCCCGCGCCACCTGACCGGGCCGGGCCGACTACTCGATCCAGAGCAGGTGGACGGGGACTTCCAGAGTGGTCGGTGGGCGGCCGCTCCAGGCCCAGCGGTACCAGTCGAGTTCGGCGGCGACGCGTACGCAGATGTCGCCCTCGGCGCTGGTGTAGACCTCGGTGACCGCGCGCAGGTCACGCCGTTCGCCGGTCTCGTCGACCTGGACGACCCGTCGACCTGAGACGGCGTCCGCCTCGACCACCGGCACCGGCAGCGGGTGACTCGGCGCGTCCAGCGAGACCAGTCGGGAGATCACGTCGCCGCGGGCCGGCCGGGGGATGGTCAGCCCCTCGACGGTCCACTGCGGCGGGTCGCCGAGGGTCTCCACCCAGACCCGTTCGGCCGGGATCAGCGGGGCGAAGACCTCGACCCGTTCGGCCTCGGCGCGGTACCACTCCTGTTCCGGCAGCACCGGCACGTAGGTCCGGCTGCCCTGCACCACCCGCTCGTCCGCGCGCAGGTCGCCGCGCCAGCCGAGCCCCGGCAGCCCGACCAGCACCCGCCGACCGCGCAACTCGACCCGGTCGCCGGCGGAGACGACCAGGACCGGTCGGGGCGGGGTCGGGGCCCAGTCGGGCTGTCCGGCGAAGGGATCGGGGAGGGGGTCGTGACTCATCTGGATCGCTCCGGGGTCGTGGGCCGCTCCGGACGTTGTCGTCCCACCGTACCGAGCGCCGACGACGGAGATGAGTCTAACGGCCGGGGCCGGCCGCCCCACCGGATGGCGGGAGGCGGCCGGCCCGGGACTCCTGCTGCCGGGCTGATCAGTTCGGTTCGACGGGCAGCCACAGCTCGCAGGTCGCGGTGCTGAAGTCGTCCGCGCGGTCGAGAATCGCGACGATCGAGGGACCCGGCCGCAGCCGCCACGGGTTCGACGGGAACCAGTCGGTCGCGGTCGCCGCCCAGGTGTTCTGCAGCGTCTCCGGGTGCGGCCCGCTGGTCCGGAAGACCGCCCACCTGCCGGCCGGTACCTCGATGGCGTCGAGGTCGGCGGGCGTCGGGGCGTCGCCGGCGACCGCGACCCCGTGCAGGTAGGTGAGTTCGGTGCCCTCGGCGGCGTCGGGGTCGAGATCGTCGGTGACCTGCAGCAGGCCACCCGGTTCGGTGTCGCTCAGCGCCTTCAGCCGGACGTGCTCCTCCATCGGCAGCGCGGCGATGTGCTGCTGGATGTGCGGGTTGACGCCCCGGTGGACGAGCGGGACCCGGGTCGCGTGTCCGACCAGCCGGAACGCGGGCCGGTCGACGATGCGGGTGTGCATGGGGAAACTCCCTTCGACGGTCAGGCGGAACCTGAGCTGCGGTTGTGTGCGAAGGGGGCCGCCGTCGCGGCGTACGTCACCGGGGTTGGCGCCGTGCACCGCCCGGAACGCCCGCCCGAACGCCTCGGTCGAGCCGTACCCGTACCGGACGGCGATGCGCAGCAGGTCGTCACCACCCCGGACGAGGTCGGCGGCGGCGACCGTCATCCGGCGTCGGCGTACGTACTCCGACAGCGGCATGCCGGCCAACGACGAGAACATCCGCCGTAGGTGGTACTCGGTGGTGCCGAGCGTCCTGGCCAGTCCGTCGACGTCGAGTTCCTCGGTGAGGTGCTCCCCGGCGAGGTACTCCTCGGTGAGGTGCTCCTCGACGAGGTCGACGAGCCGGTTGAGTGCCGAGATCACGGTGGCCTCCCTTCGACGTCAAGCCTGGCCGGAGGCACCCTGGTAGCGCCCGACCGCTGCGGTCCGATCCGATCATCCGATCACGCGGCGGCCGTCCCGCACACGCCGTCGGAAGCGCGACGGGGGGCCAGGCGAATCGCCTGGCCCCCCGTACGGGTGAATCCGTGCTCAGCCCAGGTACTTCTCCCACGGGCCGGTGATGGCCAGGGTGAGGCCCGGGTCCTGCATGTTGACGAAGAGCACCTTGCCGTCGGCGCTGAACACCGGCCCGCAGAACTCCGAGTCGTTCAGCTGGTTACGGGCGATCGCGTACGTCGGGCCGCCCGGGACCGTGCTGAGCACGTGCGAGGCGCCCGAGCCGTCCTCGGCGAGTACGAGGCTGCCCCACGGGGTGACGGTCACGTTGTCCGGGCCGTCGAAGGTGAGGTCGGTGTACTTCACCGCCGTCCCCTCCTCCGACTGGGTCTGGTGCGGGAAGTACGTCACCAGCTGGATCGTCTCGTCCTGGTAGTTGTAGAACCAGACCATGCCGTCGTGCGGCGCCGCGTCCGCCGGCAGGTCGCCCTCGTCCCAGGCGTACGAGTTGACGACGTACACGCCCTCGTCGGTGCCCCAGACGCCCTCGAACTTGCGGCCGCGGGTGACCTGGCCGTCGGTGAACTGCTCGCGTACCGGCGTGGTCCGGGCGTCCCGGTCCGGCACCTCGATCCACCGCACCTTGAAGGGGCGGCCGAGCTGGGCGGAGGTCAGGTAGGCGACGTCCGGCAGCACCGAGCCGTCGTCCATGATGATCTGCATCGCGGCGAGGGTGCCGGCGTTCGGGGCGAGCCGGGTGAGCACGCCGGGGCCGAGCTTGACACCGCGCGGGGCGGTCCAGCGGTAGAACAGACCGTTGGGCTCGTCGGCGTCCTCGGAGAGGTAGATCTTGGTGCGGTCCTTGTCGATCGCCAGCGCCTCGTGCGAGTAGCGGCCCAGCGCCTTGATCGGCTTCGGGTCCGCGCTGCCGTCGGCCCAGACCTCGAAGACGTACCCGTGGTCCTTCTGGAACGTGCCGGTCCGGCCGTCCTCCTCCCAGTCGTCCCCGGCCCGGTCCTCGGTCTCCTCGCAGCTGAGCCAGGTCCCCCACGGGGTGGGGCCGCCCGCGCAGTTGGCGACGGTGCCGGAGAGGGCGACGAACTCGCCGAGGTTGCGACCTGCCCGGTCGGTCCTGATCACGGTGCAGCCACCGGCGTTGACCGCGCCCGGGTCGTAGACCGTGCCCTTGACGTGCGGTACGCCGAACTCTGCGCCCGGGTCCAGCTCGTGGTTCTGGATCAGGGTGTAGCGGCCGTGGCCGGCGTCGAAGACCGCCATGCCGTCGTGGTCGGCCGGGGTCAGGCCCTGGCCCTTGTCGAGCCGGGTGACGCCGGTCCGGGTCACGATCGTGTAGCTGAAGCCCTCAGCCAGGGCCAGGATGCCGTCGGGGTCGTCGACGAGCGGCGGGAACGGCACGTGGCCGGTCTTGCCCGGCGTGTGCGGCCGGCCCGGGTGCGCCTGGGCCAGGGACGGGAGAGCGCCGGCGACGGCGATGCCGACGCCAGCGGCGCCAGCGCCGGTAAGGAAGGTACGACGAGACGAAGACACGTCGATGAGCTCCTGTTCACGAGGGGTGCGACGACCAACCAACCCCGGCGGCCCGACACCGACGCGTCATCCAGGCGATGGACAGGCGACATCGACGTTAAGAAACGCTGCTGATCACGCATCGACCAGGCAACGTCGTGCTGGTCACGGCGTGGGCCGTGCCGTCGGAGGAACCGGACCGGTGAGGTGGTAGCGGGGTGAACCAGGGTCTCCGAGAGGCGGGCACGACAATCGATGTCCTGTGTGTCGATGTACGTGTCACCATGGTCGGATGCGGAGCCGACCGGACCCGATCCTCATCCTTTGGGACATCGACCAAACGCTTGTCAATATCGGCAGCGCGAGCCGGAAGTTGTACGAGGTGGCGTTCCGCAAAGCGACGGGGCATACACTTCAGGTGCTGGCTGACATGGCTGGTCGTACCGAGCGGGCGATCGTGACCGATACGCTGGCTCTACACGGCCTGTCGGCACACGACGAGATGCTCGAGGTTTTTTATTCAAGATTGGCGGAAGCTGCACAGGAACTGCGCCCGACCATTATTCAAGAGGGAAGGGCGATGCCTGGTGCGGAGGTGGCGCTTACCGCCTTTACTGTCGAGGGGTTCATTCAGACGGTAGTCACCGGCAATATTCGGCGGATCGCCGAGATCAAGCTCGAGTCGTTCGGACTCGACTCATACATAGACTTCGAGGTGGGCGGTTACGGCTCGGACGGAATCGATCGGGCGACCTTGGTGCGGCTGGCGCGGCAGCGCTCTGCGGCCTTTTATGGTCAGGACTTCTCCGCCAATCGGACTTTTGTGATCGGAGACACGCCACACGATATCAGGGGAGCGCGAGATGTTGGCGTTCGTTCGGTCGGCGTGGCATCTGGAAATAGTTCGATAGAAGCGCTGCATAAAGCTGACGCTGACGTTGTGCTGCCCGATCTCCGAAATGTCGCCGAACTGCGGGCGGCTATCGTTGGCGACCATGGTTAGTCGCCTGATCTGGCCGCCTCAAACAGCGCGCGAAATTCTTTGGCCGCGCGATTATCGCTAAACGGCTCGAGTGCGGTGAAGAACTCCTGCAGTTGGGCAACCACACGTGCTGACCCGAGCGTAGCTGCTCGGCTTACGGCCTCGGTCGCCGTTTCGCAAGCCCGCTCCACCTCGTAGTCGAGCAGATGGCAGCGGGCCAGGCGGGAGAGATAGTGGACGGAGTCTCGCGTCCGGTCCGGTGCTGTTGTGTCGATTAACCGGAGTGCGTGAACAAGCGCCTTGCCGGCCGGCTTGGTCATGCCCAGTTCGAGATAGCAGGCCCCGATCTGCGCGGTGACCTCGACTTGGTCGACGTACGAGATCCACAGCGGCTCGACCTGTTGGGATGGCGTGCCGAAAGCGCGTCGAGCCAACTCAAGTGCGCGCAGGGCGGCTGTTTTGTTCCCTGCTGCGGCATGCGCCCGGGCCAGACGGGTCGCGAGCATGGTCCGGACGAGGGGTGTGATGCTGCCCCCGCTCGTTTCAAACGCTGTCTGAGCTAGGGACAACGCGGACTTGGTTCGACCACGATAAGTGTCTTGTAAGCTCATATAGGCAAGGGCGCTGGCTGCCAACGCGGAATCATCCGCCTCGTGGGCTGCGTAGACGGTGGCATTCCAATAGCGTCGCGCCGCGCTCTGTCGACCACTGTCGAGTGCGATCCAACCGGCAAGTTGGCTGAGTTGCCCAAAAGCACTCAGCCCTATGCCGGGTTCGCGGTCTACTTTGCGAGCCATGTCGGCCACGTAGCGCGACAGGGGCAGGATCAGTTCGTTCCCGCCCTGCTCGTCATCCAGCTTCAAAAAGAGCTTCAGTAGCAGCTCTGCCTGCTCGGTGACTGACAGGTCGTCAAGAGCTTGGTCGTCAATGGATGTGTTCGAAGAGAATTGGCCGATGGTGAGTCCGGCGAGCAGGGTTTCGACGTGCGATGGGGTACTTGGTTCTGCATCGGCTTCTGGTGAGGTTTGTTGCCGTTGAGGATCTGTCGCCAAGGAATCGAACTTGCCGACCGAGAGAGGGCCGACGGCTTCGATCTCCTGCTGGCGCTCTCGGCGATGGATGCTGTCGTGGCTCGCAACGAGGACGCCGCCTGTGTCCAGCAGTTCGTCACACAGCATCCAGAAGTCGCGCGGCGGTTTTTGCCGACCCGTCTCAACGTTGCCGATGGTGCTGCGGGTGTATCGGACGAGGGAGGCGAACTGATGTTGGTTGTAGCCAGCGGCGCGGCGGTAGGCCGCCAACTGTCGGCCAAGAAGGCGGCGAGCTTCGTCGGTTGCCTCGGAATCGGCCACGGATCCCCCGGGTGCACGTCAGACGCTGTCAATGGATTGTCAACGATGGCGAGCGCGCGTAGGTGACACCCTACGCGTCATGTTTGCTGAGAGCGAGCCAGGTGTCACGGCGGGAAGCGGTGTCGATGGCACTGGTCGAGTCGACAGCGAAGCGACGCGGAGGGACAGATGCAGGCAGCTCGATGGCATTCGCCCATGTTGATCATGCGTGGCGGCAACCGGCTCCAGGGTGACACGGGCAACCTCACCGAGGTGTATCGCCAGCCCGCCATAGCCGCCTACTGCGCGTACCTGCCGGCGATCTAGCGGGCGTGGGCAATGTCTCCTCGGGTCTTGATCACAGGGCGACCGTTGTGATGCTCGGCGGCTCTGGGTGCCCGAGTCAGCGTCATCCGTTGTCGGGGCTGCTGGTCTGCGGTGGCTGTGACCTGCGGCTCCACCCGATAGTGGCGGTTGACGGGCGGCGGTGTTACCGGTCGCCGTGCGGGTGCCGCCTGTGCCCGGTCGACGCGGTGACGGTCGAGCGGCTGACCTGCACCGCGCTGGAACGGCGCGGCCTGGTGCCCGCCGACGGCGTACCGGAACCGAACTGGCCGGACCTGTTCGCCCGGACGTTGGCGGCCGTACGGGTCGGCGCGCTGCCGGACGAGTTGACGTTCGTCTGGCGTACCTGAGGCTCCTGCCCGCCGTCGTTGTCAACCGCAGGACGCGGCGGCGGGCAGGACTCCACTCCTCCACTCACGAAGGGACTTTGTCGTGCCCAGCCCACCGGCACCACTGGCCGGCCCCGGTGACATCGTGTGCATCCCCGACGGTGACTACCTCTACGGCGCGGGCGCCGTCACGGTGCGGGTCGCCGGGATCGACCCCGGCCTGGACCGGTTTCCCGGTCTCGAATGGATCCGCATTCTTGCGGTCAACCTCGGGAAGCCGGACGGGACGCCGTACCCGATGATCGTCCGCGCCACCGCGCTGCGCCGAGCCCCGGTCGCAGCCTCACCGGCGGCCGGTGCCGGTGGCTGACCTGGCCCGGGTGGTCGCCGCCGAGCCGGCCGACATCGACTGGATCGCTCGCCTGATCGCCGACTCGTGCGCCGAGTTTGACCAGGTCGCCTGGCTGGTGCCGAACCGGAGACAGCGGCGGACCATCCTCGGCGAGGTTGCTCGGATCCATGTCGAGCACGCGATGTTCCACGGCGCCGTGCACCTGCTTGCCGACCGTAGCGGGGTCGCGGTCTGGTTCGACCACCACCGGGCGCTGCCGGCGCCACCGGACTACGGCCGACGGCTCGCCGAGGTTGCCGGCAGTAACACCCGCCGCTTCGTCCGGCTCGACACGCTGCTGGCCGACCACCGGCCCGCCGCCGGCTACGAGCGCCTCGCGGTTGTCACGGTCGCACCCGGGGCGCGCGGCCAGGGCCGGGGGCGTGCGCTGGTCACCCACCATCTGGCCCGACTCGACGCGGCCGGCATCCCGACGTACGCCGAGGTGGTGACCACCGGCGGCCGTGACTTCCACCGGCGGCTCGGTTACCGGCCCACCCGGCTGGTCCGGGTCCCGGGCGGCAGCGCGGTCTGCGTGCTGTGGCGACCGGCACCTCCGACACAGACGCCCATGATCACGTAATCGCCGGCCGGCCAGGACCGGCCGGCGATTACGTGATCAATGGACGCACAGCCGCGACAGCACCGGACACCCTGGAGGAACGGCGATGATCTACCGATCCGGCGAACGGCTCGGCCCGCACCTGGTCCGGGCCGCGACGTTCCGGGTACGACGATGGCGCGGCCTCGACCCCGACCAGGTGTACGCCTTCCTGCGGCGGGTCGCCGACGAGATGGACCGGCTGCACCGGGAGGCGGCCACGGCCCGGACCGAGGCGGAACGGATCCGGCAGGGGCTGCGGCAGTGGCAGTCCCGACAGGCCGGGCAGCCGTACGACGGGACAGGGCGACATGGCCGGGCGGGGAGGGGTGACCCACCACCGAACGGCGGCCACTGGTGAGTAGATTCCGGCGGCGGCTGGTAGAGCGGGGGAGTTCCGGAGGCGCGTGAGTCGTCGGGGCCGCTAGCGTGGGCCGATGACTTCTGATCCGGTGGCACACAACCGGGCCGCCTGGGACCGGCAGGTCGAGCGGGGCAACGAGTGGTCCCGCCCGGTCTCCCCGGAGACGATCGCCAGGGCGCGGGCCGGGGACTGGTCGGTGGTGCTGATCGGTTACCAGCCCGTCGACCGGTCCTGGTTTCCGGCCGACCTCACCGGCGTCGACGTGCTCTGCCTCGCCTCCGGGGGCGGGCAGCAGGGTCCGACGCTCGCGGCGGCCGGCGCGCGGGTGACCGTCTTCGACAACTCACCACGCCAGCTCGAACAGGACCGGATGGTCGCCGACCGGGACAGCCTGGAGCTGCGTACCGTGCTCGGCGACATGCGGGACCTGTCGGTTTTCGCCGACGCCTCCTTCGACCTGGTCTTCAACCCGGTCTCGAACCTGTTCGTGCCCGAGTTGGCACCGGTCTGGCGGGAGTGTTTCCGGGTGCTGCGGCCCGGCGGTGCGCTGCTCTGCGGCTTCCTCAACCCCGACGTCTACCTCTTCGACAGCGAGGCGCTGGACCGGCGCGGCGAGTTGGTGGTGCGGCACCGGCTGCCGTACAGCGACCTGACGCACGTACCGGCGGAGGAGCGGGAACGGATGTGGGGTCCGGACGCCCCGCTGGAGTTCAGCCACACCATGGGCGAGCAGCTCGGCGGCCAGCTCGCCGCCGGCTTCACCATCGTCGGCTTCTCCGAGGCGCCGCACCACTCCGACGCCACCGCCGGCTGGTTGCCTGGCTACTACGCCACCCGGGCGGTGAAACCCCGGGCGGCATAGCCCCGGACCCGGTGTGTGGGCGCGGGGCGTCTCAGCCGGCGTCCAGCACCTCCCGCAGCTTCGCCGCGAACTGCTCGGGCTTGCCGGCGTACCCGAACTCGCCGCCGAGGAAGCCGCCGTGGTGGCTCGGGAACACGGTGGCCTCCTGGCCGAGCAGCGCCGCCAGGCCCAGCGAGGTACGCGCGGTGTACGTACCCGCCGACTCCTCGCCGACCGCGATCACGATCCGGGTCAGTGCGGCGGTGAGGACGGCCGCGTCGGGCCGGTAGTCGGTGATCGCCCACGAGTTCTTCGACAACAGCGGGTCGTCGCGGCTGCCGTCGTCCTCGGTCGGCAGGCCGAACATCGCCGGGTCCGGGGTCGGCTGGGCGAAGTAGGCGTCGGTGAACTCGCCCTGCCAGGACGTCATTGCGATGAACGACGCCATGCCCGCGCCGGCGCCCTTCGCCTGGTACGCCTCGTGGAAGGCGGCCCGGGCCCGTTCGGCGCCCGCCGCGTCGGGCAGTACGGCGTTGATCGGCGGCTCGTGCGCCACCAACGTGACCACGTCGCCGGGGTACGCGGCGACGAGTTCGAGCGCGGTCACCGCACCACCACTGCTGCCGAAGACGTCGACCGGGCCGGAGCCGAGCGCCTCGATCAGCAGGTGCAGGTCGGCCGCCTGCTGCTGCGGCGTGTGGTCGGACCGCCCGTCGCTGCGGGTGCTGCGGCCCAGGCCGCGCGGGTCGTAGGTGACGACGGTCCGGTCGGTGAAGTGGGCGGCGAGGGCGCCGAAGCCCTCGGCGGTCATCGGCTGGCCGATCATGAGCAACGCCGGGCGTCCGCCGGCTGGCGGGAGCGGGCCGCGTACGTCGTAGACCAGGTCGGCGCCGGGCACGGCGAGGGTGTGGGTCTGGGCCTTTGTCATGCCGGTGAGACTACGGTCCGTGGGTGACAAAATCTGCTCTGTGTGGGGTCCGGTCGCTGCAGCTCAGCGCCAGGATCACCTGGCGAGGCGCAGCGACAGGCGACGGGCCAGCATGGTGGCGCCGGCGAACGCTGCCAGCCCGATGGCGACCTCCGCGACCAGTACGGTCGGCGCCGTGCTGTAGTCGGTGGATCGCGCGTAGAGGATCGTGACCGGGGTGACGAGAATGCCGGTGATCGGCACCAGCAGAGTCATCAGCCGGGTGGTTTGCCGGATCCGGGGCAGGTCGCCGAGCAGGAGTCGTACCGCGGCGACGGCTCCGACGACCACCACGGCGGCCGGCACACCGTAGTAGACCGTGACGGCGAGCAGCACCGGTACCTCGATCGAGCGGGGGATGTCGATCAAGTGCACGAGCAGCGGATACAGCACGGACAGGAGGCCGAAGCCGAGCACCACGCCGGCCACCGCACCGAGCAGTGCGGTGCCGAGCAGGCGGGAGTAGTCGCCGCGTACCCGGTGGACACCGGCCTCGTCGGCGAGCCGGCGGGCGAAGCCGGCCACGTCACCGTCGAGCAGCTCCCCGGGGTCGCGTCCGTCGTCGGCCGCGGCCTGCAGGTCGAGGCGGAGTTCGGCGGCGAAGGCCGCCCGGTCGGCGGAGCTGACCCCGTACGCCCGCCACGCGCGGTCGGCCTCGGCCAGGATGCTGTTGATGGATTCCACGATCAACTCCTTGTCGGCGTGGGATCGGGTGCGCTGAGGATGCCGTCGACGGTTTCGACGAACCGGGTCCACTGCTTCTGCCAGGCATCCAGGTGGTGTCGCCCGGGAGCGGTCAGGGCGTAGACCTTGCGGGGCGGCCCGGTCGGGCTCACCGCCGCAGGGACGAGGTGCAGCCCGAGCAGGGCGACGATGGTGGCGGTGTTCGCCCCGGAGAGGAAGGGCGGGACCATCGAGATAGCGGTCAGCGACACCGTCGTCCAGACGAATCGCTCGGCGGGCCGAGCGCTCCACCGCAGGAGGGCGGCGGCGATGACGATCCCCACGACCGAGAAGAAGCCGGTCACCACGGCGAACCCGCCCAACGGGATCGTCTCGCCGCCGTCGGGGATCTCGAAATCGACGCCAATCGCCCGGGCAAGGGCAGCGGCGAGGGTGGTGGCCGCCGTCGCCACGAACACCGCGACGAGGCCCGTGCCGACGAGGCCGAGGAGTCGGTGGCGGTGGCTGGTCCGGTCCGAGGCCGGGGCTACGACGCCCCCGGTGTCGTTCATGCTGTGCATGTCGTTCCTCCACAATTCGGTAACTGGATGCGGGAATGTGGCGACCGGCGTGTGACGGCCCTGGCCCTGGCGGGTGAACACGCGCACCCTCGCCGTACGGCGGCCGGGGTTGCGCAGGGCGCGGACGCCGGTGCCGCGCAGCCAGAATCCGGCGCTGCGTCCGAGGACCGGGCCGGGCCGGCCGTCGCGCAGCTCCAGCTGCACCCGTCCGTGGGTGACGACGCCGAACGCGTCGTACCACTGGGCCGCGACCACCTCGACCCGCGCGCCACCGCGCAGTGCGAAGGTCCGCACCGGGGCTACTCCGTGCCGTCCGCCGGCAGCCGCTCCGACAGCCCGAGCCGCGGGAACTGGTCGTCGTGGAAGGTGACGATCTCGGTGATCGCCCCACCGGTGATCCGCAGGACGTCGAGCGTCAGCGGCAGATACGCGCCCTCCGCCTCCCGCCAGTGGTAGAAGGCGACGGCGGGCTGCCGGTTCACCGACGTGGGAATGCCACGCAGGCCCGTCATGCTTTCGAAGCCGTCCGCGATCCAGTCGTTCACGACCGCGTCGCGGCCGACGTACAGACCCGGTGTGGGCGGCATCGAGCAGCGGACGTCGTCGCGCAGCATCGTGGCGAGCCGGCCGACGTCCGTGGCCACGGCGGCGTCGGTGAAGCGGCGTACCAGCTCGCGGGTTCCGGCGTCCACCTCGTCGCCGGTCCAGTCCTGCCGCTCGGCGGGCAGGTGCTCCCGCATGCCGGCACGGGCCCGCTGGAGCGCGCTGTTCACCGAGTTGACGGAGTCCCCGAGCAACTCCGCGACGTCCTTCGCCGGCCAGCCGAGCACGTCCCGCAGGATCAGCACGGCCCGCGGGCGCGGCGCGAGATGCTGGACCGCGACCAGGTACGCCAGCTCGATCGTCTCCCGGGCGACGGCCACGGTCTCCGGCTCGTCCGCGTCGCCGGCGGGCAGTTCGTCGAGCAGCCGGTCCGGATACGGCTGCAGCCACCGCACCTCACCGCCGGTCGCCGGCTCCGGGCGGCACCTGGCGAGCAGGTCCAGGCAGGCGTTGGTGGCGATCCGGTACAGCCAGGCCCGGAACGTCGACCGCCCCTCGAAGGTCTCCCGCCGCCGCCAGGCACGCAGGAACGTCTCCTGCACAGTGTCCTCGGCGTCCTCGAACGACCCGAGCATCCGGTAGCAGTGCACGTGCAGCTCCCGCCGGTGCCGCTCCGCCAGCCCCGAGAAGGTCGGCTCGTCGACCTCGCCCAGACCGCTCACGCCCAGCTCCGCCAGCCGCGTCTCCGCACCCATCACGTCATCCTTCCGCCGTGGTGTGTCCCGTCGTAGGTGTGACGGGTGCGGGCGCGACAACTCATCACCAGGGTCGGTGAACCTGGCTCATCCCGCGCCGGAGGACGACACGGAGGGCACGGTGAGGTGCAGGGTGGGCCAGGCCGCCAGGTCGGCGCGCAGCTGACGGTCGTGGGTGGCGACGACCACCGCCGCCGGGGTCCCGACCAGTGCGGCGGTCAGCTCGTCGACAAGTGACGCCGACAGGTGGTTGGTGGGCTCGTCGAGAATCAGCAGGTCGGGCCGCTCGGCCAGCCGCAGCGCGAGGTTGAGCCGCCGCTGCTGCCCCTGGGACATTCGCCCGACCGGGGTACGGAGGGCCTCCCGGTCGAGCAGGTTGGTCCCGGTCAGGGAGACGGCCTCGTCGCCGCCGAGCCGTCCGGCGGACCGGAGCCGGCCGACGTGCTGGTCGTACAGTTCGTGAGCGAGCGCGGTCGCCGGCCAGTCCGGTACCTCCTGCCCGAGGTGGGCGATCCGGGCCCGGGACAGGTGGCGGACCTCCCCGGTCGTCGGTGCGAGATCCGCCGCCAGCACCGCCAGCAGTGTCGACTTGCCCGCCCCGTTGGGACCGGTGACCAGCAGCCGGTCCCCGCCGTCGAGGGCGAGGGAGACCGGCCGGTGCAGACGCCCGGTAACGGTCACGTCGTGGCAGGCCAGGACGGGCATCCCGGGCCGGGTGCCGGTGCCGGGCCAGCGCAGCGGCAGCGGCGGCTCCGGCACGGTGATCCGGTGGGCGTCGAGCGCCTCCTGCCGCCGTCGCAGTGCCTGGACGAGACCGGGAGCCCGAGACTGGCGCTGGTGCTTACCGTGCCCCTTCTCCGGTCGCCAACCGGTGCTGAGCCGGCCCTGCGCCTCCTGCACCGCGTCGGCCAGCCGCTGGTGTTCGGCCTGCTGCGCCTCGTGGTCCCGTTCCCAGCGGTCCCGTTCCCGCCGGCGCCCCTCCTGCCAGCCGGAATAGCCTCCGGCGTACAGCCGTGGCCGGCCGTCCGCACTCGGGTCGAGATCCAGGAACTCGACGGCGACGTCCCGGAGCAGGGCGCGGTCGTGGGTCACCACCGCGACCCCGCCCGGATGTTCCCGGAGCCGGGCGGTGAGGAACGCCAGGCTGTCGGCGTCGAGATGGTTGGTCGGCTCGTCCAGCAGCAGCAGGTCGTGGTGGGCCCCGAGCAGGCACGCCAGCCGCACCCGGTAGCGCTGGCCGACCGACAGCGTCGACAGTGGACGGCTTCGGTCGGGGCAGGCGTCGAGCCCGGCCAGGGCCACGTCGACCCGCCGCTGCGCGTCCCAGGCGTCCAACCGGGTGGCCGCGTCGAGAGCGGTGGCGTACGCCGTCTCCGCGCCCGCCCTGCCCTCGGCCAGCGCGGTCGCGGCGTCGTCGAGGGCCCGCAGGGCGCGCTCGGAGTCCCGGATCGCACCCCGGACGAGGGTGCCGACCGTTTCGCCGCCGCGCGCCTCCAACGCCTGTCGGGCGACGCCGATGGTGCCGTTCCGTTCCACCGTGCCCTGGTCCGGCAGGATCATGCCGGCCAGTACGTGCAGCAGGGTGGTCTTGCCCCGGCCGTTCTCGCCGACGACGGCCAGCCGGGAGCCGGCGGAGACCGTCACGCTGACGTCGGAGAGGACCACCCGCCCGCCCCGCACGACCCGTACGCCGTCCGCCCGGACATGCGCCCGGTGACCGGCCGGTAGTCGGCCGCCCCAGGCGAGATCGGTGGTCAGTTGGTCAGCAGATGCCCGTTCAAGATTCTTCATCGTGTGCTCTCAGCTCGTCGTGGAGCCGGGCAACACAGAAACGCCGCCCGACGGGAACGCCAGGACGGCGGAGCAGAGTTACATCAGAGGAAGTTGGTCAACCCTGCCGCCGTCAGCGGAGGGACCAGGGCTTCATCACGGCGATGCCTGAATGCATGCGGCAACCATAGCTCAACCGCCCCGGGCACGGCTGGTGAGCGTCCGACGGTAGGGCTCGGGTACCTGCGGCGCCAGTTCGGTGAACCTCTCCAGGTCGGCGACCGACCCCGTCGCACGGGCCCGGTACGCGGCGGCGGCCGCCCGCATCGTGACGTCGCCCGGCTCGAGTTCCTCGCCCCGGGTGGCCAGGGCGGCGGCCTCGGCGAAGTCGCCGTCCTCGGCGGCGAGATCGGCCAGGTCGAGGTGGAGCGACCAGTTGTCCGGGTCGAGCGCCAGGGCACGCCGGAACGCGGCGGCCGTCTCGGCGCGGTCGCCCAACTGCCGCCAGGTGCCGGCCCGGACAACCTCGGTGAACATCACCCGCCGTACGGCGTCGGCCCGGTCGCACAGGGCGAATGACTCGTCGACGCGGCCACACGCCCGCAACAGGATCGCCATCCGGGCCATCGAGTCGGGATCCGGATCCCGGTCGCAGACCACCTCGATCGCCCGCAACCAGGGTGCCAGGCACTCGCGGACGGGTGCGGTGTCGAGGCCACGGTGGTAGTCCCGGATCCGCATCGTCGCCTCGGCGAAGGCGGTCGCGGTCACCGTACCCAGGAACCGCTCGTCGCCGAACCAGGGCGCGGACGCCCACGGGACGTCGGGCTGGTAGCCGGTGACCGCGCCGAGCGACATCGCGGCCTCGTCCATGTCACCGTCCACGAAGGACAGATAGGCGCGGGCCAGGACCGGGCCGATCGTGTTCGCCGTCGCGACGACCTCCGCCATCTCGGCGGGCATCTCACGCCGCAGGTTCTCCAGCGCCGCGTACGGCTCCGGATCGCGCGGATCCGCCGCGACCGCCTTGGCGACGAAGCTGGTGGCTGCCTCGGGTGAGCCGCCACAGTGGGCCATCACCTGGGCGAACGCGAGCGTTCCCGACTTCGACACGGTCGACAGTCTAGCCCCGGCCGAGGTTGACGGGTTGGTCGTCACGGGGCGTATACCGCCACCAAGTCAGCCCTGATCGGTCTCGTGCGTGCTGCGGCCCTCGACCACGGCGACGCCGGCATCCGCGTCACCGCGATCCTGCCCGGTACGACAAACTCCGCACTGGTGCGAGGCAGTGCCGGGATGGCCGGCGTTCCGGACGCGGCCTGGGAGATCGGCGCCGCCCGGTGGGGTCGGGCAAACGTACCTGGTCTGCGCCGGATGGCCACCCCGGAGGAGATCGCCGCCTTCGCCGTCGGTGTCGCCTCGCCCGAACTCACCTATCTCACCGGCACCGCCGTCGCCGCCAGCGGCGGCACCGGCGCCGGCTGAACTCCGTCAGGCGACGAGCAGGCGAAGGCCGAGCTCTGCCGCGTCGAGAGCGACGAGCTCCCGGTTCCGGTCGACCCACCGGCCCGAGGCGAGGTCGGCCCGCAGGCTGCGCACCGCCCGTTGCTCGGCCTCCGGACCGACTCTGGCCCACACCGACACGCCCCGGCGTACCTGCTCGTCCAGGTACGCCTCGGGCCGGCGCCAGTACGCCTCGAAGAGACCGTCGGTGCAGTCCCACGGGATGAGTACCGGCTCGATGCGGGCTCCGATCGCGCGGGCCTGCCCGGTCAACGACGGTCGGCCGGTGAGCAGGTCGGCGACCTCGGGCAGGTAGTCGCGGGTGAGCCAGAACCGGTTGCGCCATCCGGCCTCGGTGCCGTCGTGCGTGAACACCACCACCCGGCGGGCCACCCGCCGCATCTCGCGTAGCCCGGCGATCGGGTCCGGCCAGTGGTGGACGGTGGAGACGGCCATCGCGGCGTCGAAGGACTGGTCCGCGAACGGAAGGCTCTCCGCGCCGGCGGCCACGCACGGGGCGGCGCCGGCGGGGCGCTGCGCCCGCATCAGCGCCGACGGCTCCACCGCGGTGACGTCACGGTCCGGGGGCTCGTACGAGCCGGTGCCGGCCCCGACGTTCAGTACCGTCCGGGCGTCGCCGAGCGCGGCCCAGATCTGTGCGGCGAACCGGGGGTCGGTACGCCGCGTCACGGTGTAGGTGGCGCCGATGGTGTCGTACAACTGCCCGCTGGACATCTCGCTGCCTCCCTGATTGGCGCGATCCCGCGCCGTGTTCGTGGCCCGGCCTCGCCGTCCCGAGACTCGGTGACGGCACTGCGATGCATCTACACGATGTATCGGCCCGATATAGCGAAAGGTACGCGTTGGGACAGTGCCCGGCAAGGTTCCTGCTGCCCGGTCCAACCCGGAGACGTCGCCCGCCCGGCCGAAAACGTCGCTACCGGCGGCGACCCGGAAAGCCGGCGGCGACCCGGAAAGCCGGCGACGACCCGGAAAGCCGGCGACCAACGCTGTCACGATTGGTCGCGGGCCGGGTGCTGCGGGTGCCTGCTATGGTCGCCGCCATGGCTGCCGTGTGGCGGATCGCGAACTTTCACCGGGCCGAGGCGCCGGTGACTGAGCCGGTCACCAAGTTCGGCGGTCAGCCCGTCTGGCTCACCCAACCCCAGTGGCCGGTCAGCCAAGGCTGGGACACCCCGATGCGGTTTGTCTGCCAGATCGCATTGGAGCCCGGGCTCGCCGGAGCCGGTCCGGGGCGGCTGGCCTACGTGTTCGTCACCCATGGCGACCACGGCAGGGACGTGGAGGACTTCGATCCGGACGTCATCTTTCCCGACGGCGGCGAGAACGCCGTCATCATCCAGCCCGGTGGCGTATTCGACGGGCCCACCAGCCCACCGACCAGCGGCCCAACCCTCTACCGCGGCGATGGGTCGCCGGCGGAGTTCACTGTCGAGCTGGTCCGCGGTGAGGACCCTGAGTACCTGCCGTTCGACGCCCCTACATGGCGCTGCCCCCACACGATCGGGACCGCTACTTCCAGGCGTTGGACCAGGACAAGGTCGGCGGGACGGCACTGCTGTTCAACGGGGACGACTGGCCCGAGGGCGGGCCGTGGCGGCCCCTGCTGCGCCTGGAGGCGGATGGGAAGCCGTCCTACCTCAACCTCGGTGCCTCACCGGTGGCGTTCGCGTTCATCTCTACCGACGGCCGGCACGGGTGCTTCCTCGTCCAAGGCTCGTAGTCGATTCTGCCCGTACGTCAGTCGCCAGCGGCGCGCACAACGTGCCCTGCCGGCGCACGCCTGGCGGCTACGAGAGTAGGGCTGATCCTGGCTGGACTGATGTCGACCAGAGGTGTCGTATTCGGACAGGACTGTTCGTAGTCAGGGTGAGGGGCAGCCCGTAGGGGCGCTGTCGCGATCACAGGAGATGATGACGAATGCCGCACTCGTACGCCAAGGTTCGCCGCATGTTCGAGCTCGTCGAGCCGATCGCCACTGTCACCTTCTCCGAGGTGCCGAACCAGGCGTTCCTGGCCCTCGGCGTGCGCGACTACTGGGACGGCTACTTCGCGGGCCGGGCCGCGCCGCTGGGGATGGCACCGGCGGAGGTGGTGCACGCGGTCTTCTACAACTTCGCGGACGGCGAGGTGGCGCGCCACATCCCGTGGGTGTGGGGGAAGACCACCCCTCAGGAGGCGATCGCCGTGCGCGAGCGGAGCAGCGCCGCCGCGCTGCGGCAGATGATCGGGGAGCTCGCCGACTCGCCCGGTCTGGTGCGGGTCGCCGACCTCGCTACCCGGGCCTCGGTCAGCGCGCCGACCGAGGGCCGGGCGCTGTACGCCGGGCTCCGGGCGCTCGACGTGCCGGAGGAGCCGGTTGCCCGGCTCTGGCACGCGGCGACGCTGCTGCGGGAGCACCGCGGGGACGGCCACAACGCCGCCCTGCTCGCCCACGGCATCGGCGGCACCGAGGCCCACGTCCTGCTCGCTCTCTCCCTCGGCATGCGGGCTGAGGAGTTCGGCCGGACCCACCACCTGCCCAAGGCACAGCTGGCCGCCGTCGTCGACGGGCTACGCGGTCGCGGCCTCGTGGACGCCGCCGGCGGGTTCACCGACGCCGGCCGGGAGACCAGGGAGCGGATCGAGTCCCTCACCGACGAGCTGGCGGCGTCGGCGTACGACGTGCTCACCGGGGACGAACTCGACGAACTGGTCGCAGGGCTCGAGCCGATCGCGACCGCGTTACAGGCCACCGACCACTGAACGGGCGCAGGCCATGGCCACGACCCCGCCAGCGTGGCCACCACGATCAGCCGGTCGCTCTTCGCGCGGTCACTCGAATGTGTTGGTCCGGTAGCGAGCGCACTGCGGCAATAGCGGATGTCCGGCACCTGGCGTCGGCATCGCCGGCAACGCAGATCGTGGCCGTATCCGGCGCCGCCGGTGTGCTACGGGATCAACTCAGCCACGGGAACCGCCTCGTCCAGCCGACCAGCGGCCAGGTCGTCGTGACGGATCACGAAACTCCCGTCGCTCCGGTAGTAGAACTCGTTGTCTACGGGGAAGCGGGCGAGCGACACCCACTCAGTCGTCAGCCGGTGCGTCTCCTTCTCCACGTGGGAATACCATTTCGCGACCGGGATGACGATCTCTCCGGTCTTCTCGCGCCACGCGAGGGTCTGCTCCGCAATACTCTTGATTACCTCCGCGTCGGCATACCCGCCGATATAGGCGCTCGCGTACCCGTTGTCAGGCGGCCAGAGATCGTTGGCCAGAGCACGGAGTTCGTCAAGGTGCGGCAGGTCACGCTCGAGGTCACGGGCCAACTGCTGCTGGAAGGGCGACAGGTCGTCCTCGTCCTCGTCGTCCTCGTCCGCCCCGAACCAATCGGGGAACTCCGCGCGCAGCGTGGCGCCGACGTCGTACTGCTTGTCGACGAACACGTGGTCGGTGGATCCTGCCGCCACCTCGGTATCGGTGCCGGCCGGCACATACACGACTCGCCCGTACCTCCGCTCCCCGGTGGCAGCGGCCTGCTCGTGATCCAGGAAGAACAGCAGCGAGCCGTCTGCCGGCAGGCCGAAGCCGTCGACTCTTGGCAGCGCCGCACAGTCGACCGAAAAGATGAACGGCAACGGACTGACCCCGTCGGACGGCCAGCCCATGTCCACCGGCAGCCGGGGCAGCCCACCGAACTGCCCGACCAAAACACCGCTGGATCCTCCGCTCAACCGGATCGACAAACGGAGGTGCTGGATGAACCGGCTGACCTCGTCGTCCGGGATGCCCAACGCGAGCGCTGCACGACGAAACTGCCCCTGATGATCCATGGCGCAACATGGTGCCACGAGGGGCGAGCCCGGCGCCCGGGCGCCCCACGGCTTGTACGCGCTGTCGCCGGGATCGCCGCTGCGCCGAAGCGCCGGGGCCAAGATCGTGAGAATCCGCCATCGGCGATGAGAACCTCCATCAGCCGTCGGCCGTGAACGGGGCGCCCCTGGCCTTCATGAACGGCACCGGGTCGGTCGCGCCCTTGCTGGTGCGGTCGCGGTTCAGGTGCACCTCGAAGTGCAGGTGCGGACCGGAGGAGTTGCCGCTCGACCCCACCAGGCCGATCACCTGGCCGGCCCGGACCTCGTCGTTCTTGCCCACCATCGGCTTGCGGATCATGTGGCAGTACCGGGTGACCACGTCACCGGCGTGCAGGATGTCGACGAACCAGCCACAGCCGCCCTTGCCCGGCCAACCCTCGGCATCGCAGCTCAACCGACCCCGGTTGTCCGGGTCACAGGTGGAGACGACCACCTTGCCGGCCGCCGCCGCCCGGATCTCGGTCCGGTAGCCGGCCCCGATGTCGACCCCGTGGTGCGACGGCCGGGCGGCGGTCCGGAACCCGGAGCCGACGGTGCCCGGGATCGGCGCGGTCCAGCCGGAGGCGGCGATGTCGGCGCCGTCCGCACAGCTCAGATCGACGCTGGCGCCGTCGGCCAGGCCAGCACCGCCGGTCAGCACGTTGACGATCTGCGTCGCCGTCGCCTCGTGCTTGGCGTACGCGTCCGGGTAGCCGCTGATCTGCACCCGCTGGGCCGCCACGGTCAGCGGCAGGTTCTGCCAGTCCGGTACCTTCTCCAGCTTCTCGTAGAACTTCGTCGACGCGTACACCGGATCCTGCACCTGTTTCGGGCTGCCCCAGCCCATGCTCGGGCGCTGCTGGAACAGCCCGAGCGAGTCGTGGTCGTTCTTCGAGCCCAGGTACCCGTAGTTGTGCAACGTCGACTCCTGCAACGCGGTCGCCACCGCGATCACCCAGGCCCGGGGCGGCAGGTCCCGGTCCTTTCCGACGTTGATGATGATGGCGGCGTTGCGCATCTGGTGGGCGTCGTACGGCGACACCAGCGGCATCTCGCCGTCGAGTGTGATGTGCCCCTCCGTGCCGCAGCCGAGGGCGAGTGTGTACGGGTTGCCCTCCTCGGCCGCCTGCATCGTCAGCAGGAACGCGGTGGTGCCGCCGGCACAGCAGAGCAGGGCGAGTACGGCGGTCAGCCCGAACGCCAGGACGGCCCGGCGGGGCCGTCGGGTCAGCGCGGCCATGTCGTCTCCACCTCCCCGGATCGTCTCAGCGTCGCTGCCAGTCGACCGTGTCGACCCGCCACCGGCCCTCCGTGGCGAGCAGGCCGAGCCGCAGCACGCCGGAGTCGACCGGGATCACCACCTCGACCAGGCTGTCGTTGACCGGCCGGACGCTCACGTCGCCGGTGACCCGGTCCGCCGGTACACCGGCCGGGTCGACCCCGGCGAGTTTGCCGAGCAGCGTCTCGGTGGCGTACGGCCGCAGCCCGTCGTGCCACTGCCGGGCGTCCACGCCGTCGTGCCGCAGCCACGCCTCGGCGAACGAGCGGGCCGCCTCGGCCGGTTCCGGGGCGCCGGGGCTGGTCCACGGTGTCGGCTCGGCGACCTCGTTCAGACCGTCGTCACCGGCCTCCGCGTCGGTGGTGGTGATCGGGGGGACCGCCCCGCCGGGCAGCAGGGACCGGTTCTCGCCCGGGCCGGCGATCAGCCTGGTCGCGCCGACGATGCCGAGGATGAGCACGGCGAGGACCAGCGCCACCCCGAGCCGGGACCGCAGCACCCGGGTGAAGAGATACTCGACGAGCCGCCGCATCCGCCGGTCACCTCGCCTCGGACCGGATCCGGGGCTGCCGCGCCGGCGCCGGCTTCGGCTCCGGCGCCGAGGCCGGGCGGTAGATCACGTACGACGGGTTCTCCGCCGGCACGTCCGGTTCGGTCCACTCGGCGGCCCGCCGGCGCGCCGGCCGGCTCCGGGTCGGCGACGCCCCGGACTCGCGCTCCGGCTCCGCCACCGGGGTGGTCTCCTCCGGTACGGGGCTCGACTCGGACCGTTTCGACCGCGACTCGACACCGTGCGCCGGATCCTCGTGCCGGGCCTCGGGGCGGGTCCGGCTGCCGAAGTGGTTGTGCGTGTCGCCGCCCCTCTTGATCACAATGTCGGGGTCTTCGGAGCCGCCCCGGACGTCCCGGAAGAACCGCCTGTGCCAGGAGCCGGGTGCGGTGATCACCTGGGCGCTGTCCTTGCCGCCGAGCTGGGTGATCCGCCGGTACGGCCGCAGCAGCAGCCAGCCGACCACACCGCAGAGCCAGACCAGCACCAGTTGCAGCCAGCCCGGCAGGGTCGAGGTACGCATGATCAGGTCGACGGCGAAGAGGTAGATGGCGGCCCCGGTGCCGAAGATGGCGATGTTGAAGACCGCCGCCACCACCGCGTTGCCGAGCCGGCGCAGTCCGGCGCTGGCCGGCCGCATCAGCCCGACGGTGCCGAGGATCGGCGCGGCGATCACCGCCCACCGGAACAGCAGGAAGCCGAGCAGCACCAGCAGTGAGGCGGTCAGGTCGAAGAGCGCGAAGAGGAGCGCGGCGAGGATGGCGATCACGCCGGCGCCGACCCGGTCGGCGTCCCGCGCGCCGCGCAGGTGCTCGTACGCCTCCGGATCCTCGGTCCGGATCTGCTCGGCGACCTTACGCCACTGGTCCTGCTTCGCGGTCACGGTGGCGTCCCGGGTGCCCGGGTTGGCCCGGATCCGTTCGGCCTCGTCCCAGCTCAGCGACTTGGCGTCGTAGAGCGCCCGACCGTACTTACGGGCCGTCTCGCTGTCCGAGGAGCCAAGCGCGCCGCGCAGCCAGTTGCGGTAGAGCATCGTCTCGGTCACCGTGTCGCTGGCCCGGATGGCCGGCGGCCGGTTGTCGGCGCAGGAGGCGGCCTCGGGGCCGGCGCACTGCTCGGGCGGGATCGCGGTGGGGCGCGGACCGACCGCGCTGTGCACCACGGTCAGCGTGGTGACCAGGGTCTGGTCGGCGATGTTGGCCGAGCGGACCGGCCAGGCGGCGATCGCGGTCACCGCGACCATCACCAGCACCGCCCAGCCGGCGGTGGTGATCGCGTTGCTCATGTCGGACTGCCGGGACCGCCAGAGCAGGTAGAGGCCGACCACGCAGAGGGTGAGGATGCCGAAGACGCTGAACACCCGGTCGTAGACCGCCCGGGTGGCCTGCTCAACCAGCGGGTTCGCCCACTCCCACATGCTGCGCGGGTCCCAGGCCCGGTCCCGCACCGCGTTGGAGGCGCCGATGATCCCGCCGGCGAACCGGATCTCGAAGTCGGCGAGTTTGTTGACCACCTTGCTGCCCGGGTCGATCACGTCCGAGGCGCAGCCGCCGCTGTCGTCGTACGTCTCGAAGCTGTAACCGGCGAGGCCGTACTCGGTGTAGAGGCCCTTCTGTCCCGGCTTCTCGCTCGCCTCCGGCCGGGTGGGGGAGAAGAAGCCGCCCAGCCCGGAACTCGGCTCGCTCGGCACCGGTGCGTTCAGGCAGCTCGCGGTCGCCTCGCTGACGTCGGCGAGCCGGTCGACGCAGCTGCGGAAGTCAGCCTCCCACTCGGCGGTGGTGCAGAGCCCGCTGGGGTCGCGGGTCGGTATCGGGGCGGCGGAGGCGGGGCTGGCGGCCCCGAGCACCGGCCAGGCCAGGGTGGCGACGGCCAGTACGCCGATGGTGAGGAGCAGGGCGGCGACCCGGGCACCGGTCCTGGGCATCAGTCCTCCAGGTCCACGACGGGGGAGGGGAGGTTCGACGCCGCCGCCTTGACCGCGACCGGGGTGGTGTCGAGGTGGTCGAGCAGGCCCGGGACGTACGAGACGTCGACCCGGACCTTCTGCACCCGGCCGTCGACGTCGCGCATCACGAACTCGCGGAAGCCGAGCCGGTCGGCGGAGGTGGTGTCGACGGCGGAAAGTGAGGCCAGGGTCGCCTCGTAGCCGTCGTTGACCGGGACCCGGAGCAGCCGCAGCGCCTCGGAGGCGATCTCCTCGTCCTCGGCGATCCGGCCGACGAAGACCGTGGAGACGAGGTTCTGCACGTCCAGGCCGAGGATGTCCTTCGGGTTCTGCGAGGAGACCAGGGCGGCGAGGTTCCACTTGCGGGAGTCGCGGGCGAGCCGGACCAGGAACGACCGGCCGGAGCGCCAGCCCTCCATGAAGTGCGCCTCGTCGAGGCCGACCAGTTTGCGCTGCGACATCGAGCCGCCGTAGCAGCGCCGGACCGCCAGCCGGTGCGCGGTGTGCAGCATCGGCAGCGCGAGCGCCTCCTCGGCGGACCAGTACTCGCGTTCGATCTTGAGGTCGGGCAGCCGCAGCCCGGCCATGGTGATCACGGTGAGGGTGGCGTCGGCGCCGAGCATGTGCTCCGGCGGCCGGCCGAAGAAGAGCAGCGCGAGCGGCATCTCCGCGGTGTCCAGCAGCAGGTTCGCCAGCTCCCGACCCTCGTCCTCCAGCCCGGTCAGGCAGGCCACCACGTCGTCCAGTGTGGACGTCTCCTCGGCCGGCACCTGGCGGACCGCGTGCCGCAGCAGGGTGGCGGTGGAGGCCTCCCGGGCCACCTGCGGCGGGACCAGCATCATGCAGATGTCCTGGACCAGCATCCGGCGTTCGGCCCGGGCGTTGGAGACCGCGATCTGGAACTCCCGGTCGCCGGCGGAGCCCTCCGGGAACTCGGTGCGCAGCGGGGTCGGGATCAACGCGTACGGGGCCAGCGTGCCCTGCTCCGAACCGGTCAGGTTCAACACCCGCGAGTACGGCCGCAGCTCCGGCATCTGGCAGAGCCGGGCCAGCGGGCCGGACGGGTCGAGCAGGGTCACCTGCACGCCGCGTCGGGCGGCCAGGTAGCCGAGCGCGCCGAGCAGGGTCGACTTGCCACCACCCGGTTCGGCGACAAAGACCGCGAGCCCGGACCGTTCCCGGACCTCCATCGGGAAGTGCATGTCGAGGAAGACCGGCCGACGGCAGGTGCCGGCGGTCCGGCCGATCAGGTCACCGCGCCGGTCACCGACCGTGGAGGCGGCCTGCGGCAGCGCGGCGGCGAGCAGGTTGACCGGCATCCGGCGGACGTAACCGGTGTTCGCGATCGGCTCGCCGGGGATGAACTCCCGGGCCATCCAGTCCTGGTTCTTCGGGTGCTGCAGCGAGATCCGCAGCTCCCGGGAGTAGAGCTGGATCAGCCGGCGGGCCCGTTCCAGACACTCCTCCCGGGTACGCCCACCAACCGCGACCCGGTGCCAGCCGTGCGCCCGGGCCGAGTCGACCGGCAGGCCGGTGGTCATCTCGTCGCCGATCACCAGGGCCCGCTTGGCCAGCCGCTCCAGCTCCGGCGGGGCGTCGATGCCGTGCTCGGCGTAGTCGAGCTGCTGGGAGCGGATCATCCGCAGCCGGTGCTCCAGGTTCCGGAACGAGTCGCCGGAGCCGAGGATGTCGACCCGGGTGGAGATCTCCATCGGCCACGGCAGCCGCTCGTGGAAGTGCAGCCAGGGCTCGTGCCGTTCGGGGATCTCCAGCGGTTCCATCCGGCCGACGGTGAGGACGGCGACGTGCCGCTCCTCGCCGGTCATCCGGTTGACCAGCTTGACCGTCGAGCCGTACGGGGTCCGGTAGCGCTCGATCTGTTCGGTCAGGGCCAGCAGGTCGCCGCGTTCCCACCGGCCGTTGGTGACCGGGGAGAGGGTGCCGGGCGGGGCCATGCAGAGCGCGACCGAGCGGTAGAGCAGCCACTCCATCTCGTCGGCGGTGACCTGCCGACCGCGCATGCCGAAGGCGCCGAGCACCTCGTCGAACTGTTCGACGGTCCGGCCGAGCTTGCGGCGTTCGCCGTCGGCGACGCCGCGGCCGAAGGCGCTCAGCAGCCGTTCGGCGAAGTTGTTGCCCAGCGACCGGCGGGCGAAGGTGACCCCGAGATACGTCTGCCCCTCCGCGTGGTTGACCGAGAGCAGGTGACGTTGGGCGGCGACCAGGTGGTCCGACCAGCTCGGCGCACCGGGGACGGTGGCCAACGGTGCCGCGGTGTGGGTGTCGATCGTCCGGGCCCACTCGTCGGCGGGGAACGGGCGGGTGGTCCGGCGCAGGTGCAGCCGGAACCCGGCGAGGCCGGCGTACTGCTCGGAGATGGCGCGCAGCAGCGCCTCCCGTTCGGCGTCCGGCCGGAACGCCCAGCGGACCTCGGGCAGCCAGTACCAGGCGGTGACGGTGTTCGGGGTGAAGGTGAGGTGGCCGGCGATCTCGGTGATCGCCAGTTCGACGGCGGGGTCGCGGTCGCCGAACCGTACCTTCGGGGCCCGGATCCGCTGCGGTTTCACCAGCGGGGCGGAGGACTCCCGGGTTGACCTGGGTGTCCTGGTTCGGCGTCGGTCTGGTGCGGCATCCCGCGTCCGGTGGTCGGTCTCCGGCCGGTCCGGTTCCGCTTCGACCTGGACGGCGGCCGCGGTGTCGACCGGCTCCGGGGCCGTCGGCGGGCCGCTCGCCGGCTGGGGCCCGCGCTGGTGCGGGGCGGGGGCGGGCGGGGTGGTCCGAGGTGCGCTGACCGGTCCGGGGGGTGTCGGCGGTGCGGCCGTGTCCCAGCCGTCGGGACGGCGCGGCGCCGGCGGGGTGGTCCGCGGTGGCCGGGTGGGCGTCGGCGGGGCGGCGTTCGTGCCGGCTGGTGGCCCGACCGCCGCCGGCGGCGGCGGGACCGACTGCGGTGCCGGGACCGACTGCGGCAGCGGGATCGGCGGCGGCGGTGGCGGCGGCGGTACGGCCCCGCCCGGCGGTGCCGGTGCCGGGACCGGTCCGGCGCCGAAGAGGTCGAGGAACGGCGAGTCGATGTCGGGGTGCTCGACCGGCGCGGGCCGGCCGGCCGGCTGGTTGGTCGGGCGGGACGGCCGGTTCCGGGCCGGCGGCTGGGGGGCCTGGAAGACCGCGACGGCACCGTGCCCGGTGTTGCTGAGCAGGGCCGGGTCGTACTCGGTCTCGTCCGCCAGTTCCGAGGTGTCGTAGTCGGACTGGTGCGTACCGTGACCGTAGTTGTTGGCCGACCGGCCGACCGGGTACGACGATCCCGGCGGAGAGGGCCGCGTCATACCGTCGCCCCGCCGCGCACGCTTCGCTCGCTCATGCCATCTCCTCGCTCCGCTCATCGTCGCCATGAGTGGGGCGAATGAGGGGACTCACTCCACTCATGTCAACTGCTCCCGGATCCTGATGCGACTCGCGACCAGTCGTGGGTCGCGCTGCTCCTTCGCCGGCTCGCGGGTACGTCGCCAGTCGGTCAACGCCGTACGGATGACCATCCGCGCGGGCCGGTCCGGATCGACGTGCCGGAAGATGAACGAGGTGGTGACGATGGCGAGCGCGATCTCCCAGGCGGGGATCAGCTCGACCTTGAAGGTGAACAGCCAGTGGATGAACATGTAGAGCGGCACCAGCACGACGAACAGCCCGTACTGCGCGTAGGGAAGGTGTACGGGCAGGGTGTATCCGGGCGGCCCGAGGTAGACCAGGCGGGCCCGATAGATGTCGTCGTCGGTGCGCAGCCGCATCTCGTGCTCCGCGGTCTATTCGAAGATCAGGTTGATCAGATAGTCGCCGACGAAGAACAGCGTCGCCGCGCCGGCGATGAACGCCAGGCCGAGGATCGCGATCGCCGAGCTGGTCAACACCTTCGAGATCTCGCCCCGGCTGGCCCGACCGATGAAGATCACGCCGAGGACGGCGAGCAGGATCGGCGCGATGTTGGTGGCGAAGAAGTTGACCACGCCGTCGGTGTTGATGCCGTCAGGCCCCGGCTCCTCGGCCGCGACGACGGCGATGGTGTGGAGCGCGTGCGTGGCAGCCGGCAACGCCGTCTCCACCAGCTCCGTGGCGAACATCGAAATCCTCCCCGGTGCGGTGGCGGTCGCCTCCGCACAACTGTCGTGCCCGTCAACCGGGTCGGTCGTGGGGTGTTGATCGACCCTGCGTCTCGCAACCACCGCGAAGGGTGATGGTTTGTGAGCGTCTTTGTCCTGTTTCGGCCCGTCTCTTAGGCTTCGGCATCTGGCTGATGCGAGCGTACGGCCCGGGTCTGTTCAGAACAAGCGGCGTGGAGTGCCACCAATCCGCCCGAGCATCCGTTTTGCCAGGCAGGATCCGGACCAGGCCGACCGTCAGCCCAGGACGGCGGTCGGTAACGTCTACCCGTGACCGAGTCAGCGCAGGGCCGGGCCGCGCCCGGCGCCGGATCAACCTCGATCCACCAGCTTCTCCGTACCCCCGGGCCGGTGGTGATGGGCGTCCTCAACGTCACCCCCGACTCGTTCTCCGACGGGGGCCGGTACGCCGACCTCGACGCCGCGATCCGGCACGGCGTCCGGATGCACGCCGACGGCGCCCACCTGATCGACGTCGGCGGCGAGTCCACCCGGCCCGGTGCCGAACGGGTCGACGCCGAGACCGAGGCCCGGCGGGTCCTGCCGGTCATCCGGGAACTCGCCGCCCGGGGCGTACCGATGAGCATCGACACCTACCGGGCCGGCGTCGCCGCCGCCGCGCTCGACGCCGGGGCGACCGTGGTCAACGACGTCTCCGGCGGCCTCGCCGACCCGGCGATGGCGAAGGTCGTCGCCGAGGCCGGCTGCCCGTGGATCCTGATGCACTGGCGCGGACACGCGAAACAGATGCAGGACCTGGCCCACTACACCGACGTGGTCACCGACGTACGGGCCGAACTGGCCGAGCGGGTGGCCGAGGCGTTGGCCGCCGGCGTCGCCGCCGAGAAGATCGTCATCGACCCGGGGCTCGGTTTCGCCAAGCACGCCGCCGACAACTGGCAGCTCAGCGCCCGCCTCGCCGAACTGCTCACCCTCGGCTACCCGCTGCTCTTCGCGGCCAGCCGCAAGTCGTACCTGGGTGCGCTGCTCGCCGACCCGGACGGCACCCCCCGGCCGACCGGGCAACGGACCGCGGCCACCGTCGCCACCAGTGTGCTCGCCGTCGCCGCCGGCGCCTGGGGGGTACGGGTGCACGACGTCCGGGAGACCGTCGACGCGCTCGCCGTCTGGCAGGCCACCGGCCGCCCCCGGCTCGTCCCCACCGCCGGAGCGCGGGCGGGAGCGGCACGGTGAGCGACCGGATCGTCCTCACCGGACTGCGCGCCCACGGCCGGCACGGGGTCTACGACTTCGAACGCGTCCAGGGGCAGGACTTCGTCGTCGACGTGGTGCTGGAACTCGACCTCGCCGCCGCCGGCCGCTCCGACGACGTGGCCGACACCGTGCACTACGGAGAACTCGCCGACCGGCTGGTCGCGATCGTCACCGGAGAACCGGTGAACTTGATCGAGACGCTCGCCGAACGACTCGCCGCCGCCTGCCTCGCCGACCACCGGGTGGACGCGGCGACCGTCACCGTGCACAAACCCCAGGCACCGATCCCGCACGAGTTCGCCGACGTGGCGGTCACCCTGACCCGGCGGCGGACGCGGTGACCCGGGCCCTGCTCTCGATCGGCAGCAACCTCGGCGACCGGCTCGGTCACCTGCGGACCGCCGTCGACGTGCTGCACGACGTACTCCTGGTGGCGTCCGGGGTGTACGAGACCCCACCCTGGGGCGACCAGGACCAGCCGGCGTACCTCAACGCCGTACTGCTGGTCGGCGGGGACGGGATCGGCCCGTACGACTGGCTGGCCCGGGCCCGGACCGCCGAGCGGACCGCCGGCCGGGTCCGAGACCCGCAGCGCCGCTTCGGCCCGCGCACCCTCGACGTGGACGTGATCGGTGTCTGGACCGACGACGGTGAGCCGGTGCTCAGCGACGACCCCGAACTGGTCCTGCCGCATCCCCGGGCCCACCAGCGGGCGTTCGTGCTGCGGCCGTGGATCGACGTCCAGCCGTACGGGCGGCTGCCCGGCCACGGCTGGCTGACCGACCTGCTCACCGCCGAACCGCTCGCCACCGAGGTGCTGGACCTGCGCCCCAGACCGGATCTGCGGTTAGAGTCGGAGGACGGACGAGCGTAGGGGGCGGGTCGGCTTGAACGGCCGGTGGCGGCGAGTGACGGAGGTGGCGAGGTGACCGACCGACGGCCCTCGCCGGGTGGCCCGGAACCTGACCGGGGCCGGATGGGCCCGACCCGGCCGGCCAGCCTCGTGGTGGCCGGCCTGGCCTCGGCAGCCCTGGCCTGGCTGCTGGTCAGCTTCCTCTACGGGCAACTGCCGCCGTTGCCCTGGCTGCCGATCGCCACCCTGCTCGGTCTCGCCGTGCTGGAGGCGTACGCCGCGGTCAACACCCGGGCCCGGATCGAGCGCAAGCCCGGCCGGGATCCGGTCGACCCGCTCGCGGTGGCCCGGTTCGTCGTACTGGCGAAGGCGTCGGCACTGGCCGGGTCGATCTTCGCCGGCTTCTACGCCGGTCTGGACGTCTGGCTGCTGATCGAGGGGACCCGGGCCGCGACGAACGACGTACCGGCGGCCAGCGCCGGCCTCGCCGCGTCGCTCGCCCTGGTCGGCGCGGCGCTCTGGCTGGAACGGGCCTGCCGGGTCCCGGACCGCCCCGACGACCGGGACGCCGAGGAGGAGCAGAGCGACCGGGAGCGGTACGACCGGCGCTGAGCCGCCGCACCGCCGATTCCTCGAACACACGCGTCGACGTCGCCGGTGCGCCCTCCGGCTCGGACGTCGGCAGCTCAGGGGTTACGCGTGAGGCCGGACGCGGGTACGGTGCCGACCGGGCCGTCCGTCGCCGGACCGGGCCCGCCGTTCGACCGCTCCGGTCCCGGAGGCCGCCCGGGGTCCGGGCCTGCCCGGGGCGGACGAGACCAGGAGGCGCGCGCGACATGGCGTACGACGATTCGAGCTATCGGCGACGCGACAGCGGTGCCGTGGATCCGGCCGGGACCTGGGACGACCCCCGGTACGGCGGTGCCGACCCCGGATACCGCGACGACCCGTCCCCCCGGTCCGGCTCGGGGGCGGTGCACGGCCGTTTCATGGGCGGAGCCGAGCCGGTGGTCCCGTCCGGCCCGTCCGGCCCGTCCGGCCCGTCCGGTCCGGTCGACCCGGAGCCGGCCGAACCACCCCGGCGGCGGGGTGGGCCGTCGGCCGGTCTGGAGAACGTCTTCGACGACCCGGAACACGGCGAACCCGGCCGGGACCGGCTGGCCGTGCACCTGCTCTGGGAAGTGGTCCTGCTGGCGGCGGCCGGCGTGCTCGGATTCCTGTGTTACCGGGACTTCCCGGAGCTGCTGCGCGGTGCCGGGCTGGAGAGCCTGCTGGTCCTCGGTACGGCGATCGGCCTGATCACCCTCGCCGCCGGGCTGACGCTGCGGATCGGCGCCCCCAACCTGGCGCTCGGCCCGGTCGCGGTCGCCGCCGCCCTGCACTTCGCGGAGAACTCCGACCGTGGGGTGACCACGGTGCTGATCCCGGCGGTGCTGATCGCGCTGGTCGGCGGTCTGGTGGTCGCCCTGCTGGTGGCGGGATTCCACGTCCCCGGCTGGGCGGCGAGCCTCGGCGCCGCCCTGGCGGTTGTCGTCTACATCCAGCAGCGGACCGCCCCGGTGGACGTGCAGGGTGACTACGATCCGACGCGGCACGCGGTCTACCTGTTCGGCGGCTTCGCCGCGGTCGCCGTGATCGCCGGATCGGTCGGCAGCGTCACGGCGGTCCGTCGACTCGTCGGCCGGTTCCGTCCGGTGGCCGACCCGGCGCTGCGTCGCGGCGGCACCGCCGGAGTCATCGTCACCCTCGGCACCGTCGTGTCGATGATCCTCGCGGTGCTGGCCGGAGTGCTGCTCGCCGCGGTCGGCACCGGGCCGGTCGCGCCGACCACCGGCATCGAGTGGACCGGGCTGGCCTTCGGCGCCGCGCTGCTCGGCGGCACCAGCGCCTTCGGTCGCCGGGGCGGGATCGCCGGGGCGCTGCTCGCCTCCGTCGCGCTCACCCTGTTCGTCACGTACGCCGACGAGCGGAACCTGGACATCGCCCCGGCCGCGCTGGCCGCCGTACTGGTGGCCGTCGGGCTGGTGGTGACCCGGCTCGTCGAGGCGTACGGGCGCCCCCGGGGCGTGGTCGAGGCCCGGCAGGAGTGGGAGCCGGAGCCGGACGCCACGGCTGTCGCGGACTGGGGCGGCTCGCGGAGCGCACCGCCGCCCGAGCCGTGGACCTCGCCCCTGCCACGCCAGCCGGTCGACGGTGGCGAGGACCGGTGGGGCGGCAACCGCTGGGGTGTCCCGGACCGCTGAGCCTCGTCCGTCCGGGCTCCGTCCGGGCTCCGTCCGGGCTCCGTCCGGGCTCCGTCCGGGCTCCGTCCGGGCTCCGGGTGGGCGGTCCGGTTCGGGGGTGGGGCCGGGTGCCCCGCTCTGGGCGGTCAGGCTTGATCCCGTCGTGGGTCACCCGGCCCCACCCTTCCGGGTGCGGTCGACAGCCACGACCGGCCCGTACGGCGATTAGGCTCGGTGTCATGAGCGAATCAGGTTCCGGACGTACCCCGCCGAGCTTCGCCGAGCTGGACGCGCTCTCCACGGAGGAGTTGCGGGAGCGGGCCTTCGCGCTGGCCCGGGAACGGCGTGACCTCGGCTTCTTCTGGTCGGTGATCCGGCACCTGCCGAACGCGGACGAGGCGACGATCCTGGACGGTTCGCCGAACGCCGCCGGACCGACGGTGGACGAGGCGGTCGCGCTCTGGCGGGAGTTCACCGGACACGGGTACGAGGAGACCGCTCCGCTGCTCCGCGCCGCCTTCATCGACTACCTGCAGAAACACTGAGTCGTACCGGTGCCGGCCGGTCCACACCCGGGTACCGTGACCGGTCCTCCCCTCGGGCGGTCGTCGTCGAGGTCCACGGGCTCGCCGAACAACTCGGCACCACTACTGGTGGCCGTGGCGCGTGGCGGCTCGTCCCGGCCACGCCGCGTCGTGCCGGTCGCCTCGGCGACGCTCACCACCTCGACCCCGAACATCGACAGGCGTACCCAGCTGACCCTGGCGGACGTCTCGAGGACCGGGGGGCCGTACCGGGACCAGAAGGCGAACGACACGCCCCGGACCTCGGCGTCGCCCGGCCCCGCCGTCGCCGGTGACGCGGGCCAGAGTACGGCCGACATGGCGGCCAGGGTCGCGGCCGCTGCTCGGGCCATCCTCCGTCGTACGGGCTCCACCCGTCACTCCCCACCTCGCCGGGTCCGGATCGGACGGAGAGAGGTGAGCCGCGTCCATGACGGCGAACGAGACAAACAACACCAAGTTGCGCCATTAATGTCAATTATGTGCGGGTCGGATTTCGCCCGAGGTGTCGGGACCTTCGCCGAGGTGCCGAAGGCACCAATGGGGCACCGCGTTTCGGCGCCGGAATCCGTTGGGCAATAACGCATCCATGGCGCTCACCAACAGATACAAGACGACCACGGGTGCCGGCACACTGGCCGCACTCATCCTGGTCCTGGCCTTCGGCAGCCCCTGGTACGCCGACTGGGCCCGGGACCACACCGACCCGGAGACGGCCGGTGGCTGGTTCCTCCGACTGCTCGCCTGGCCGGCCTGGCGGTTCGACTCCGACGACACCCTGCAGAACATCATCGCCGCCGACCTGAAGGCGATCCTGCTGGTGGTCTTCACCGCCGTTTTCCTCTACCTGATCCCCGGCTCCCAACTGGCCCGGGCACGCGGCACCCTCAGCCAACTCTTCGCCGGCTGGTCGTCGTACGTCTTCGCCGGGGCGACCGCCGCGTTGCTGGCCACCCTGATCGGCAGCAACCCCTCGCTGCTCGGCGCCTTCCAGGCGGCCGGCAACGGTGCCGCGTACGGCTTCTTCGTCGGCTGGGTCATCGGCCTGGCCACCCTCGGCGGCTGGCGCGGCCGCGCCTGATCCGGCGAACGGCCGGCCACCGGACCGCCGCCGCGGTGGACAGGGCGCCGGCCGGTCAGCCGGCGACCGGGTCGGCCGGGTAGTCGATGCTGAGGATCCGGTGCCGGGTCAGCAGCCCCACCGGCCGCCCGTCCCCGTCCGTCACCCGCGCGTCGTCCGAGTTCGTGGTGAGCAGTACGGCGAGCGCGTCGTAGAGCGACGAGCCGAGGGCCACGGTCGGCAGCCCGGTCCCGGCGCCCTCCGGGGGCGGCGGATCCAGCAGGTCGGCGGTGACCGGGGTGACCGCGAGCCGCCGGATGGCCCGGTCGGCGCCGACGAACTCCCGGACGAACGGGGAGGCCGGCTCGCCGAGCAGGGTCGCCGGGGCGGCGTACTGTTCGAGCCGGCCCCCCTGGGAGAGCACCACGATCCGGTCACCGAGCCGGACCGCCTCGTCCAGGTCGTGGGTGACCAGCACGATCGTCTTGCGTACCTCGGCCTGCAGTCGCAGGAACTCCTCCTGCAGCCGGCCCCGGGCGATCGGGTCGACGGCGGAGAACGGCTCGTCCATCAGCAGCACCACCGGGTCGGCGGCCAACGCCCGGGCCACCCCGACCCGCTGCCGCTGCCCGCCGGAGAGTTCGTGCGGGTAACGCCCGCCGAAGGTGGCCGGGTCGAGGCCGACCAGGTCGAGCAGTTCGGCGGCCCGGTCCCGGATCCGGGACCTGGACCAGCCGAGCAACCGGGGTACGGTGCCGACGTTGGTCAGGATCGTCTGGTGCGGGAAGAGCCCGACGTTCTGGATCACGTACCCGATCCGACGGCGCAACCGCACCGGGTCGGCGCGGGTGATGTCCTCGTCGCCGAGCAGGATCCGCCCGCCGGTCGGCTCGATCAGCCGGTTGACCATGCGCAGCACCGTGGACTTGCCGCAGCCCGACGGGCCGATCAGCACGACGAGTTCGCCGGCGGCGATCTCCAGACTCAGCTCCCCGACCGCGACGGTGCCGTCCGGGTACTGCTTGCGTACCCGGTCGAGGGTGATCGCGGCGGCGCCGGCAGCGCCGGGGGAACCGGCGGTCCGGGTCTCCGGGGTAACGTCCACGTATGTCCTTCCGCATGATCGCCCAGGACGACCCGGGCAACCCCTGGTTCTCCTGGGATTATGTGCAGGGCAACACCGAGACGATCCTCGCCGCCCTGCGCGAGCACGCGGCGCTCACCGCCCAGGCGGTGCTGATCGCCGCCGTGGTGGCGATCCCGCTCGCCGTGCTGGCGTACTGGTACCGGCGTCTCACCGGGCCGATTCTCGCACTCTCCGGAGTGCTCTACACCGTGCCGTCGCTGGCGCTGTTCTCCTTCGTCGCGCCGTACCTGGGGATCGGCACCGCGACGGTGCTGGTCGGGCTGGTCGTCTACGCGCTGTTGCTGATCATCCGGAACACCCTCGCCGGGCTCAACCAGGTGCCGGCGGAGGTACGCGACGCCGCCCGGGGCATGGGGTACGGGCGGTTCGCCCAGCTCACCCGGATCGACCTGCCGCTGGCGCTGCCCGGCATCATCACCGGGGTACGCCTGGCCACCGTCTCCACGGTCGCGCTGGTGACCGTCGGCGTACTGGTCGGGCACGGCGGCCTCGGTCAGCTGATCCTCGGTGGTTTCCGGAACAACTTCTTCAAGGCGCAGATCATGACCGGCACCCTGCTCTGCGTGGCGCTGGCGCTGGTCCTGGACCTGCTCCTGGCCGGGCTGGGTCGACTGCTCACCCCGTGGGCCCGACGTCGGAGGGCACTCGGATGAACCCGATCGAGCAGGCGGTGGTCTGGCTCAACGACCCGCTGAACTGGACCAACCCGGGCGGCATCCTGGACCGGCTGGTCGAGCACCTCGGTATCTCGGCGGCGGCCGTCGCGATCGGATGCCTGGTCGCCTGGCCGGTCGGGCTCTGGCTCGGGCACACCCGGCGGGGCGGCGGGCTGGTGGTGCTGACCTCCAACATCACGCTGGCCATCCCGACCATCGCCCTGCTCACCATCCTGCCGCTGACCGTGATCGGCTTCGGCAAGCCGCCGGTGATCCTCGCGTTGGCGGTCTTCGCGGTGCCGCCGCTGCTGGCCACCGCGTACACCGGGGTCCGGGGGATCGACCCCGAGGTACGCGACGCGGCCCGCGGGATGGGCCTCTCCGGCGGGCAGCTGCTGCGCCGGGTGGAGCTGCCGCTGGCGGTGCCGTACCTCGCCGCCGGCTTCCGGACCGCCGCCGTGCAGGTGGTGGCCACCGCCGCGCTCGCCTCCTTCGTGAACGGCGGCGGACTGGGCCAGATCATCAGTGCCGGGTTCGGGCTCGACATCTCGGTCGGCGGTGGCCAGATCCTGGCCGGCGGGTTGCTGGTGGCCCTGCTCGCCCTGCTGGTCGAGCTGCTGCTCGCCGGGCTGGAGCGGCTGGTGACCCCTCGGCCGCTGCGCCGGGCGGGGCGCGGGATGTCCCGGCGGGCGGACCGGCGGGCCGCCGCGGCGATCACCGGCTCCTGACCTCTGGGCGGGGTTCCGTCACGCCTTGTGTGCACCTCTGCGCGGGTTGTCGAACTTTCCGTGACGATCCAGTGACAAAGATCCCGACGGATTGTCGCCCCGAACGGGAAGATGTTTCGTGGAGGACGCGGGCGGCCGGCAACGTGCCTCGCCCGTCGGACACGCGGCCGGCCCGACCCGGGCCGCGCCGGGACACAGGAGGCGGGCGTTTCATGCGCGTACCTACACGTTTGCTCATCGGTGCCGTCGGCGTGGTCGCCGCGGCCGGGGTGCTGGCGGGCTGCGGCGGCGCTGGTTCCTCCGGCACCCAGGCCCCGCCGGCCGGTGCCGAGGGCGCCGGCTGCGCGCCGGTGACCGGCAACCAGCTGGTGGTCCTCGACGACGACAAGAAGCTCCAGAACACCGACAACGTCATTCCGGCGATCAACAGCAAGGTCGCCCAGCCGCCGCTGGTCGCGGCTCTGGACAAGGTCTCGGACAGCCTCGACACCCCCAAGCTCATCGGCCTGAACAAGGCCGTCGACGCGGACCGGAAGACCTCGAAGGTGGCCGCCGAGGAGTTCGCCGCCGCCAACAACCTGACCGCCGGGATCACCGGTGGCGGCAGCGGCGAGATCGTCATCGGCGCGGCCAACTTCAGCGAGAACGCCACCCTGGCCGAGCTGTACCGGATCGCGCTCACCGCCGCCGGCTACCAGCCCCGGGTCCAGCAGATCGGCAACCGCGAACTCTACGAACCCGCGCTGGAGAAGGGCCAGATCCAGGTGGTTCCGGAGTACGCCGCCAGCATGGCCGAGTTCCTGAACAACAAGCTGAACCAGCAGCCCGGTGGGGCCACCCCGCCGCCGGTCGCCTCGCCCGACCTCAACCAGACGGTGAGCGGCCTGAAGACCCTCGGCGACAAGGCGGGCATCACGTTCGGCAAGCCGTCCGCCGCGCAGGACCAGAACGCCTTCGCGGTCACCAAGGAGTTCGCCGACAAGTACGGCGTACGGACCCTCAGCGAACTGGCCGCCAAGTGCTCCGGTACGGCGACCGTGCTCGCCGGCCCGCCGGAGTGCCCGCAGCGGCAGACCTGCCAGGCCGGGCTGGTCCGGGTCTACAACTTCCAGGCCGGCAGGTTCAGCTCGTTCGACGCCGGTGGTCCGCAGACCAAGTCCGCGGTGAAGCGCGGCGAGGCGAGTGTCGGCCTGGTCCTCTCCTCGGACGGTGAACTCGCCGCTGGCTGACCTGGCTGGTCCTCCGCCGATCCGGGCGGAAACCCTCTACCGGCACCGGTCGGACGTCACCCAGGGTGGCGTCGGGCCGGTGCCGGGCCATGTTCGGGCGGGCGCACCGCCCTCCCACTCGTCGGCAACTGTCGGTAGGCTTCACTGCCATGCCAGCCCGCGAGGCCGCTGAGGAGTCCCGCCGTAGACCGCTGCTGACCATGCTCTTCTGGGCAGGGGTCGGACTGGCCCCGTTGGCGGCCCTGTTACTCCTGGTCGGACAGAGCAGCGGCCCGCTACGGATCGCGGCCGTGCTCGCCGTCCTCGCGGTTGTCCTGATCGGACTCTCCATCACGCTGCGCCGCGACGCCGAGGGCGTCCGGCTGGACCTGGAGGAGAGTCTCCTGGAGGAGATCGACGACCTCCGGGGCGAGCTGCGCACCGAGATCGCGACCGCCGCCCGGACCACCCACAAGACGCTCGGCGAGCGGCTGGACGCGGTACAGGGCGACGTCGAGGCGCTACGTGGCCAACTCGACTCGGTCCGGGCCGGGCAGGAGTCCGGCCGGTCCGGGGTCGCGGCCGCAGCCGCCGTACCGGCACCGACCGTTGGTGCGGCCACCGCGCCGGCCGCCGGGTCGGTCGGGGCCGCGTCGGTCGGCGGCGCCCCGGCTCGGACGGCGCGGGACGGCGCGCCGAGGGCGCGCGGCACCGGCGAGGCCGCGCCGCTGGGTCAGGGGCCGGAGGTCCCGGCCGGATCACGGGGTGCGGACGACTGGGCGCCGGCGGGTCGGGGGCCGGACGTCCACGCGGCGTCGCGCGGCGCGGAGGACTGGGCGCCGGTGGGTCAGGGGCCGGAGGGTCCCGCCGTGTCACGCGGTGCGGAGGACTGGACCCCGGCCGGGCCGGGGCACGGTGAGGCGGGCCCGGAACGTCGCCGGTCGGAGCGGTCCGGCCGGTACCCGGGTGACCGGCACACCGGCTACGACGACGACGGCTACTCCGACGAGCGACGGGCCGGACCGGGCCGGGGCCGGTACGACCGGGCCGACGAGGGACCCGGGATGCCACCGGGACAGTACGGTGCCCCATCGGCCCCGTACGCCTCGTCCGTCCCGTCCGGCGGGCATCGGGCGCCGGGCGGCGGCCCGCAGCACAGCGCGGCGACCGGAAGTTTCCCGCTGCTCGGTCCGGGCGTGGTGCAACACACCGAGACCGTCCAGGTCACCACCCGGCACACCATCGTCGGTGCCGCCGAGGACGACGTCCGGGGCGGCAACGTCTACGGCAACACGTACGGCGCCCCGCAGGCCGGCAGCACGTACGGCGCTCCGCAGGCCGGCAGCACGTACGGCGCTCCGCAGGGCGGCAACACGTACGGCGCTCCGCAGGGCGGCAGTACCTACGGCGCTCCCCGGGGCGGTGGCACGTACGGCAGCGCGTCGGGCGGCAGCTACGGCACCCCACACGGCGGTAACGCGTACGGCGGCGGCCCGCAGGGCGGCGGTGGCGGTTACGGCGGCCCGCAGGGCGACAGCGGTTACGGCAGCTATCAGGGCGGCGGCTACCAGGGCGGTGCCTACCAGGGCGGTTCCTATCAGGGCGGTGGCAACACCTACGGGGGTCGGGACGGCCGGGACGACCCGAGAGGTCACGGGCGGGCAGACGAGCGGGGCCACGGGCGGCCCGACGACTGGTCCGACGACGAGGAGGAGACCTCCGGACGGGCGCGCGGACGCCGGGGCGGCGAGCCGGACGACGGCGAGCCGGGTGGTCGACGCTTCGCCGGGGTGCGGCTCGGCGACATCCGGTTCGGCGAGATGCCCTGGCGGGGCCGGTCGGCGGAACCCGATCCGGATCTGGAGACCGGCGATCCCGCCGACGACTCGTACTGGTCGGAACTGCGGGCGGGCGACCAGTGGTCCTCGGTCCGTGAGGACGAGCACGGCCAGGAACTCCGGATGGGCGAGCGGCGGGCCTCGGTGCGCAGCGACGACTCCGGCATGGAGATGCGGGTCGAGGACCGGTGGGCCGAGGTACGCCGGTCGGATCCGCGCTACGACGACGAACGCGGCTCGGGCCGCCGCCGGCCCGACGCCGAGGCCGACGATCGGGGCCGCCGCTGGCCCGACGCCGACGGCGGTCGGTCGGCCGGGGCGGGCTACCGGGGTGACCCCGGCTACCGGGACGACGAGGACGACCGGCGACGCGGCGGCCGGGCCCGGGACTCGTGGGACGAACCAGAGCTGTCGGACCGGGCGGCCGGCGCCGACCGACGGGGTGGCCGGGCTGCCGCCTTGCCGGCCGGCGGCATCGACCAGGCCGACGCCTGGGCGCCGGCCGGCGCCCAGTGGGGTCCGGCGTCCCGGCGCTCCCCGGAGCCCGAGCCGGCCCAGCGGGGGCGTCGACACCGCGACGACGAGGAGTACGGCTACCCGCCGGCGGACGAGGCACCCCGGGCCGGTGGCACCCGCCACGGCGCGGACCAGGGCTACGGCGCCGACTACGGCTACCGCTGACGTTCCCGACCCACCCGCTGACCGGCCGGACCTCGGCGTGACCTACTTGTCGATGTCGCCGACCACGAAGAACATCGAACCGAGGATCGCGATCAGGTCCGGCACCAGACAGCCGGGCAACAGCGTGGCGAGCGCCTGCACGTTGGCGTACGAGGCGGTGCGCAGCTTCAACCGCCAGGGCGTCTTCTCACCCCGGGACACCAGGTAGTAGCCGTTGATGCCGAGCGGATTCTCGGTCCAGGCGTACGTGTGTCCCTCCGGTGCCTTGACCACCTTCGGCAGCCGTACGTTCACCGGGCCGCTGATCCGGTCGACCTGGTCCAGGCAGCGTTCGGCGAGGTCGAGGGAGACGTACACCTGGTCGAGCAGGACCTCGAACCGGGCGTGACAGTCTCCCGTGCTCTTGGTGACCACCGGCACGTCCAGCGACCCGTACGCCAGGTACGGCTCGTCGCGGCGCAGGTCGAGGTCGAGGCCGGAGGCGCGGGCGACCGGCCCGGAGGCCCCGAAGGCGGCGGCGTCGGCGGCGGAGAGCACCCCGACGCCGACCGTACGGGCCAGGAAGATCTCGTTGCGGCGGATCAGGTTGTCCAGGTCGGGCAGCCGACGTCGGACCTCGCCGATCGCCTCGCGGGCCCGGCGGGTCCAGCCGGCCGGTACCTCCTCCTTGAGCCCGCCGACCCGATTGAACATGTAGTGGATCCGGCCGCCCGAGACCTCCTCCATGACCGCCTGCAGCGTCTCGCGCTCGCGGAACGCGTAGAACATCGGCGTGATGGCGCCGATCTCCAGCGGGTAGGAGCCGAGGAACATCAGGTGGTTGAGTACCCGGTTGAGTTCGGCGAGGGCGGTACGCAGCCAGACCGCCCGCTCGGGGACCTCGATCCCCATCATCCGTTCGACGGCGAGGACCACCCCGAGTTCGTTGGAGAACGCCGACAGCCAGTCGTGCCGGTTGGCCAGCACGATGATCTGCCGGTAGTCGCGTACCTCGAAGAGCTTCTCGGCGCCCCGGTGCATGTAGCCGACGATCGGCTCGCAGGAGACCACCCGCTCGCCGTCGAGGACCAGCTTGAGTCGGAGTACGCCGTGCGTCGACGGATGCTGCGGCCCGATGTTCAGCACCATGTCGGCGGTGTCGAGCCCGGTGCCGGTGCCGACGGTCAGCTCCCGCAGCGCCCCGGTGTCGGCTGTCATGCCCGCCATCGTGCCATGACCGCCGGTCCGCCGGTCCGCCCCGCGACGTCAGGTCACCACGGCCACGGCCGGTCGGCCACGGGGTGGTCACGGCACCACGGTCACCGGCCAGCGGCGGGCGCGGACCAGCCGCACCGCGAGGGACCCGGCGATCCGGTGACCGATGCCGGCGGACGAGCCCACGATCACCGCGTCGGCCCGAACCTCCTCGGCCACCTCGGAGAGGACGCTCAGCGGGTCACCGGCCCGGACCACCAGGTCGGCGTCGACACCCCAGCGTCGGGTCTGCGTCCGCACCGTCTCGCGCAGTTCCGCCTCGACCTCGTCCTGGGCGCCGGCCACCTCCAGGCTTGCCGTACCGGCCCGGTCGGCGATGGCGACGAGCGCGCTCGGTTGGCTGCGGACGTACACCGCCACCAGTCTGGTCTGTTGCCGTCGGGCCAGCCCGGCGGCGTACGCGGCCGCCCGCAGGGACGTCTCCGAACCGTCCACGCCGACCAGGATCGCGGTGGGTCCGTCGGTACCGAACTCGAAACCCATGATCGACCTCCGCTCCGTACGCCTGCCTCCATTGCCGGTCCCGGCTTGTCCAACCCGGCCGGCCGCCCGGTTGTGCCCGGATCGGCCGGGACCGTGACCCGGCAGACAGCGGGCGGCCTACCGTCCGGGCGGCAGCAGTGGGGTGGACGGATCGAGGCCGACCGGCTGGAGCAGCCACCAGTGGCCGCCGAGTCCGGCCGGGTCGCCGAGTTCGGCCGCGGCGGAGGCCCGGGCGAGCGCGTGGACGTACCCGGCGGGGTCGGTCGAGGCCAGAGCCAACGGCGGCCGTCGGCCGTCGACACCGAGCGCGCGCACCGCGTCACGCTGGCTGACCAGGGTGTACGGCGATCCGGCCGCAGTCGACCCGGCGGCCGCCACCGAGTCGATCGAGACGTGGGCGGTCAGGTCACAACTGCCGTCCGGCACCGGCGGCACCTGCCGTCCGGCCCGGAATCCGGTGAGCGTGCCGTCCACCGGACGGGTCTGCCGGAGGTGGCCGTAGTCGACGGCCAGGGCCAGTCCCCGGTCCACCACGGCGACGGCGGTCGCCCAGGCGGCGTCCCGAGGCAGCCCGATCTCGGCCCGGACGCCCGGCCCGTCGACGCCGACGGGCGTCGGCCACCAGCGGTCGAGCCACTCCCGTTCGGCGGCGTCGACCGCGTCGCCAACCGACTCGGCGCCGGTGGCGGGATCGACCAGCACCCGGCGCCAGCCGGCCGGCCCGGCCTGCGCGACCTCCAGCGGTACGTTGTCGAGCCACTCGGTGCCGAGCAGCAGTCCGACCACCCCGGTCGGCAGGTCGGCGCGCCAGCCGATCGTTTCGGGTAGCTCCCCGGGCCGCGGCGCGAGTTCGACCGCGGTCAGGCGTAGCCGCGCGGCGAGCCCGGGCGGGACGAGCCGGATCAGGCTGGTCAGCAACTCGCCGCGTCCGGCACCGACGTCGACCACGTCCAGCGGGTCGGGGCGACCGAGGGCCCGGTCGAGGTGCTCCAGCAGCCGGACCACGGCGGTGCCGAGCACCGGTACGACGTGCGCGCTGGTCCGGAAGTGCGCGGCCGGCCCGGCCCCGGTGACAAAAAAGCCGTCATCGCCGTACAGCGCGGTCGACATCGCCGCTGCCCATCCGATGGCCACCGGGACAGGCTAAACGGGCGGTTCATCCCGGATCGGCGGCGGTGAAGGTTTTCACAACCCCTTGGTCGGGCTCGGGCGGGACGGCGCATACTTGCCATCGACCGGTACCACGCATCGAGGACTGGATCATTGCCATGAGCGCATCGCCGCGCCCGCGCCCGGCCGCGTCCCGTGGGACGCCTCCGCCGCCGGCCACCGAAGTCGCCGCTCCGGCTGCCCGGGACGTCGTCCCGCCGGCCGTCGAGGACCGGCCGTGCCAGGGGATCGTTTCGGACCCGCTCACCGTGGGGATAGTCGGCGCCGGCCGCGTCGGTGCGGTGCTCGGCGCCGCGTTGGCCCGGGCCGGCCACCGGGTGGTCGCTGTCACCGGCGCCTCGGCCGCCACCCGGGAACGGATCAGCCGGCTGCTTCCGGGCACCGACGTCCGCTCCGCCGACGAGGTGGCCCGGGCCGCCACCGACCTGCTGCTGGTCGCCGTACCGGACGACTCGCTCGGCGCCGTCGCGGCCGGGCTGGCCGACAGCGGCGCCCTGCGGCCCGGACAGGTGGTCGCGCACACCTCCGGCGCGCACGGGCTCGCCGTACTCGATCCGGTCCTCGCCGTCGGTGCCCTGCCGCTGGGCCTGCACCCGGCGATGACCTTCACCGGCACCGCCGACGACCTGGCCCGACTCCCCGGCATCTCGTACGGGGTGACCGCGCCGACGCCGCTGCGCCGGTACGCCGTCCGGCTCGTCGCCGACCTGGGTGGCGTACCGGAGTGGATCGCCGAATCGGACCGGCCGCTCTACCACGCGGCGCTCGCGCACGGGGCCAACCACCTGGTCACCCTGGTCAACGAGGCGGCCGACCGGCTGCGGGACGCCGGGGTCACGGATCCGGCGCGGGTGCTCGGGCCGCTGCTCCGGGCCGCGCTCGACAACGCCCTGCGGTACGGCGACGCGGCGCTGACCGGGCCGGTGTCCCGAGGTGACGCCGGAACCGTCGCCCGGCACCTGGACCGGCTGGCCGGCACCGCACCGGACTCGGTGCCCAGCTATCTTGCCCTGGCCCGGCGCACCGCCGACCGGGCGATCGCCGCCGGCCGGCTCCGGCCGGTCGACGCCGAGTCACTGCTCGGTGTGCTGGCCGACCGGGACGGGACGCCGGCGACCCGGGAGGCGGGACCGTCGACCCGGGACCGGGGCGTGGCGGCGCCGACCCGGGGCGGGACGCTGTCGGCCGGGGGCCGGCGGGCCGCGATGGAGGGGAGGACCGGATGACCAAGGTGTTGCGGACCAGGGCGGAACTCGCCGCGACGCTGGGCCCGCTGCCGGGTTCGCTGGCCGTGGTGATGACCATGGGCGCCCTGCACCCCGGGCACGAGGCGCTGCTTCGCGCCGCCCGGGACCGGGCCCGGTTCGTGCTCGCGACGATCTTCGTCAACCCACTCCAGTTCGGGCCGAACGAGGACTTCGACCGGTACCCCCGCACCTTCGAGGCGGACCTGGCGATCTGCGAGGCGGCCGGGGTGGACTACGTCTTCGCCCCGACCCGGGAGGAGATGTACCCCGGCGGCGAGCCGACGGTCCGGGTCGACTCCGGCGGCCTCGGTGCGGAGTTGGAGGGAGCCAGCCGCCCCGGCTTCTTCAACGGCGTACTGACCGTGGTGCTCAAGCTGCTCAACCTGCTGCGGCCGGACGTCGCGCTCTTCGGCGAGAAGGACTACCAGCAGCTCACCATGATCCGGCGGATGGTCCGCGACCTGGAGCTGGACGTGGAGATCGTCGGCGTGCCGACCGTACGCGAGCCGGACGGGCTGGCCTTGTCCAGCCGGAACCGGTACCTGTCCGCCGAGGAGCGGGCCGCCGCGCTGAGCCTGTCGGCCGCGCTGCGGGCCGGCGCGGACGGCGCCGCGGCCGGGCGGGGCGCCGCCGGCACGCTCGCCGCCGCCTTCCGGGCCTTCGGCGCGGACACTCCGGGCGGCGCGACCGGCCCCGGGGCACCCGTCGCCAAGCTGGACTACCTGGTGCTGACCGACCCGGACCTGGGTCCGGCCCCAGCCTCCGGGCCGGCCCGGATGCTGGTCGCCGCCTGGGTCGGCGGCACCCGACTGATCGACAACATGCCGGTGGAGTTGGCACCGGTCACCCCGGAGGGATAACCCGATGTTCCGCACCATGCTCAAGTCGAAGATCCACCGGGCCACCGTGACCCAGGCCGACCTGCACTACGTCGGCTCGGTCACCATCGACCAGGATCTGCTCGACGCCGCCGACCTGCTCCCCGGTGAGCAGGTGGCGATCGTGGACATCACCAACGGGGCACGGCTGGAGACGTACGTGATCCCGGGCGAGCGGGGCAGCGGGGTGATCGGCATCAACGGGGCCGCCGCGCACCTGGTGCACCCCGGTGACCTGGTCATCCTCATCTCGTACGCGCAGCTGGACGACGCCACGGCGCGGACGTACCAGCCCCGGATCGTGCACGTGGACGCGGCGAACCGGATCATCGAGTTGGGTGCCGACCCGGCCGAAGCGGTCCCGGGCATGGTCGGCGATCCGGTTCGGGGGGACCTGCTCGCGACACGGTGATTTCCCCGAACGGGTGACACGTCTGTTTACCGTATGGTGCAGACGGAGAGTCGCCCTTGGGGAGGGACGCATGCGGCGTTGGATGACCACCCTGGCGTTGACCGGGGCCGTCGCGCTCGCTCTCGGCGGCTGCGCCGCACCGGGTGGTGCGGACGGCGATCTCACCAACGACTGGGCGGCACTCGGTGAACCGAAGGTGTTCACCCCGGCGGCCGGTACCTGCCACGGGGCGGACTTCTCCGAGGTCAGTTACCTGTCGTCGTACCTTCCCATCGACTGTGCCAGCAGCCACCAGGTGGAGACCGTGCACGTCGGCACCTTCACCGGCGCGGCGGCGACGGGCCAGGCGCCGCCGGCCCGGGAGTCCGCCGAGCGCCGCGCGGCGTACGCCGAGTGCGACACCCGGGCACGCGGCTACCTCGGCGCGGACTGGCGGGTCGCCCGGCTCTGGCTCGGCGTCTCGATCCCCTCGGAACGGGCCTGGAACGGCGGCGCCCGGTGGTTCCGTTGCGACGTGGTCGAGGTGATCGAGGTCGAGGAGGAGGGGCTGACCACCTCCCGGACCGGCAGTCTGAAGGATGCCCTGAAAACCCCGGGCAAGCTGCACCTCGGCTGCTACGCGACCACCCTCGACCGCAACGACGCGATCGACCGGATGAACCCGACCGCCTGCGACGCCCGGCACAACACCGAGTTCGCCGGGGTGTGGCGGGCGCCGAGCCGGCAGCGCTATCCGCAGGCGGAACGAGACTGGGGAGCCTTCTACGGCGGCTGCTACGGGGTCATCGCCCGCTTCGCCGGGGTGACCCGGAGCAGCGTGGAGTTTCGTACCGGAGTCATCGCGCTGCCCAGCGGGGAGGACGACTGGGCGGCCGGGGACCGGGGCGTGCGCTGCTACCTGTGGAAGTCGGACGCCCGGTTCACCCGGTCGATGAAGGACGCCGGACCCCGCGGGCTGCCGGTTCAGACCGGATAGCGTCGCAGGCCACTTTCTCCGCCCCCCGGCCCGCCCGACGAATACTTTTCGGGTTGACTGGGGGGATGCGCCTGCCGACCGTCGATCTACCGGAGTTGCCCCGGCTGCTGACCGCGCCGGCGCCCGGCTGGGTGGAGACCACGGACGTGGTGGTGATCGGGTCGGGCATGGCCGGGCTCACCGCCGCGCTGCACCTGCGTGCGGCGGGACTGCACGTCACCGTGGTTACCAAGGTCAACATCGACGACGGGTCGACCCGGTGGGCCCAGGGCGGCATCGCGGCCGTACTCGATCCGCTGGACACCCCGGCGGCGCACGCCGCCGACACCGAGGTCGCCGGCGTCGGACTCTGCGATCCGGCCGCGGTCCGGGTCCTGGTCGAGGAGGGACCGACCCGGCTACGGGAACTGATCCGGGTGGGGGCCGAGTTCGACCGCAACCCGGACGGCTCGCTGATGCTGACCCGGGAGGGCGGGCACCACGCCAACCGGATCGTGCACGCCGGCGGCGACGCCACCGGCGCCGAGGTACAGCGGGCCCTGCACGCGGCGGTCGGCCGCGACCCGTGGATCCGGCTGGTCGAACACGCGCTTGTCCTCGACCTGCTCCGCGCACCCGGTTCCGGGCCGGACGGGCTGGGCCGGGCCTGCGGCGTCACCCTGCACGTGCTCGGCGAGGGCAGCGAGGACGGGGTCGGCGCGATCCTGGCCCGGGCGGTGGTGCTGGCCACCGGTGGCATGGGCCAGGTCTTCGCCACCACCACCAACCCGGTGGTCTCCACCGGGGACGGGGTCGCGCTCGCGCTGCGGGCCGGCGCGGCCGTGACCGACCTGGAGTTCGTGCAGTTCCACCCGACCGCGCTGGTCCGCCCGGCCGGGCCGGACGCCCCCGGGGTCGCCGCCCAACAGCCGCTGGTCTCCGAGGCGCTGCGCGGCGAGGGCGCCCACCTGGTCGACGCCGACGGCAAGCGGTTCATGGTCGGTCAGCACGAACTGGCCGAGCTGGCACCCCGGGACGTGGTGGCGAAGGGCATCATCCGGGTACTGCTCGCCACCGGTGACGACCACGTCTTCCTCGACGCCCGGCATCTCGGCGGGGAGTTCCTCAACCGGCGGTTTCCGACCATCGTCGCGTCCTGCCTGGCCGCCGGGATCGACCCGGCGGTCGAGCCGATCCCGGTCGCGCCGGCCGCGCACTACGCCTCCGGCGGCGTCCGTACCGACCTGCACGGCCGGACCAGCATCCCCGGCCTGTACGCCTGCGGCGAGGTGGCCTGCACCGGTGTGCACGGCGCGAACCGGCTGGCCAGCAACTCGCTGCTGGAGGGGCTGGTCTTCGCCCGGCGGATCGCCGAGGACATCACCCGGGACCTGCCGGAGCAGGCGGAACCGGCGCCCACCGGCGCGTGGCGGGGCGGCGACGGCTGGACCGTCGACCCGACGGTCCGGTCCGGCCTGGCCCGGGCGATGACCCGGGGCGCCGGAGTGCTGCGTTCCGCCGACTCGCTGCGGGCGACCGCCGCCGAACTGGTCGGGTTCGGTGCTACCCGGGCGGCACCCCAAACCGCGAGCTGGGAGACGACGAACCTGGTCACCGTCGCGGCGGCGCTGGTGGGTGCGGCGTACGCCCGGGAAGAGACCCGGGGCTGCCACTGGCGGGAGGACCACCCGGGGACCCGGCACGAGTGGCTCGGGCACCTGGTCGGGGCGATCGGCGCCTCGGGCGGGCTCGAGCAGCGGTGGGCGGCGACGGGCTGACCGGCGCCGGGCAAGCGACAGCGGGACGGGCGGCGGCGGTGCCGGCCGTGGTGTGGCGACAGCGAGCAGGGAGGCGTGGTGCTGGAACTCTCGACGGTGCAGGCGTTGCGGGCAGCCGGACTGGACTCGGCGGAGGTGGAACGGATCGTCCGGGGCGCGCTGGACGAGGACCTCGGGCCGCAGCACCGGGACGTGACCAGTGTGGCCACCATCCCCGAGGAGCAGGTCGACACGGCGGATCTGGTGGCCCGGGCGGACGGGGTGGTGGCCGGGCTGGCCGTCGCGGCGGCGGTCTTCGACCTCGCCGGTGCCGGTACGGTCCGGACGCTGCCGGTCGCCTCGGACGGTGACCCGGTCCGCCGGGGTGACGTACTGGCGACGGTGACCGGGCCGACCCGGTCGCTGCTGACCGCCGAGCGGACCGCGTTGAACCTGCTGTGCCGGATGTCCGGGGTGGCCACCCACACCCGGACCTGTGTGGACGCGCTGGGCGGGGCGAAGGCGACCGTACTGGACACCCGGAAGACCACCCCCGGCCTGCGCGCTCTGGAGAAGTACGCGGTCCGGGCCGGCGGCGGCGCGAACAAGCGGATGGGCCTGTACGACGTCGCCATGATCAAGGACAACCACAAGCTGGCGGCCGGCGGCATCGCCCCGGCGTACCGGCGGGTGCGGGCGACCTTTCCCGAGGTGCCGATCCAGGTCGAGGTGACCACGGTGGCCGAGGCGGTGGAGGCGGTGGACGCGGGTGCGGACTTCCTGCTCTGCGACAACATGTCCCCGGCGCTGCTCGCCGAGGTCGTCGGGGCGGTGGGGGACCGGGCCGAACTGGAGGCGACCGGCCGGCTGACCCTGGACAACCTTGCCGAGTACGCCGCCACCGGCGTCGACTACCTGTCGGTTGGGGCGTTGACCCACTCCTCACCTATCTTGGACATCGCGATGGACCTCCGGCCGCGCGACGGCGCCGGTCGGTAGGGCCGGACCTTCCGGCCGGACGGCAATCGCCGCCGGCACGACCTCGGGGTTTCGGGACTGACACATGCTGCTGTGTATCGACATCGGTAACACCAACACGGTGCTGGCGACCTTCGAGGGCGAGAAGCTGGTCCACTCCTGGCGGATCAAGACCGACGCCCGGTCCACCGCCGACGAGCTGGGGCTGAAGTTCCGCGGCCTGCTCGCCGGGGACGCGGTCGAGATCACCGGGGTGGCGGCCTGCTCGACCGTACCGGCGGCGCTGCGCTCGCTGCGGACGATGCTGGCCCGGTACTACGCCGACCTGCCGAACGTGATCGTCGAGCCGGGCGTGAAGACCGGCGTGCAGTTGGCGATCGACAACCCGAAGGAGGTGGGCGCGGACCGGGTGGTGAACACCCTGGCCGCGTTCACCCTCTACGGTGGGCCCTCGATCGTGGTCGACTTCGGTACCACGACGAACTTCGACGTGATCAGTGGGCGGGGTGAGTTCCTCGGCGGGGCGTTCGCACCGGGGATCGAGATCTCGTTCGACGCGCTCGCCGCCCGGGCCGCGCAGCTGCGCAAGGTCGAGCCGGCGGTGCCCCGTTCGGTGATCGGCAAGAACACCGTCGAGTGTCTGCAGGCCGGGATGTACTTCGGCTTCGCCGGCCAGGTGGACCGGATCGTCGAACGGATGGCCGAGGAGCTGGGCGGCGCCCGGGCGGTGATCGCCACCGGCGGGCTGGCGCCGCTGGTGATCGGCGAGTGCCGGACGATCACCCACCACGAGCCGATGATCACCCTGATCGGGCTCCGGATGGTCTACGACCGCAACCGCTGACCGCCGGAGCCGGCGGCTCTCCGCGCTGCCGGCTCTCCGGGCCGTTGGCGGTCACCGTGCGGCCCACACTCCGCGTCGCTGCGCGGCCACCGTCCCGGCCGGCGCTCAGCGCCGCCGGCAGCGGTGCACCACCGTCCGGTACGTCAGCGGGAAGCTCTCCCGGCCGGCCAGGTCCGGGTGGGTCGTGGTGAGGTCCCGGATCGCCGCGTCGACCTCCCGTTTCCGCTCCTCCGAGGCGGTGATGTAGTGCGAGCGGGTGCTGATCATCCCGATCAGGGTCTCCGGGGTGAGGGTTATTGAGTGCCGGAACTCGGTCCTCTCCACCGGGCCGAGGTCCGGATGGTGGCCGTCGGTCATGCCGGGCCCGTCGTCCCGGGCGCCCCGGCCGCCGAGCAGTTCGATGGTGATCGCGGTCAGCGCGGCCACCCACGGCACCGACTCGTCCCGTTCGTTGGAGATCGCCGCGTACCAGCCCTCGGGGCGGAGCAGCCGCGCTCCCTCCGCGTGCGCCCGCGGTGGGTCGAACCAGTGGTACGCCTGTCCGGCGACCACGGCGTCGACCGAGCCGTCCGGCAGTGGCACCTGCTCGGCGGAGCCGGCCAGCGGGGTCAGGCCCGGGGTGGCGGCGGCGAGCCGGGCCCGCATCTGCGCGTCGGGTTCGACCGGAACCACGTCGTATCCGAGTTCGCACAGCACCCGGGTCAGTTTGCCGGTGCCGGCGCCCAGGTCGACCACCCGGGCCGGGGCGGGGTGGCCGACCGCCCAGGTCACCGCCGGTGCGGGGTACGTCGGCCGGTACCGGTCGTAGGCCTCGGCGGCCTGCCCGAAGGAGCGGGCGCGGGTGTGATCAACCATGGTGGCGAGGTTATCCCGCTGCCCGCCGGGTCGGCCCTTGAGTACGCTCGGGGCCGAACTCCGCCGACAATTCCCGAGGAAGCATCCGTGAGCGAGCAGATTCCGAACCCGGCCGACGCCGTCGACGACCTTCCCGAGCAGATGCGGGTCCGCCGGGAGAAGCGGGAGCGCCTGCTCGCCGACGGCATCGAACCGTATCCACTGGGATATCCGCGTACCGCCACGCTGGCCGAGATCCGGGCCCGCTACGCCGATCTGCCGACCGACACCGCCACCGGTGACGCGGCCGCGGTCGCCGGCCGGGTGATCTTCGTACGGAATACCGGAAAGCTCTGCTTCGCCACCCTGCGGGACGGCGACGGGACCGAATTGCAGGCGATGCTCTCGCTGGACCGCGTCGGCCCGGAACGGCTCGAAGAGTGGAAGCGGCTGGTCGACCTCGGCGACCATGTCGGGGTGACCGGCGAGGTGATTACCAGCCGGCGTGGTGAGCTTTCCGTGCTGGCCGATTCCTGGACGCTGACCGCGAAGGCACTGCGGCCACTCCCGGTGGCGCACAAGCCGTTGAGCGAGGAGGCCCGGGTCCGCCAGCGTTACGTTGATCTGATCGTCCGTCCGCAGGCCCGCCAGATGGTACGGACCCGGGCCACGACGCTGCGTAGCCTGCGTGATTCGCTGCATGGCCGGAGTTTCGTGGAAGTCGAAACCCCGATGCTGCAGACGCTGCCCGGTGGGGCCACCGCCCGGCCATTCGTGACACACAGCAATGCATTGGACACTGATCTGTATCTGCGAATCGCCCCGGAGCTTTATCTGAAGCGGGCCGTGGTCGGTGGCATCGACCGGGTCTTCGAGATCAACCGTAACTTCCGGAATGAGGGCGTCGACTCCTCGCACTCTCCCGAGTTCGCCATGCTCGAGGCGTACGAGGCGTACGGCACCTACGACACCGTCGCCGAACTGACCCGTGACCTGGTACAACGTGCCGCGCTGGCGGTCGCCGGATCGCATCTGGTGACGCATGCCGACGGCACCGAGTTCGATCTGGGTGGGCAGTGGCGGTCGGTGACCCTCTTCGGGTCGCTCTCCGAGGCGCTGGGCGAGGAGGTGACCGTCCGTACGCCGATGGCGGACCTGTTGCGCTACGCGGAAAAGGTGGGGCTGGCGGTCGATCCCAAGTGGGGTCCGGGCAAGCTCGCCGAGGAGCTTTTCGAGGAACTGGTGGTGCCGGGACTGCGCCGCCCCACCTTCGTACGGGACTACCCGGAGGAGACGAGTCCGCTGGTGCGGGCGCACCGGTCCGAGCCGGGGCTCACCGAGAAATGGGACCTCTACGTGCTGGGATTCGAGCTGGCCACCGGTTACTCGGAGCTGGTCGATCCGGTCGTGCAGCGGCAACGACTGGTGGCCCAGGCGCAGCAGGGGGCGAAGGGCGACGACGAGGCGATGCGGCTCGACGAGGACTTCCTGCGGGCCCTGGAGTACGGAATGCCGCCGACCGGGGGCATGGGAATGGGAATCGATCGGCTGCTGATGGCCCTCACCGGCCTGGGAATTCGGGAAACCATCCTCTTCCCGATGGTCCGGCCGGAGTAGTAGTCGTCGTCCGAGGCTGGGCGCCGAGATCGGTCGCGTCTTGTCGCCCAGTTAGGTCACGGCTTGTCGCGTAGTTTCGCCGTCCTATTGACGGAGCAAGCATCTCGGGAGCTATTGTGCTCTTGTTTGCGGGGAACCTGCTCGAAAGGATAGCGACACGTGGCCAAGCAGATCATTCACAAGCTGGTCGATGACCTGGACGGCGGAGACGCGGACGAGACCGTCAAGTTCTCGCTCGACGGCGTGCAGTACGAGATCGACCTGTCGGACAAGAACGCCGGCAAATTGCGGGAGCTATTCGCCCCGTACGTCGCCAACGGGACCAAGGTCGGCCGTGGCGGTGTGGTCGTCGGTGGCCGGGCTGCCCGTGGGCGCGGTGGGGCCACCGCCGATCGCGAGCAGAACAAGGCGATCCGGGCCTGGGCGAAGAAGGAAGGCAAGGAGATCTCCGACCGGGGGCGTATCCCTCAGGAGATCGTCGACGAGTACCACGCGAAGGCGGGCCGCTAGGCCCTGTCGTCCCCCCGGTGCGGGGTGGGTGGACATCTGTCCATCTGCCCCGCATTGTCGTTTTTGCGTGTTCTGCACTTGCCGGCCTCCGACTCCCGGTCGGTCCGGTTCGCCGACGGGATGCCGCCGCCGCGCCGGGCTGTCGGGCCGGGGTGCGCCGGCCGGAGCCCGCTGCCGAGATTCCGTCGGCCGGCCGGGAACATCCTGACCCGCCAGGCGTTGTCCACATCCAGTGGACGAAGTTGTCCACAGCCTGTGGACGACGCGGGGTCGCGACGTCCCGTCAGAGGGCTTGAATTTCGCTCTGCGCGTACAGCGGATGGTCTGGGAAGCATCGCTGAGCGCGGGCGGTTGGGAAAAACGTCGCGTATGTGGCTCATTCCAGCAACACACGACCTCAGGAGAGTCGGCTCGCGGCGATAGAGTAAGGGAGCACGGATGTCCGCCCCGGACGTCCGGGTGGTGGCCCCGCCACGATGCTTGACCATCAAGATCGAGTGCGCACGGCACGTGAGGAGCACGAGGGCATGTTCGAGCGGTTCACCGACCGAGCGCGGCGGGTTGTCGTCCTGGCTCAAGAAGAAGCCCGGATGCTCAACCACAACTACATCGGTACGGAACACATCCTGCTGGGTCTCATCCACGAGGGCGAAGGCGTCGCCGCCAAGGCCCTGGAGAGCCTGGGCATCTCCCTGGAGGGCGTCCGCCAGCAGGTCGAGGAGATCATCGGCCAGGGCCAGCAGGCGCCGAGCGGGCACATCCCGTTCACCCCGCGGGCCAAGAAGGTGCTGGAGCTCTCCCTGCGGGAGGCACTCCAGCTCGGCCACAACTACATCGGGACGGAGCACATCCTGCTCGGCCTGATCCGCGAGGGTGAGGGCGTCGCCGCCCAGGTGCTGGTGAAGCTCGGCGCCGACCTCAACCGGGTCCGCCAGCAGGTCATCCAGCTGCTCTCCGGCTACCAGGGCAAGGAGCCGGCGGCCGCCGGCACCGCGCCGGGCGAGGCCGCTCCGTCGACCAGCCTGGTGCTCGACCAGTTCGGTCGTAACCTGACCCAGGCCGCCCGCGAGGGCAAGCTCGACCCGGTCATCGGGCGCGAGAAGGAGATCGAGCGGGTGATGCAGGTGCTCTCCCGCCGGACCAAGAACAACCCGGTCCTGATCGGCGAGCCCGGCGTCGGCAAGACCGCCGTCGTCGAGGGCCTCTCCCAGAAGATCATCAAGGGCGAGGTGCCGGAGACGCTCAAGGACAAGCAGCTCTACACGCTTGACCTCGGTGCTCTGGTGGCCGGCTCGCGTTACCGCGGTGACTTCGAGGAGCGCCTGAAGAAGGTGCTCAAGGAGATCCGTACCCGGGGCGACATCATCCTGTTCATCGACGAGATCCACACCCTGGTCGGCGCGGGTGCCGCCGAGGGCGCGATCGACGCGGCGAGCATCCTCAAGCCGATGCTGGCCCGTGGCGAGCTGCAGACCATCGGCGCGACCACCCTCGACGAGTACCGCAAGCACCTGGAGAAGGACGCCGCGCTCGAGCGCCGGTTCCAGCCGATCCAGGTGGGTGAGCCGTCGCTGGCCCACACCATCGAGATCCTCAAGGGCCTGCGCGACCGGTACGAGGCGCACCACCGGGTGAGCATCACCGACGCCGCGCTGGTGGCGGCGGCGACGCTGGCCGACCGGTACATCTCGGACCGCTTCCTGCCGGACAAGGCGATCGACCTGATCGACGAGGCCGGTGCCCGGATGCGGATCCGCCGGATGACCGCGCCGCCGGACCTGCGTGACTTCGACGAGCGGATCGCCCAGGTCCGCCGCGACAAGGAGTCCGCGATCGACGCGCAGGACTTCGAGCGGGCCGCGCAGCTGCGCGACAAGGAGAAGCAGCTGCTGGGCCAGAAGGCGCAGCGGGAGAAGGAGTGGAAGGCCGGTGACCTGGACGTCGTCAGCGAGGTTGACGACGAGCAGATCGCCGAGGTCCTCGCCAACTGGACCGGCATCCCGGTCTACAAGCTGACCGAGGAGGAGACCTCCCGGTTGCTGCGGATGGAAGACGAGCTGCACAAGCGGGTCGTCGGCCAGGAGGACGCGGTCAAGGCGGTGTCGAAGGCGATCCGGCGTACCCGGGCCGGCCTGAAGGACCCGAAGCGGCCGTCCGGCTCGTTCATCTTCGCCGGCCCGTCCGGCGTCGGTAAGACCGAGCTCTCCAAGGCGCTGGCGGAGTTCCTGTTCGGCAGCGAGGACGCACTCATCCAGCTCGACATGTCGGAGTTCCACGACCGGTACACGGTGTCCCGGCTCGTCGGTGCGCCTCCCGGCTACGTCGGCTACGACGAGGGCGGGCAGCTGACCGAGAAGGTGCGGCGTCGGCCGTTCTCCGTGGTCCTGTTCGACGAGATCGAGAAGGCCCACCCGGACGTCTTCAACACCCTGCTCCAGATCCTGGAGGACGGGCGGCTCACGGACGGCCAGGGCCGGATCGTCGACTTCAAGAACACGGTCATCATCCTGACCACCAACCTGGGCACCAGGGACGTGGCCAAGGCGGTGTCCATGGGCTTCCAGGCCTCGGAGGACAACGAGTCCAACTACGAGCGGATGAAGCAGAAGGTCAACGACGAGCTGAAGCAGCACTTCCGGCCGGAGTTCCTCAACCGGATCGACGACACGATCGTGTTCCACCAGCTCAACCAGACCGAGATCCTGTCGATCGTGGACATCATGATCCAGCGGATCGAGACCCAGCTCCGGAACAAGGACATGGGCCTCGAGCTGACCGACAACGCCAAGAAGTACCTGGCGAAGAAGGGCTTCGACCCCGTGCTGGGCGCCCGGCCGCTGCGCCGGACCATCCAGCGCGACATCGAGGACAACCTGTCGGAGCGGATCCTGTTCAACGAGTTGACCCCGGGCCAGATCGTGGTCGTGGACTGCGAGGGCGACCCGGAGGACATCGACAAGTCGAAGCTGGTGTTCCGCGGTGCGGACAAGCCGGTCGCGGTGCCGGACGCGGTGCCGGCCAGCCTCGGCGACACCGCCGCCGCCGGAGCGGACGAGTAACAGCAGCACCACGCGGAGGGGCCCGGGTGGCGACGCCACACGGGCCCCTCCGCATGCCCACGCCGCCAACGAAGGCCCTCCTCCAACCGGGCCGTCACAGCTGCGGTACGGCATTCCCGGGCTCACCGGCGAGCGCGTACCGGTCGGCGGCGAGCGCCTGCACCAGGCCGTCCTCGACCAGGCCGGCCAACGCCCGGGCCCGCTGTACGTCGTCCGCCCACACCAGGTCCAGCTGCTCCCGGGCCACCGGGACGGTGGACTCGCGCAACACCGCCAGGAGCCGCCCCCGGACCTGCCGGTCGGTGCCGGCGTACCGCTGCGGCCGCCGGGTCGGCCCGGCCGGCGCGGCCTGCCCGGAGGCCCGCCAGGCGCACCGGTCGACGAGCGGACAGTCGACACAGCGGGGTGACCGGGCGGTGCAGACCACCGCGCCCAGTTCCATGAAGGCGGCGCTGGCCCGGGCCGCCACGGCGGGCTCGGCCGGCAGCAGCGCCTCGGTCGCCACCAGATCGGCCGGTCGGGTGGCCAGACCCGCGTCCGGCTCACCGGCCACCGCCCGGGCCACCACCCGGCGAACGTTCGTGTCGACCACCGGGTGCCGTCGGCCGTACGCGAAGGTGGCGACCGCCCTGGCCGTGTAGCTGCCCACCCCGGGCAGGGCCAGCAGCTGCTCCAACTCGGTCGGTACCGCCCCGCCGTGTCGTTCCACCAGCGCCACCGCGCACTCGTGCAGCCGCAGGGCACGACGGGGGTAACCGAGCCGTCCCCACATCCGGATCGCCTCGGCCGGGGTGTCGGCGGCCAGCACGGCCGGCTCGGGCCACCGGGTGAGCCAGGCCCGCCAGGCGGGCAGCACCCGTACCACCGGCGTCTGCTGGAGCATGACCTCGCTGACCAGGATCGCCCACGCCCCGACGCCGGGCTCTCGCCAGGGCAGGTCACGGGCGTTCTTGTCGTACCACCGGACAACCGCGGTGGCGAGTGGGGTCTCGGACATGGCGCCGTCGATCCTGTCATGCCGTCGGTCCGCCGCACGCGGGTGGCACCACCACCACCGGCGCCGCAGGCGGGGAGAGCCACGGCGGGACGGTGTCCCGCAACTTGGGCGACGTGTCGGGCTGGGGCCCGGAGCGTACCCGGATCGGGCAGACTGCCCGGATGAACGAGCTCGCGATCACCGTCATCGGTCCGGACCGTCCCGGCATCGTGGCCGACGTCGCGGAGGCGCTCGCCCGGGTCGGTGCCAACCTCACGGACTCCACCATGACCCGGCTGCGGGGTCACTTCGCGATGACCCTGATCTGTGTCGGCCCAGCCAAGGAGCAGGCCGAGGATGCGTTGACCCCGGTCGTCGCGGACGGACAGCTGGTGGCGACGGTACGCCAGGTCGGGGTGGAGACGGCGCGGACGCCGGTCGGTGAGCCGTACCTGATGGCCGTGCACGGCGCCGACCGGCTCGGCATCGTCGCCGCGCTGACCCGGGTGTTGGCCGAGGCCGGCGGCAACGTCACCGATCTGACGACCCGGCTCACCGGTCCGCTCTACGTCCTGCTGGCCGAGGTGGAACTGCCGCCGGGGGCCGCTGACACTCTGTCCGCCCGGCTGATCGAGGTGGCCGCCGGACTGGGTGTGGAGGTCAGCCTGCGGCGAGCCGAGTCGGATCTGTTCTGATGGCGGAGAATGCCGGAATGGCGGTGGAGGGTTCCGGTCTGGGCGGTTGGACCCCGAAGATGCTCGGCGACCCGGGTCGGGTACTACCGGTGGTCACCGCCCCGGCCGGCGTGCTGAGCCGGGCCGGCGAGGCGGTGGACCCGCGCGCCGACGACGTCGTACGTCTCGCCGCCGACCTGATCGCCACGATGCGGGTGTCGCCGGGTTGTGTCGGCCTGGCCGCGCCGCAGGTCGGCGTCGGCGCCCGGGTTTTCGCGGTCGACGTGACCGGGCACCCCAAGACGGTCACGTCGCACGGCACCTTCGTGTTGTGCAACGCGGAGGTCGTCGAGGCCAGCCGGTGGCGGCCGGGGCGGGAGGGTTGCATGTCGGTGCCGGACCTGACCGGGGACGTGAAACGCGCCAGCCGGCTGGTGGTGCGTGGTGTGCTGCCGGGGACCGGTGTCGAGGTGCGGTTGAGCACGGACGGCTTCGAGGCGCGCGCCCTGCAACACGAGATCGACCACTGCGCGGGGCTGCTCTTCCTCGACCGGGTGGCCGGCGCGCACGCCGTCTACCAGCGCAAGGTCTATCAGTGACCGGCCCGGGCAGCCGAGGGGACGGGTACGGGACACCCGCCCGCCGCCGGGCCGGACCCGCCGGGTTCCCCGGGCGCCGGTACGTCCTCGGCGTGCTGTTCTCCAGGCGCCGGCCCGTCGTCGGCGCGTCGTGGATGTCCTCGGCGCGGCTACCGTTACGGTGAGGACATTATGCGTCTGACGGTTGGCCCCCTGCCGCCCGCCGTGTATTGGCGGCGGCGTGCCGTCGTGCTCGGTGCCGTGCTGCTCTCCCTGATCGTGCTGATCTACTCGTGCAACGGACCTGACGATACAAAGGAGGCAGGCACGGATCCGTCGGGGAACGCCACACCTTCGGCCGGGCCGACGATCCTCACCCCGGAGACCGGTACCCCTGAATCAGGTGCTCCGGAGTCCGGGGCGCCGACGGTGGATCCTTCGGGTGCCCCACCCGACGGCACGGATCCGCAGGTCGAGGAGGCGGGCGGGCCGCCCGGCAGTGGGCCGCTGCCCCCTCCGGCGCCACCGGTCGAGAACGAGTGCGCCGACGACGAGATGTCGGTGATTCCGGTGGCCTCGCAGACCTCGATGCAGCGGGGCCAGACGATCCAGCTCCGGATCAGGATCAAGAACGTCTCCGACCGGACCTGCAACCGGGACGTCGGCGCGGACGTGCAGGAGATCTACATCAAGGCGGGGGCGACCACCATCTGGTCCTCCGACGTCTGCAGCGAGGTGCGCGGCAACAGGGTCAAGTCGTTCCCGCCCTACCACGAAGAGGAGTTCGGTCTGCCGTGGAACGGCCGGAGGAGTTCCGGCTGCGACAACGGCAGCGCCTCGGGCGATCCCGCACCGGCCGGGACGTACCAGCTCTTCGGGCGGCTCGGCGACAAGCGCAGCGACCCGGTGAAGCTCACGATCACCAACTGAGCCACGAACCGCCACCGTCAGCCAGCCGCGAACCGAACGGATCCCGACGGCCGGCACCCGGTACGGCCAGGGCGGCCAGGGTGCGGACGGCCGCGACCTGGTTACGGCCGGGGCGGTTACGGTGCGGACGGCCGCGACCTGGTTACGGCCAGGGCGGCCAGGGTGCGGACGGCCGCGAGCTGGTTACGGCCGGGGCGGCCCGACCCGCGTCGGGATCAAGCCTGACCGCCCAGAGCGGGACGGGCCGCCCCGGCCACCCACCTCACGCCCCGGCCGTCAAGCCGCGGCCACTGGAAAGCCCGGCGACGAATCAGACGTACCGCTCCAGGATGGACGCCTCGGCGAGCCGGGACAGGCCCTCACGCACCCCACGCGCCCGGGCGTCGCCGACCCCGTCGACCGCCTGCAGATCCTCGACCGTGGCCCCGAGCAGCCGCTGCAGACTGCCGAAGTGGTCGACCAGCCGGTCGACGACCAGACCGGGCAGCCGGGGAACCTTGGCCAGCAGCCGGAAACCACGAGGGCTGACCGCCGCGTCGAGGGCGTCGGAGGCGCCCGGATAGCCGATCGCCTTGGCGACCGCGACCAGGTCGATCAGCTCGGTCGCGGTGAGCAGGTCCAGCTCGACCAGTGCCTCGTCCAGGGTGCGGGCCTTGCGGCCGCTCGGCAGGTAGTCCCGGATCACCAGGGTCCGGTCGGCGTCCACGCCGGCCATCAGCTCGTCGAGCTGCAGGGCGAGGAGCCGACCGTCGGTGCCGAGTTCCACCACGTAGCCGGCGATCTCGTCGGCGATCCGACGGACCATCTCCAGCCGCTGCACCACTGCCACCGCGTCCCGGACCGTGACCAGGTCCTCGATCTCCAGGGCGGAGAGGGTGCCGGAGACCTCGTCGAGGCGCAACTTGTAGCGCTCGAGGGTGGCCAGCGCCTGGTTGGCCCGGGACAGGATCGCCGCCGAGTCGTCGAGGACGTGTCGCTGACCGTTGACGTAGAGGCTGATGATCCGCATCGACTGGCTGACCGAGATCACCGGGAAGCCGGTCTGCCGGGCCACCCGTTCGGCGGTGCGGTGCCGGGTGCCGGACTCCTCGGTCGGAATCGTCGGGTCGGGCATCAGGTGCACCGCGGCCCGGACGATCCGGGTGCCGTCGGAGGAGAGCACCACCGCGCCGTCCATCTTGCACAGTTCACGGACCCGGGTGGCGGAGAATTCGACGTCCAGCGGAAAGCCGCCGGTGCAGAGGCCTTCGACGACCTTGTCGTAGCCGAGGACGATGAGGGCACCGGTGCGGCCCCGGAGGATGCGCTCCAGGCCGTCCCGGAGCGCCGTACCCGGAGCCATCAGCGCGAGGTTGGCGCGCAGCGGGTCTCCGGTCGGTCCGGCGCTGTTCATGCCCAGACCGGCGCTGACGGCGCGCGCCGTCGAGCCGGCGGTGCTGCGGACAGGGGGAGCCGCGCTGGCGGTTCGGTTCGCGTCGCGGTCGATCGGCACCCGGACATTCTACGGACCGCCCTGCGTTGGGTGCTGTCGCGGTTACTGTGACGTGCCACTGTGCCGGGTTCCTCCCATCGATGCGCCTCGGCGCTCTCGCGACGTCGGCCGTACGGTGCCCAGTCTGTCGGGGGATCGTGTGCTTTGTCTGGGCATCCTTCGCGGGCCGGTCGGGATCGTGCGGGGCGTATGCATGGTACGGCGAGCAAACTTCGACTCGCGGTGACTGTATGGTTACTCAGCCGATGCCTGCGCCACGCTACGCAGCGCCGATCGTACGTCGGTGACCTCCATCACCCGCATGTTCTCCGGAGTCACCCCGCTCGTACCCGGCCCACAACCGACCGGGACCAGCGCGTACCGGAAACCGAGCCGGGCCGCCTCGGCCAGCCGCCGGGGCACCGCCGCGACCCGGCGCACCTCACCGGTCAGCCCCACCTCGCCGATCGCCACCAGATCCGGGGCGATGGCCAGGTTGAGCCCGCCGGAGGCGACCGCCAGCGCGACCGCGAGATCGGCGGCCGGCTCGACCACCCGGATCCCACCGACGGTCGCCGCGAAGACCTCCCGGTCGTGCAGGGTCAGCCGCTCGGTCCGCCGCTGCAGCACCGCGAGCACCATCGCCAGCCGGGCACTGTCCAGCCCGGAGACGGTCCGCCGGGGCGAGCCGGCCACGGTGGCGCCGATCAGCGCCTGAACCTCGGTCACCAGCGCCCGCCGGCCCTCCATCGCCACCGTCACGCAGGTGCCCGGCACCGGGTCGGTCGAACGGGTCAGAAACAGGCCGGACGGGTCGGCGAGGCTGCTGATCCCGCCCTCGTGCATCTCGAAACAGCCGACCTCGTCCGCCGTACCGAACCGGTTCTTGACGCCCCGGACCATCCGCAGCGACGAGTGCTTGTCGCCCTCGAAGTGCAGCACCACGTCGACCAGGTGCTCCAGCACCCGGGGACCGGCGACCTGGCCGTCCTTGGTCACGTGCCCGACCAGCACGGTGGCGATGCCGCGCTCCTTGGCGACCGAGACCAGGGCGGCGGTGACCGCCCGGACCTGGGTCACCCCGCCCGGCACCCCCTCGGTCCCCGGGGTGTTGATGGTCTGCACCGAGTCGAGCACCAGCAGACCCGGCTTCACCGCGTCCAGGTGGCCGAGTACGGCGCCGAGGTCGTTCTCGGCGGCCAGGTAGAGCCGCTCGTGCAGGGCGCCCATCCGCTCGGCGCGCAACCGCACCTGACTCACCGACTCCTCGCCACTGACCACCAGCGACGGGCTGCCGGCACCGGCCGCCCACTGCTGGGCGACGTCGAGCAGCAGGGTCGACTTGCCGACCCCGGGTTCGCCGGCGAGCAGCACCACCGCGCCGGGAACCAGACCGCCGCCGAGCACCCGGTCGAGTTCCGGGACGCCGGTCGGCCGGGCCCGGGCCGGGGCGGCGCTGATCGTGGCGATCGGCCGGGCCGGCTCGGCCGGGGCCCGGGAACTGACCACCCGACCGGAGACGGTCGGGCCGGTGATCGTGGACTCCACGACGGAGCCCCACTCACCGCACTCCGGGCAGCGGCCGACCCACTTCGGCGGCTGGTGGCCGCAGGCGTCGCACTCGTACGCGGGGCGGGGTTCGCGGGCCGCCGTCCGGCCGCGTCCGGCGGCGGGGCGGGGCGTGGCTCGGCTGGTCACCCCCGCACGCTAACCAACCCGTACGACGCGATGCGCCCTGCCCCGGGTGGACCGGTGCAGGGCGCGGGTGGAGCGGGAGCGGTCACTCGTGGCCGCCGCCACCCTCCTCGATGACCGGGGTGGCGACCGGCGCCGGCTGCAGCGGTACCGCGACCGGAGCCTGGGTCTGGACCGGGGTCCCGCCGAAGTCGAAGACCAGCGGCAGCGACGCACCCGGCGGCAGCGCGGCGGCCAGCCCGTTGAGCTGGAGCCAGCGACCGGTGGGCTTGTTCAGGAGGACAAAACTGCGGGCCGGGATCTGGATCTCGGCGGGCGTCTCCGGCGCCGCGGTCGGGGTCGCCGTGGCGGTCGGGCTGGCCGACCCGCCCGGCGAGGGGCTGCCGGCATCGCCGGACGGCGAACCACCCGGGTTCGGGCTCTCGGCGGCGGTCGGGGTCGGGTTGGCCGGCGGGGGCGTGGTCGGGCTGCCCGAGGCGGCGCCGGCGAGCACCACGGTCCGGGCGCCCTCGCTGCTGACCCGGACCGTGACCGGCTTGTCGGAGTCGTTGAACAGGGTGACCGTCAGCGGCGCGTCGGCGCCGGCCGGGTAGCCGGTGGTGCTCAGGTAGTCGATCGACAGGTTCCGGACCTTGAACTGGTTGTCCGCCGACTGGGCGTTGTTGCCGACGCTGGTCGGCACCCGGGCGGCCGTCTCCGCGATCTGGCCAGCGCCGCACCCGGACAGCAGCAGGGTGGTGGCGGCGGCCGTACCGGCCAGCACCGCCGTGGCGCGCCAAGCCCCCCTGATCGAGCCCGTCACCTGGTCCTCCTCGTGGCGATCCCGGTCGCGGTGTCGCGATTCCCGGCGGATGGTGCCGGGCTCCGGTGGTGGTCGTGGCTCCCGGCCGAGGTCGTGGCTGCCTGGTCTTGACTACCTGGTCTCAACTACCCGGCCGAGTGCGCCCGGGTCCCGGTCGTGGTACCCGGGCCGGACAGCCTCCAGGGTAGTGGGCGGTGATCGGCTCCCGTACGCCGACCCGGTAACCCGACCCACCTCCGACCGGCGGGTCCGGCCGGCGAACCGTCGGGCTCAGACCACCCGACCGCTCGCCACCAGCAGGACGACGTCGATCAGCGCGACCAGCATGACGGCCCGGAAGACCGCGACCGGCCGGTCCGGCCGGTCCGGCCGGACAGTGCCGGCGTCGCCGACGACGCCGGTGCCGCCCCCGACCGCCGGGGCCGCGGTGGCCGGCCGACTGCCGGCGCTGGCCCGACTGGCGTACGACACCGCGGGCGGGACCACGGCGGCGACCGCGATGGCCCCCAGCCCGGCCCAGGACGGCGGTCCGGGCGGCCCGAGCACCAGCGTCGCGGTCGCGGCCAGCAGCAGCAGGACCGCCGCCGTCCGGGTGCCGGCCGGCCCGAGCCGGTGCGGCAGACCCCGGACCCCGGTCCGGGCGTCGTCGGCCAGGTCCGGCAGCACGTTCGCGAAGTGGGCGCCGGCGCCGAGCAGCGCACCCGCCGCGACCAGCCAGGCCGGCGGCGTCGGCGTGCCGGGCAACCCGAGTACGACAAACGCCGGCAACGCCCCGAACGAGACCGCGTACGGCAGCACGGAGGCCGGGGTCGACTTCAGCGGCCAGTTGTAGAGCAGCGCGGAGACCAGCGCGACGGTGGCCCAGAACGCGGCGGTCGGGTTGAGCGTGAGTGCCGGCAGCGGGGTGGCGACGGCGGCCAGCACCCCGGCCACCCCGACCGTACGACGGCCGACCTGACCGGCGGCGACCGGCTTGTCCCGGCGGCCGACGGCGGTGTCCCGGTCGGCGTCGAGCAGGTCGTTGACCCAGCCGATGGCGAGCTGGCTGGCGAGCACGGTGAGGGCCACCGCCGCGACCCCGGCGGGCGGGTGACCGACTCCCCAGGCGAGCAGGGCGGAGACCGTGGTCACCGCGACCGCCGGCTCCGGGTGGCTTGCCCGGACCAGCCCTAACACCACGTGCACCATATGGGAAGTCTGGTGGTTACCAACCGGTCGTGCCAGGCTCGACGTATGCGCGACGAGCGGGCCGGGGCGATGGCGGTGCCCGGGCCGCCCGACGCCCCTGACCAGGACGGCGCCACCCGGGTACGACCCCGCCGGGTGTTGCCGCGCAACGATCCACGTCAGTACGACGACCTGGCCGACGAGTGGTGGGACCCGGACGGTGCGTTCGCGATGCTGCACTGGCTGGCCGAGGCCCGGGCGGCGCTGGTCCCACCGGCCACCCGCCCCGGCGCGGTGCTGGTCGACCTCGGCTGCGGTGCCGGTCTGCTGGCTCCCCGGGTGGCCGCGAAGGGTTACCGGCATGTCGGGGTGGACCTGACCCGGTCCGCGCTCGTCCAGGCCGCCGCGCACGGGGTACGTCCGGTCAACGCCGACGTCGGCGCCGTACCGCTGGCGGACCGGTGCGCCGACGTGGTGGCCGCCGGTGAGGTGCTGGAGCACGTGCCGGACTGGCCGGGGGTGGTGGCCGAGGCCGCCCGGCTGCTGCGCCCCGGCGGTCTGCTGGTGCTCGACACGCTCAACGCGACCGCGCTGAGCCGCCTGGTGGCGGTCCGGCTGGCCGAGGGCCTGCCCGGGGTGCCCCGGGGGATCCACGATCCACGTCTCTTCGTCGACGCCCGGGCGTTGGTCCGGGAGTGCGGTCGGCACGGCATCACGTTGCGGGTCCGGGGTGTCCGGCCGGCGGTCTGGGGCACCGTCCGCTGGCTGGCTCGCCGGGCGCTGCGCCGGTCGGGGCGGTCGGTCGACGGCCGGGACGCACCCCGGATCGTGCCGACCTGGTCGGCGGCGGTGCTCTACCAGGGCTGGGGGACCAGCCGGGAGCAGGGCGGAGAGGGGCACGGATGACGACGGACGCGCTGGCGGAGGCACGCCGGCTGGCGCCGAGGATGGCCGCGCGGGCGGCCGGGCACGACCGGGACGGCAGTTTTCCGGTCGAGGACTTCGCCGACCTGCGGGCGGGCGGACTGCTCGGCCTGATGGTCCCGCCGCGGCTGGGCGGTCTCGGGACCAGCTTCGCCGGGTACGCGGCGGTCGCCACCGCGTTGGCCCGGGGCAACGGGGCGACGGCGCTGGTCTTCAACATGCACGCCTCGGTGACCGGTGCCCTCGGTGCGCTCACCGAGGAACTGGCCGGGGCGCTCGGCGTACCGGACGAGGCACTGGTCGCCCGGGACCGGCTGCTCGCCGAGGCGGCGGCCGGGGCCTGGTACGCGGTGGCGATGAGCGAACGCGGGGTCGGTTCCCGGTTGTCGAAGCTGACCACCACGTACGAGGCGGTGGACGGCGGTTACCACATCAAGGGGGTGAAGACCTTCTGTTCGGGTGCGGGTCACGCGGACGCGTACCTGGTGGCGGCCCGCAGCGCCGCCGACCAGTCGGTGGTCTCCCAGTTCCTGGTGCCGGCCACCCCGGACGGGTTGCAGGTGGAACCGACCTGGGACTCCCTCGGTATGCGGGCGACCGCCTCGCACGACCTGCACCTGGACGTGGTGGTGCCGGCCGACCGGCTGCTCGGCGGGGTCGAGGGGCTGGCCCTGGTGGTCGCGCAACTGATGCCGCACTGGCTGGTGGCCAGCTACGCCGCGGTCTACGTCGGGGTGGCCCGCTCGGCGATCGACGCCGCGGTCGAGCATCTGACCGGTCGGGGGCTGGACGGGCTGCCGGCGGTCCGGGCCCGGGTGGGTCGGGCCGACGCGGCGACCGCCGCCGCGGAGTTGGCGGTGGCGGAGGCGGCCCGCCGGGTCGACGAGGCGCCGGGGGACGTGGAGACGAACCGCTGGGTGTGGCGGGCGAAGTTGCTCGCCGGGACGACCGCGGCGGAGGTGGCGGCGTCGATGGTGGAGGCGGCCGGCACCTCGGCGACCCGGCGTGGTCATCCGTTGGAGCGGCTGTACCGGGACGCCCGCTGCGGGTCGCTGCATCCGGCGACCTCGGACGTCTGCGCGGACTGGCTGGGTGTCGCGGCGCTCGGTGGTGATCCGGACCGCGACGGTTCGACCCCCCGGTGGTGATCCGGCCGGTGCGGGCCGGTTCGGCCGCGCCGGTGCACGGTGGGTGGTCGTTGGGTACTCCGACGACGCGCGCGGCCCCCGAGTCCCACGGTCGCGCTTGAAGGTTGGGCTCGGTGAGCGTGCGGAACGCGGGCTGGCGCGCAGTCGCGATCGGAGGGCGGCCATGGTGAGCGGGAGCAGTGGGGACGGATCCGGGGTGATCGTCGGACTTGGCGTGTCGCTGCCGCCCGGGTCCGGTCAGGACGAGTTGTGGGAGGGCTTCTTCGCGCGGCACTTCTCCGGGCCGACCCGGGCGCTCGCCCAGCGGATCTTCGCGAACTCCGGGGTGGACCGGCGGCAGGCCGCGGTGAGTCCGTTGCTGGAGGACGTCTCGGAGTGGCCGACCGAGCGGCGGATGCGCCGCTACCAGATCGAGGCGCTGCCGTTGGGCAAGGAGGCGGTCACCCGGGCGTTGGCCGACGCGGGAATCGGGGCCGGGGACATCGGACTCTTCGTGGTCTGCTCGTGTACCGGCTACGCCACCCCGGGACTGGACATCCTGCTCGCCCGGGACATGGGGATGGCGCCGGAGACGCAGCGGATGTTCGTCGGGCACATGGGCTGTTACGCCGCGCTGCCCGGCCTCGGTGCCGCGAACGACTTCGTGGCGGCCCGGGGTCGGCCGGCGTTGCTGCTCTGCGCGGAGCTGACCAGCCTGCACCTGCAGCCGGCCTCGTCCCGGATGGACACCCAGCAGATCGTCTCGCACGCGCTCTTCTCGGACGCCGCGGTCGCCGCCGTGGTCGCCCCCGGTGACCGTCCGGGGTACGTCGTCCGCGAGGTGACCGCGGTGACCGACACCTCGACGGCGGACCACATGACCTGGGAGCTGACCGACACCGGCTTCCGGATGGGGCTGTCGCCGAAGGTTCCGCAGGTGCTGGCGTCGCATGTGACCGAGCTGGTGACCGGGCTGCTGGCCCGGCACGGCCGACAGGTCTCCGAGGTGGACGGCTGGGCGGTGCATCCGGGCGGGCCCCGGATCCTGAACGTGGTGGAGGAGGAGCTGGGTCTGCCGTCGGAGGCGCTCTCCGCGTCCCGGGGGGTGCTGCACGATCATGGCAACTGTTCGTCCCCGACGTCGTTGCTGATCCTGGATCGACTCCGGCGTTCCGCGCTGCCGCCGCGTACCGTGGTGATGCTCGCCTTCGGACCGGGGCTGACGCTCTACGCGGCGCTGCTGGACCGGTGGCCCGGTACGGGCCGGCCGGTCGAGCGGCACCGGGCGGCCGGGTCCTAGCGACCGGGCGGGCGGGACACCAACTGGGTGGCCGGAGGGAGGCCCCGGTGCGGAGGGTGGCGCTGACGTTGTCGGTGGTGCTGGCCGTCGGGGTCGGTGCCTGGTGGTCGTCGCGGTCCACACCCGCGTGGGTCGTGCCGGTGGTGGCCGACGACCGGCCCCGGGCCACCGGCACCGGCACCGGCGGCGGGGCCGAGGTCGGCGGCAGACCGACCCTGGTCGGGCAGTTGCTGCCGACCTTCCCCGGTACGGTCTGGCGCGAGGCGACGGTGCTGACCGACCGCAGGTTCGTCTACTGGTCCGCACCGAGCCGCCCGGGTGGCCGCTACCTCGTGCAGTACGTCTGCGGCGGGTCGGGCGAACTGAGCCTGCGGCTGCAGGCGGCCACGGCCCGGCACCTGGCCCGGACGGTGAGCTGCCCGGCGCCGTTCGGCACGCTCCGGGTGGTCGCCGCCGGCGTCCGGATCGGCGTGGTGCTGCGCCGGCTGGACCGTCGACCGGTCGAGGTTGCCGTGCAGGTCGTCGCCCTGCCCTGAACGCACCCGGCGGTGGCCGGCCGGCGACCGCCGGCTCAGTCGGCGGCGGGTAGTCGGTCGAGGTCGGCCTGGTAGTCCGCGACCGGGAGCAGCGCCGGTACGGTGCGGATGATCTCGCCGGACCGGCTGACCAGCAGCGCGGTCGCGGTCTCCGGTCGGCTGGACAGTTGCAGCGAGCTACGCAACTCCGCGGTGGGGTCGGTCAGCAGTCGGAGTCGTCCGGCACCGGCCGGTGGTGGGCTGCCCGGTTCCGGTTCGGTGCGCCGGGTGCGTACCGCGACCACGGTGACCCCGGGCGGCGCGGCGCGGACGGCCGCGTCGAGCTCCTGGACGCAGGAGCAGTTGTCGGCGAGGACGACCATCGCGGGCAGCAGGCTGCGCAACGGGACGACCTGACCGTCCTCGCCCAACAGGTCGAGGGCGGGCAGGGTCCGCCCGGATGGTTGGTTCGGGGTCGTCCGGGTGCTCGGGGTGGGGCGCGGCTGACCGGGCCAGGCGAGGGCGAAGAGGCTGGTCAGGGTCGCCAGGATGGCAACCGTCATGATCAGTAGGGAGAGCCGCAGCGGGCCCGGCCCCGTGGCGGAGGTCAGTCCGAGACGTCGCCGCCAGGTGGCGTGGCGGGCTTCCCGGCGCAGTTCGCGGCGTACCCGGGCGGCCTCTGCGGCCAGTTCGGCGGGGTCGTCGGGGATCACCACCGGGCCCCAGTCGTCGGGCAGCTCGGGAAGCTCGGGAAGGTCGTCGAAGCCGCCGTTGTCCGGCCGCCCGTCCCCGTCCGCAGACGTGCTCATAGCGCGCCCCCTGGCCGGTCAGCTGTCGCACTGTTCGGTGTGGTACCAGGGTCCCCCACCAGGGGGCGTATCGCCAGTGGGCGACCGGGCGGGCGTCGAGGAGATATGCTGGTTGGACCGCAACGCCCTAGATCCGATTTTTCCCGATCCGTCTTGTCGTCCGGTGATCTGCACGTCACAGAGCGTGTTGAAATCTACGGATCGCTGCGCTGTCAAGCCGAAGAAAGACCTCTCACAGGGCCTCTGAGCTGCTCTAACGGTCAGGACTGCGGTGGGACATCGGTGCCTGAGCGTGTTACCCTAGACACAGCGAAAGGGGTTTCGAACCTATGGTTTTCAGTGTCGGCGAGACCGTTGTTTACCCCCACCACGGGGCCGCACTCATCGAGGCAATCGAGACTCGGATCATCAAGGGCGAGCCCAAGCAGTACCTCGTCCTCAGGGTCGCTCAGGGTGATCTGACGGTCCGGGTGCCCGCCGAGAATGCCGAGATCGTGGGCGTACGCGAGGTGGTTGGCGAAGAGGGCCTGGGCAAGGTCTTCGATGTCCTCCGTGCTCCGCACACCGAGGAACCGACCAACTGGTCGCGGCGTTACAAGGCAAACCTGGAGAAGCTGGCTTCCGGCAATCCGCTCAAGGTGGCCGAGGTTGTTCGTGACCTCTGGCGGCGTGAGCGGGAGCGGGGCCTGTCGGCGGGCGAGAAGCGCATGCTCGCCAAGGCCCGCGACATTCTGGTCGGTGAGGTGGCACTCGCCGAAAAGAGCACCAAGGACGAGGCGGAAACCCTCCTCGACAAGGTGCTCACCGAGGCATAGGTCCCACGTCGGTACGATTCGCCCGTGCCGGTGACGTACCCGAGAAAGTCCGAGGACCGCGACGTGACCGCGCAGCTCAATCCGCGCGGTGACGTCGCGGTCCTCGTTCCTGCGGCCGGTGCCGGGGTACGACTCGGCCCCGGTGGTCCCAAGGCCCTGCGCCGGCTCGGCGGCGAGCCCCTGCTGACCCATGCGGTACGCCGGATCGCCGCTGCCGGACCGGTACACACCATCGTCGTCGCGGCACCCTCCGGTGACGTCGAGGCGGTGCGGGAACTGCTCGCCCCGGTGGCGGTGGTCACCGTCGTCCCGGGCGGGGCGACCCGGCAGGAGTCGGTCGCCGCCGCGCTGGCCGTCGTCCCGGCCGGCCCGGAGATCATCCTGGTGCACGACGCGGCCCGCGCGCTGACCCCGGCCACCCTGGTGGAGTCGGTGGCGGCGGCGGTCCGGGCCGGCGAGGACGCGGTGATCCCGGTGCTGCCGGTGGTCGACACGATCAAGGAGGTCTCGGTCGACGAGGTGGTGCTCGGCACCGTCGACCGGGCCGCGCTGCGGGCCGTACAGACGCCGCAGGGCTTCCGGCGGTCGGTGCTCGCCGCCGCGCACGCCGCCGCCGTCGATCCGCTGACCGACGACGCGGGCCTGGTCGAAAAGCAGGGCGTACGGGTCCGCTGCGTACCCGGTTCCGAGTACGCCCTGAAGATCACCCGTCCGTTCGACCTGGCCCTGGCCGAGCACCTGCTGAGCACCGAGCAGTCGCGGAACGGCGACCAGCCGCCGACGCGTCCGTCGGTGGTCGGGCCGGCCTGATCACTACCCTTGACGCACATGATCGTTCCTCTGGTCGGCATCGGAACCGACGTGCACGCCTTCGAGGCGGGGCGGGACTGCTGGGTGGCGGGCCTGCACTGGCCCGGTGTCGACGGGCTGGCCGGGCACTCCGACGGCGACGTGGCCGCGCACGCGGCCTGTGACGCGCTGCTCTCCGCCGCCGGCCTCGGCGACCTGGGCAGCAATTTCGGGGTCGCCGAGCCGGAGTGGGCCGGTGCCGCCGGGGTCACCCTGCTGGCCGAGACGGCCCGTCGGGTCCGCGCCGCCGGTTTCGAGATCGGCAACGTCTCGATCCAGGTGGTCGGCGTACGCCCGAAGATCGGTCCCCGGCGGGCCGAGGCGCAGGCGGCGCTCGGCGCGGCGGTCGGTGCTCCGGTCACCGTCTCCGGTACGACCACCGACGGGCTCGGCCTGACCGGCCGGGCCGAGGGGCTGGCGGGCATCGCGGTCGCCCTGATCCACCGGACACCCTGATCCACCGGACACCCGGCCGGCGGCCGGCCGCTGGCCGGATCGGTCGCCGGCGGGGTGAACATTCCGGCTAGCGGGAATGGCAGCCGTGGTCGGAACTGCCAGGCTGGGATCGTGACGCTGCGGTGCCTGATCGTCGACGACAACACGCGTTTCCTGGACGCCGCCCGTGGGCTGCTGGAACGGCAGGCGGTCACCGTGGTCGGCGTCGCCTCGACCGGCGCCGACGCGGTACGGCAGGACAGCCGGCTGCGGCCGGACGTGGTGTTGCTCGACATCGACCTGGGTGGCGAGAGCGGCTTCGAGGTGGCCCGGCAACTGCGTCCGGAGGCGGAGATCATCATGGTGTCGGCGCATGCCGCCGAGGACTACGTCGACCTGGTCGAGGCGAGCCCGGCGATCGGTTTCCTGGCCAAGACCGCGTTGTCGGGCCGGGCGGTCCGGGACCTGCTCGACGCGCATCGGCGGACCGACGGCTGACCAGCAGATCAGTGGGGTGCGGGGCCGTCGGTCCGGGTCAGTGGGCGTCCAGGAAGGTGATCACCGCGAGGACCCGACGGTGGTCCTCGTCCGTCTCGGCCAGACCCAGCTTCGCCATGATGTGCCGCACGTGCTTCTCGACGGTGCCCTCGGTAACCCAGAGCCGGCGGGCGATTCCGGCGTTGGACCGACCCTCCGCCATCAGCGCCAACACCTCCCGCTCGCGCTCGCTGAGCGCGGCGAGCGGGTCGTTGCGCCGACGGGCCGAGACGAGATCCTGGACCAGCGCCGGGTCGACCACCGATCCGCCCCGGGCGATCCGGCCCAGGGTGTCGACGAAGTCCGCCACGTCGGTGACCCGGCTCTTCAGCAGGTAGCCGATACCCCGGCCGCTGGCCAGCAGATCCATCGCGTGCTCGACCTCGACGTGCGCGGACAGCACCAGGATGGCGATCTCCGGGAACTCGCGGCGGATCCGCTTCGCCGCCTCCAGCCCCTCGGTGGAGTGCGCCGGAGGCATCCGGATGTCGACCAGCACCAGGTCGGGGAGTTCGGTCCGGACCAGCGCGATCAACCCGTCGGCGTCACCGGCCTGGCCCACCACGGCCAGACCGGAACGGTCGAGCAGGCTGGCCACGCCCTCCCGGAGCAGCACGTCGTCGTCGGCCAGCACCACCCGCGGTCGGGCGCCAGCCGGCTCGGCCTCCGGGTGCGCGGACCCGTCCCGCTGCCTGGTCATGAAACCATTATCGTTCGGTCCCGGATCGAACCCGGTCCGAGGTCAACCCCGGCTGGAGGCTGAGTTGCGTTACGGGCTGACCCGTCGGCTGCTGACCGCCAGTGGCCTGCTCGCCGTGGTCCTCGGTGCCACCTTCGGTGTCCTGCTCAGCTCGGTCGTCGACGTACGGGCGGCGGAGCGGCAGGCGCGACGGGCGGAAGAGGTGCTGGTGGCGGCCAACCGCCTGGAGCGGCTGCTGGTGGACCTGGAGACCGGACAGCGGGGCTACGCCCTGACCGGCCGGCAGGAGTCGCTGGCGCCGTGGCACGCCGCCCGGTCCGGCTATCCGGCGCAGGCGGCGGAGCTGGAGCGACTGGTCGCCGACGACCCCGGCCAACTGGCCTGGGCGCGTGCTCTCGGCAGCGGCATCGACGCGTACGTCAACGAGCACTCCGTACCGCTGGTCGAGGGGCCGCCACGCGATCCGGCCACCGTCCGGGAGGCCGAGGTGGACGGCGACTGGTGGATCGGCCGGCTGCGCGGCGACTTCGACCAGCTGGTGCGAGCGGAACAGCACCAGGTGGTGGCCCGGCAGCACGACTCCGACAACGCGCTCAACCGGGCGATCGGTGCCACCGTCGCCGGTCTGGTCGCCTCCCTGCTGCTGGTGGCCGGGTACGCCGGACACCTGAACCGGGTGGTGGCCCGGCCGGTGCGGCGGGTGGCGGAGATGGCCGGCCGGCTCGCCGGCGGCGACCTCGGGGTACGCCTGCCGGAACGCGGGGTGGGCGAGGTCGGGGTCCTGGAGCGGGCCTTCAACGGCATGGCGGGTGCGCTGGAGACGAGCCGGGACGAGCTCGCCGCGTCCCGGGCCCGGATCGTCGCCGCGGCCGACCAGGCCCGGCGCCGCATCGAACGGAACCTGCACGACGGTACGCAGCAGCGGCTGGTCTCCCTCGTGCTGGAGTTGCGTGCCGTCGAGGCGGAACTGCCGGACGAGCCGCCGGAGCCGAGGAGCCGGCTGGCGCAGATCGCGGACGGGCTGACCGGTGCGGTCGACGAACTGCGGGAGATCTCCCGGGGCATCCACCCGGCGATCCTCTCCGAGGGCGGCATCACGCCCGCGGTGAAGGCGCTGGCCCGGCGGTCCGCCGTACCGGTGGAACTGGACCTGGCCGTGCCGGGGCGGCTGCCCGAGCTGGTGGAGGTGACCGCGTACTACGTGGTCTCCGAGGCGCTGGCCAACGTCGCCAAGCACGCCCGGGCCAGCGTCGTCGAGGTCGGTGCGGAGCTGCGCGACGGCGGTCTGCGGCTGTCGGTGCGCGACGACGGTGTCGGCGGCGTCGACCCGGGCCGGGGGTCGGGCCTGGTCGGCATCGCCGACCGGGTGGCGGCGGCCGGCGGGACGGTGTCGGTGAGCAGCCCGCCCGGGCAGGGCACGACACTGCTGGTCGACCTGCCCGCCCAGACCCGGGCAGGGTAGCGGGCAGGCCGGAATTCCGGCTGGCAGGTATGCCGGATGGCCGCTGGCGGCGAAGACCCGGGGGCCGCCGGAGGCGCACGCTTCTCGAGGACGGTACGGCGCTGTCGTGGTCGACGGCACCGACGGCTTCGAGGAGGGCGAGATGGCGCAACTGACTGTCGACGCGGTGCCACCGGGGAAGACCACCGCCAGGACCCGTCGTACCCGGTCGGGACCGGGCTGGCTCCGGGTCTTCGTCACCGGCCTGGCCCTGTGGCTGGCCACGGTGCTGGTGACGTTCCTGACCGGGAACGCCAACCTGGTGCCGACGATCATCCTGGTCGGCAGCTTCCTGGTGCCGGTCACCTTCGTGGTGTACGCCTTCAGCCGGGCCGACGCCGTACTGACCGCGCAGCGGGTGTTCAGCGCGTTCGTCTACGGCGGGGTGCTCGGGGTGCTCGGGGCCAGTGTCCTCGAAGCCGCCTTCGTCCGGCAGCCGTCCACCCTGGGCTACCTCGGGGTCGGGCTGGTCGAGGAGGCGGTCAAGCTCGCCGCGCTCTGGCTGCTCGCCCGGCGTCTGCCGTACTTCACCGCCCGGAACGGGATGGTGCTGGGCGCGGCGGTCGGTTTCGGTTTCGCCGCCTTCGAGAGCGCCGGGTACGCCTTCAACGCGTTGTTCACCGCCAACGGTCTGTCGCTGCTGAACGTGGTCGAGACCGAGGCGCTGCGCGGCATCCTGGCGCCGGTCGGACACGGGCTCTGGACGGCGGTGCTCGGCGGTGCGCTCTTCGCGACCGCGGCCCGGGCGCCGCACGGCCGGCCCCGGCTGACCGGTTCGCTGCTCGGCTGGTTCCTGCTGGTCACCCTGCTGCACGGGCTGTGGGACGCGTCGAGCGGGATCGCGGTGTGGCTGACCCTGCTGCTCACCGGCACCCCGACCCAGTGGTACCTGATCGGGATCGGCCAGGCGCCGAACGTGACCCAGCTCCAGGTGCACCTCTACACCGCGCTGAGCTGGCTGCTGCTGGCGGTGGATGCGGCCGTCGGGCTGCTGGTGCTCGGGATCAGGTGGCACCGGGCGCGGGGCCGGGCGGTCACCGGCGGCTGGTGGACCACCACCCCGACCGGGACCGGTCCGTTGGTGATGGCACCGGTCCACGGGGTCGGCATCCTGCGCTGACCTCCATCGGTCGCCGGTCGTGGCCGGACGCGGATGTGGCCGGACGCGGATGTGGCCGGAAAAGGACCAAGCCTGACGCCACGGGGGGAGCGCCAGGCTTGGTCCCGTCTACGGTACCGCTGATTGCCGCCGATGGGGAGAGGGCGTTTCGGCGGGTCGCGCGAAGAGATTCGGCGTGTCGCGTCCGGAGGTTCGGCTCGCCGCCCCGCCCCGCGGGGAAGCTCGGAGGAGACCGGCCCGGCTACGCTTCCGCACGTGTCCAGTGACGCCGACTCCGACCAGTCCGCCACCGCCGACGGCTACGTCCAGCGCGCCGAACTCCTCGCCGAACTCGGCCGGTACGACGAGGCCGCCGCCGAGGTCGGGTTCGCGATCGCACTGGAACCCGACCACGTACCGGCACTGCTGACCCTGGCCATGATCCGGCTCGCGTCGAAGGAACCGGAGAAGGCCCTCGAAGCCGCCGACATGGCGGTCGCCGCCGCCCCGCAGACGTTCCATCCGCTGGTGTTCCGCGGACACGCCCTGGTCGACCTGCGCCGGTTCAAGGAGGCGGCGGAGACCGCCGACGAGATCCTCGCGCTCGGCCCCGACGACGCGTACGCCCAGCGCAGCGCCGCCGCGATCCTCGGCGAGGCCCGCAACGGCCAGCAGGCGCTGAACGCGGCCTGGCGGGCGGTCGAACTGGCCCCGGAGGAGGCGGAGGCACACCTGGTGCTCGGCCTGGTGGCGGTCCGGATGCAGTTGTACGACCTGGCCGAGCGGGCCTACCGGGAGGCGCTGCGGCTCGACCCGGAGATGGCCGAGGCGCAGCACAACATCGGGGTGATCCGGCTGGAGCAGCGGCGCTACTCGGAGGCGCTGGAACACCTGGTCGACGCGACCGCGCTGGCTCCGGGCCGGGTCGACGGTGGCAGTACCATCGGCTTCGGCCTGCGCCGGGTCCTGATGTACGCCCTCGGCTACACCTTCGTGGTGACCATCCTGGTCACCTGCATGGCCGGGCTGAACCCGACCCCGGCCCGGGTCTGGGCCGGCATCGCCTCGGTGGTCGGCGCCGTCCTGCTGTGGCGGCTGGCCCGCCGGGTGCCGAACCTGAGCCGCGGCCGGCTGCCGGAGCTGATCCGGGGCGACCGGTCGCTGGCCCTCACCGTCTACACCGCCGTCGCCGGTCCGGTCCTCATCCTGCTCTACGCGCTGGTCGGCAGCCCTTGGCTGCTGGTGTTGGCGATCGTCAGCGCGGCCGCCGCCGAGTTGGTGCTGATCTTCGGCACCAGACCGGAGAACGAGTGACACCGGGTGTTTCTTGCGGTGTTCGCGACCGCGTCAGTGTGGCGCGACGAGAGCCGTGGGTGGGCGGAGCCGGTCGTCGGAGTCGAGCAGCGCGGCGGCGGCGTCGGCCGGTCCGCCGGCCGCGCTGACCGCCGCCGCCCCGTCGAGCAGTTCGCGGTCGCCGTCGCCGAGTGTGTCGAAGTGCGGCTCGATCAGGCCCCAGTTGTCCCAGGGCAGCGTCTCGACCTTCGCCAACGCGGCCAGGTCGCGGAGGACGTTGCCCTGCACCTCCCACATGCCGGTCAGCCCGGCCGAGAAGACACCGAACCGCGCCGGGTCCCGGTCGCCACGGCGGCAGTCCCGCCAGGCCGCCCCACCGACCAGGAACGCGTCGCGCGGCACGTCGAGCGGGTCCACGTCGGCCCGGTACGCCTCGGCGGCCCCGCCGGCGAGCTGGGCGTCGGCCAGCCGCCAGCCGTGCCGGTCGGACCAGTACTCCACCACCCAGTGGTCGTCGAAGAAGTCGGTGGTGAAGTAGCCGGCAAAGCCGGCCCGCAACCGGGCCGGCGTGCCGGACTCGCGCAGCAGGGCGCAGAGCAGGATCGAGAAGTCCCGGCAGGTGCCGGCGAAGCGTTGCGGCGCCGGGCGTTCCCGCAGGTCGCCGAGGTGGTCGAGGATCGCCCGGGTCCACCGGGTGTTCGCCTCGTCGCGACGCTGCGCCGGCAACTCGAAGCCGTGCAGCCAGGACGTCTCGTCACGGTGCAGGACCGCGCCCCGCACGATGGCGCCCAGTGCCGCGACGTCGGTCGGCAGCCCGCGCAACCGTGCCCGGTGCTCGCCGGGGTCGGTCAGTGGGCTGTGCCGTCGGTAGAACTCCTGCTCGTCCACCGGTCGACCCTAACCGGCAGCTGTGACAACAGTCGATCCCGGCGCCGGTCGGTCGCCGGGCGGTGGCTGAGCGGTCAGTCGGTGGGAGAGGCGGTCAGTCGGCGGCGGTGGCGGTACGACCGGCCCAGGTCCAGGCGTACCCACTGTCCTCACAGGTCAGCGCCGGCTCGGCGAGGTCCAGGGGGCGGAAGGTGTCGACCATGACGGCCAGTTCGTCGAAGCGTTCGGCGCCGATCGCCCGTTCCGCCGCCCCGGGTTGGGGGCCGTGGGTGAAGCCGGCCGGGTGCAGCGATATCGAGCCCTGCTCGATGCCGGAGCCGCGCCGCGCCTCGTAGTTGCCGCCGGTGTAGAAGAGCACCTCGTCGGAGTCGGTGTTGTGGTGGTTGTACGGCACCGGGATGGCCAGCGGGTGGTAGTCGACCTTGCGGGGGACGAAGGAGCAGATCACGAAGTTCGGCCCCTGGAACGTCTGGTGCACCGGCGGCGGCTGGTGGATCCGGCCGGTGATCGGTTCGAAGTCGTGGATCGAGAACGCCCACGGGTAGAGGTGGCCGTCCCAGCCGACCACGTCGAACGGGTGGTGGGCGTACACGTGGCGGGTCCAGCCCCGGCGGTGCTGGACGTAGACGTCGACCTCGGTCTCCTCGACCAGCAGCGGCGCCTCCGGGCCCCGGACGTCGCGCTCGCAGTACGGCGAGTGCTCGAGGAACTGGCCGCGGACCGAGAGGTAGCGCTTGGGTGGCCCGATGTGTCCGGACGCCTCGATGGTGAGCATCCGCAGCGGGTCGGGGGCGACCGGGACGACCCGGTAGATCACCGAGGTCGGGATGATGACGTAGTCCCCGGCGGTGACCCCGAGGACGCCGAAGGTCGACTCGATCCGGGCGGCGCCGGACTCGACGTACAGGCACTCGTCGCCGACGGCGTTGCGGTAGAGCGGCGAGGGGCGGTCGGCGACCACGTACGAGATCCGGACGTCGTCGTTGACCAGCAGGTGCTGCCGGCCGAGCACCGGGTCGGCGCCGGACGAGTCGAGTTTGTGGGTACGCAGGTGGCGTGGCTTCAGCGGCAGGTTGGGCACCCGTGACCAGGTGGGTGGGGTGTACTCCTCGGCCGCGACGATCGCGGTCGGCAGGTGTCGGTGGTAGAGCAGCGACGAGTCGGACGAGAACCCTTCCTGCCCCATCAACTCCTCGGCGTAGAGGCTGCCGTCGGGTTGCCGGAACTGGGTGTGGCGCTTGCGGGGTACCTCGCCGACGCTGCGGTAGTACGGCATGATCGCCTCCGTTTTGTCCCAGTCAGCGGCCGGAAACGTCCGATAATCGGACGCTGTTGTCCGCTAGTCGTAGCGTCCCGTAAGTTCTCTGTTCGTGTCAACGCAGGTGCCCCGGCTCTTCGACGGGCTGGTCGACGACGCCGCCGTCTTTCCGCCCGGCAGTGCCAGCCTGCCCGAGGCGGTCGCCGCACATCGCCGGCACCGGACGGCCTGGTACGCCACCATGGTCGGACCGTTGCTGCTGCCCGCCACGGCACTGCCCGAACTGCCGGCACTGCTCGGCGCGGACGAGCGGATCGACGTCGGTGTCATCGCGGACGTGCCGATCCCCCGGCTCTACCAACTGCGCGACCAGGTCGACAGTCGCATCCGGATCCGTCAGGTCGAGGCCGCGGTGGCCAAACGCGGTGAGGACCCGCAGCCCGGCCTCGACGACCTCGTCGGCCTCCCCGCCCACCTCGACGAGGTGGGCCCTCCTACCGCCGGTCACCGTGACGGCCCCGGTCACCGTGACGGCCCCGGTCACCGCGACGCTCCGGTGGTCTTCGCCGAGATTCCGCTGACCTGGGGACTGCTCGGCGCGCTCGACCGGCTGGCCCGGGAACGGGCCGCCGGCAAGCGGATCGGGGCGAAGTTCCGCACCGGCGGGCTGGCCGCCGAACTCTTTCCCACCCCGGTCGAACTGGCCGCCGTGATCGGCGCCTGCCGGGATCGCGACCTGCCGTTCAAGCTCACCGCCGGCCTGCACCACGCGATCCGGCACATCGACCCGGAGACCGGCTTCACCCACCACGGGTTCGTCAACATCCTGGCCGCCAGCGCCGCCGCACACACCGGCGCCGAGGTGGCCGAGATCGCCGAACTGCTGGCCGGGACCGACCCGCTGCCGCTGGTCGAGGCGGCCCGGTCCCGGCGGGAGCAGCGGCGTCCGCTCTGGATCGGCTTCGGCTCGTGCAGCGTCATGGAGCCGCTCATCGACCTGGTCCGGCTGGGCCTGGTGAACGGAGGATTCGAGGAGTGAACGGGCGGCGTGGCACGTGGGCGGGGGAGGACCGAGGGTGACGTGGGTGGAGGGAGCGGCGGACTCGCCGTACGGGGTGCACAACCTGCCGTACGGGGTCTTCGTCGCGGACGACCGGGCGCCCCGGATCGGCGTACGCGTCGGTGACCTGGTGCTGGACCTCGACGGCGCGGAGGAGGCCGGACTGGTCCTGGCCGGTGGGGCGCTGCGCCGGCCGACACTGAACGCCTTCCTGGCCCTCGGCCGTCCGCAGTGGACGACGGTACGCCACCGGATCGTCGAACTGCTGACCGGTCCGGAGCACCGCCCGGCGGTCGAGCCGCTGCTGATCCCGCTCGACCGGGTCACGATGGTGCTGCCGTTCGAGGTCGGCGACTACGTCGACTTCTACTCCTCGGAACACCACGCCGGCAACGTCGGGCAGATCTTCCGCCCCGGCCAGCCCGCACTGTTGCCGAACTGGCGGCACCTGCCGGTCGGCTACCACGGCCGGGCCGGCACGGTGGTGGTCTCCGGTACGCCGGTCGTCCGCCCCTGCGGCCAGCGGGCCACCCCGGACGGTCCGGTGTACGGGCCATCGACCCGGCTCGACATCGAGGCCGAGGTCGGTTTTGTGGTCGGGGTGCCGTCGGCGCTCGGCAACCGGGTCGGCGTCGACGAACTCGCCACCCACGTCTTCGGCCTGGTACTGGTCAACGACTGGTCGGCCCGGGACATCCAGGCCTGGGAGTACCAGCCGCTCGGCCCGTTCCTCGGCAAGTCGTTCGCCACCTCGGTCTCGCCCTGGGTGGTGCCGCTGGAGGCCCTGGAGCACGCCTGGGTGCCGGCGCCGGAGCAGGACCCGCCGGTGCTCGACTATCTGGCCGACGTACCGCACCGGGGGCTGGACCTGCGGTTGGCGGTCGACTGGAACGGGCACCGGGTCACCGAGCCGCCGTTCGCCCCGATGTACTGGACCCCGGCCCAGCAGCTCGCCCACCTGACCGTGAACGGCGCGGCACTGCGCACCGGCGACCTCTACGCCTCCGGCACCGTCTCCGGGCCGCGCCGGGACCAGACCGGATCGTTCCTGGAGCTGACCTGGGGCGGTGCCGAACCGGTCCGGCTGGCCGACGGCGCGACCCGGACCTTTCTGCTGGACGGGGACACCGTCACGATCAGCGGTACGGCACCCGGCCCGGACGGCCGGGTCGTCGGGCTCGGCGAGGTGACCGGCACCATCGCTCCGGCCGTAGCCTGACCCGGCCGGCGCGGAAGCGCTGGCCGGGCCGGGGGCGGCGTCTCTCGCACAGTCGGTGCGATCCTCCGCTCGGCTGAGTAACAGGAGCATCCATCCTCCGTTAGGCATCTCGGCGGACGAACTTCGCCCATTGAGTGCCTTATCGGTTGAAAGGGTGTAAATATGTTTGACGATTCACGCGCCGTGTGGCGCAAGAGCAGTCGCTCCAACGACCAGGGGCTCTGCATCGAGGTGGCGGACAACCTGCCGGGGATCGTCGGAGTGCGGGACTCGAAGGACCCGGGGCCGGTGCTGGAGTTCCGGCCGACCGGCTGGGCCGCGTTCGTCGCCGCGACCCGGACGGGACACTTCACCCCCTGAACCGGCGGACGGGTGGGCGCGCCGGTGGCGTGAGCCGGCCGCCCGCGTGCCGCGCACCGCACGGCGGTTGGCCGCCGGGCCTGGGTAGGGTTTGCCGGCGGAGGTGCGGGCATGACAACGCCGAACGGCTCCGGCGGACCCGCCGGTACGAGGAAATGGGCAGCCACGGCCCTCGCCGTCGTGGCGGCGGTGCTGGTGCTGCTCGCCTCCGCCGTGACCGTGTACCGGGTGCTCGCCCCGGCCGAGGTGGTCGACTCGGCCGGGGACGGCTATCCCGCCCCGGCGACCCGGGAACCGGGGGTGGTCGGCACCCTGAACGCGGCGCCGTTGATCGTCGACGGCCGGCTGCGGGTCTACGCCACATCCCGGAAGGTCTGGGCCGACCAGCCGGTCGACGCGCCGACCCGACGGACCCCGTACTGGTCGTACCGGCGCTGGCCGGCCGAGGTGACCGGGGCGCTGGCGGACGGCGGCACGGTGGTCACCCGCTGGTCCGACGGGGAACTCGTCGCGCTGGACGCCCGGACCGGCCTGGTCCGGTGGCGGGCCGCCGGGCCGCGCCCCGGAGACGGGTACGTCGGCCGGCGCACCGGCGCCGCCACCGTCTACACCCCGGTCGGCCTCTATCCGGCGGCCGGGCCGGACGGCAGCCGACTGTTGATCGTGGCCGGTACGACCGAACGCCGGGGCATCGACGTGGCGACCGGGCGCGAACTGTGGCGGGCCGAGGTCGACCCGGCCTGCCCGACCGGTGACCCGGCGGCGGCGCTGACCACCGTCGACGGTCAGTTCGTGATCCCCGAGACCTGCGCCGGCGCACCCGTGCTCGGTTTCTACGACGTGGCCACCGGGCGCCTCGACACCCGCTGGCAGCCGACCGGCGCCCCGGGTGCCGGTCCGCCCGCCGCGGACCCGGACGGCGGGACCGTCGGTCTGCGGGTCACCCCGCTCGGTTGTGCGAGCCTCCGTGCAGACTGCCGGGCGTTGCGGACCGAGACCGCTGACGGCAGCCGGGGTTGGCTGGTGGACCGGCCTGGGCTGCTTGCCGCACCGGTGCTGGACGGCCCGGAGACCGTACTCGTCGACGACGTCGCGGTGGCGCCGGCCGGGACCGGCCTGGTCGCCAGGTCGGTGCGGACCGGGGGCGAGCGGTGGCGGTGGGCCGGCGACGATCCGACCCTGGCCCCCGCCGACCGGCAGACCACGATCCTCGCGGTCCAACCGGGCCTGGTGCATCTGCGTACCGCGTCGAACGACCTGGTGACGCTGGACGCGGCGACCGGGGTGCAGCGGTCCCGGTTCCCGTTCACCTACGGTCGGGACTCCACCGCCTGGTCGCCGGGGCTTGCCTACGCGGGGCACGGTTTCCTCGCCGTGGAGCGGCTGGCCGAGCCGGTTGCCCCGGATGCCGAGGACGACCGCTACTACCTGTCGGCCCAGCCGGTCATCCTCGCCGCGACCTGAGCCCGGTCAGCCCGGTTCGGGGCGCCAGCCTCGGTCGCGGCCCGGCCCGGGGACAAGTCCCCCGACAGGTTCAGAGCGCGGCCTCGGCGGCAGCCAGGAACGCGTCGTTCTCGGCCGGGGTGCCGATGGTGACCCGGACCCCGTCCCCGGCGAACGGCCGGACGATCACCCCGCGCGCCTCGCAGGCCTGGCCGAACGGTACCGCCTGGTCACCGAGCGGCAACCAGACGAAGTTGGCCTGGCTCTCCGGCACGGCGCCGCCCGGCAGCCGCTTGCGCAGCGCCTCGGTCACCCGGTCCCGTTCGGCGACCACCAGCGCACAGCGGCGTCGTACCTCGGTCTCCTGGGTTAGTGCGGCCAGCGCGCCGGCCTGCGCGGCCAGGCTGGTCGAGAACGGGGTCACCACCTTGCGTACGGTGCCGGCCACCTCCGGGTGCCCGACCAGGAAACCGATCCGCAGCCCGGCCAGCCCCCAGGCCTTGGAGAGGGTGCGCAGCACCACCACGTTCGGCCGGTCGCCGTACGTGGCCAGCCCGTCCGGCACCTCCGGATCGGTGACGAACTCCCGGTACGCCTCGTCGAGCACCACCAGCACGTCGTCCGGTACGGCGGCGAGGAAGCGGTCCAGCTCGGCCCGGCGTACCGCGGTGCCGGTCGGGTTGTTCGGGTTGCAGACGAAGATCAGCCGGGTCCGGTCGGTCACCGCCGCCGCCATCGCGGTCAGGTCGTGGCCGTGCCCGGCGTCGTTCGGCACCCGCACACTTGTCGCGCCGCCGGTGGCCGCGATGATCGGGTACGCCTCGAACGAGCGCCACGAGTAGAGGACCTCGTCCCCGGGCAGGCAGGTGGCCCGGACCAGGTGCTCGGCCAGCGCCACCGAACCACAGCCGGTGGCGATCCGGTCCGGACTCACCCCGTACCGCTCGGCCAGGGCGCCCCGCAGCGCCAGCACCCCCATGTCCGGATAGCGGTGCACCCCCGCGACCGCCTCGGCGACCGCCTCGACCACCCCCGGCAGCGGGCCGTACGGCACCTCGTTGCTGGCCAGCTTGATCGCCTCGGGCAGACCCAGCTCCCGGGCGAGGTCGGCCGGACTGCGGCCCGGTACGTAGCTCGGCAGCGCGTCGAGGTCGGCACGGGTCAGCCGGGGCGTCCGGTCGGGGGCGGGACTGGTCATGACTCGGTGCCTCCAGGGCGGTCGGTGGGGGAGCCGGTGGGTCCGGCGGGAGAGCCCGGTGCGTGCGGCGGAACGGTCCGGCGCGGGAGTTGGACCACGACGGTCATCGCCCGTTTGTCGTGCAGCGTCTGCCGCAACGGCCGGTCGAAAACCGCGAGCCCGCAGTCGAGCAGCTGGATCAGGAAGCCGATCCCGCAGCAGCTCCAGAGGAACACCGGCAGCCCGAGCATGTTCCAGCGGCGGAACGAGCGTCCGAAGCCCAACTGCTCCGTTTCGGTCACCGGTACGACCTTGATGCCCATCAGCCGTTTGCCGAGGGTCTGCCCGCTGTTGGCCACCGACGGCACCTCGTAGGCGAACCAGAGCGCGACCGCGATGAGCAGGATCACCACCTGCAGCCCGTCGGCCTGCGGACTGGCCTGCGGCAGGTTGGCGGTGCTCGCCTCGCCGTTCAGCCAGCGTCGACTGAGTTCCTGGGAGAGCGGTTCGATCTCCTGCACGAACCGCCAGACGAACCAGCCGTTGACCACCACGTTGAGCAGGAACACGATGCTGATGTCGATCAACCGGGCGACCAGCCGGGCGCTGAGCGGTGCCAGCGCCATCCCATGTGGCCGGGGCGGCGGCGTCCAGGACGGGTGCCAGCCGGGTGGCGGACCGGCGTACGGGTTCCAGCCCGGCGGTGGGCCGGCGTGGGGGTTCCAGCCCGGCGGTGGACCGTACGGCGGCGTACCCGGCGGCGGCGGTCCCGCCGGACCCGCTCCGGGCGGCGCGGAGCCGGGCGCTCCCGGCGGCGCGGAGCCGGGTGCTCCCGGCGGTGCCGAGGGCGAACCCGGCGGCACGCCGAACGGCCCGGCCGGAGGCGACGGGGCGGCGGGCGAGGTCGGGCCGGTGTCCGTCGCCCCGGACGGCCCGGAGACGGGTGCGGGTTCCGGTTCGGCCGGCGGCGGGCCGGCCGGCGGCTCGGCGTCCACGGGCAGCGGCGCGCCGATCCAGCCGTCGCCGTCCCAGTACCGCTGGGTGGTCGGCTCGGCGGGGTCGGGGTACCAACCCGGCTGTACCGTCACCGCGACGACCTCGGTTCAGTCCTGACGTTCACGCTGGAACCTTAACCACCACGGTTTTGGCGAACTTGTCGTGGAGGCACTGCTGGTACGGCTTGTCCCAGAGTTGCCACAGCCCGTCGAGGTAGGCGAGCCCCGGAATGAACCCGATGCCGACCTGGGCGAGGAAACGCCGGGCCAGGGCGCCCCGGGTCAGCGACCGGTTCGGGTCCAGCGGCGTGATCCGGATCTTCATGATCCGCTTGCCGACCGTCTGACCGGTCCGACGCGCCATCTCGACCTGGTAGACGTACTGCGCGACGTACACGACCAGGATCAGGATTCCTTCCATGATCAGGAGTGGCACCAGGAAGGCGAGAGGATCGGGGTCGGCGATGGTGCCGTCCGGGTTGTACTCCACGGCGAAGAGGTCCGGTCCGGTCACCACGAAGAAGATGATCACGGCCGGAATCGCGAGCACCATGCCGACCCCGGCGAGGATGGCGCCGTCGATCAGCACCGCCAGCAGCCGGTCCGTGAACGAGGCGAGCGGCTGCCCGCCCGGACTGGTCGGCAGCTGCGCCGCCGGCGGCACCGGATACCCCGGCGGCGCGGCGTACTGGCCCGGCGGGACCGGGTAGCCCGGCTGGCCGCCCGGGTAGGCCGGCTGGCCGGGTGGGACCGGGTAGCCCGGCAGCGCGGCGTAACCCGGCTGGTGGGGCGGACCCGGCTGGCCGGGCGGCGGATATCCGGCCTGGCCGGCCGACCCGGGCCGGGGCACGGGTACGGCGGGAGGACCGGCCGTCGGCCGGCCCTCCCCCGGGGACGTCGGGTACGCGGGCTGCTCCGTCACGGGGGACAGTGTTACAGGTTTCCGCGCGCCTCTTGTTCCCGTTCGATGGCCTCGAACAGCGCCTTGAAGTTCCCCTTGCCGAAGCCGAGGGAGCCGTGCCGTTCGATCAGCTCGAAGAAGACCGTCGGGCGGTCCTGCACCGGCTTGGTGAAGATCTGCAGCAGGTAGCCGTCCTCGTCCCGGTCGACCAGGATCTTGCGGGCCTTCAGCTCCTCGATCGGTGCCCGTACGGTGCCGATCCGGGCCCGCAGCTCCGGGTCGTCGTAGTACGAGTCCGGGGTGTCCAGGAACTCCACACCGGCCGCCCGCATCGCGTCGACGCTGGCCAGGATGTCGTTCGTGGCCACCGCGATGTGCTGGGCGCCGGGGCCCTGGTAGAACTCCAGGTACTCGTCGATCTGCGACTTCTTCCGGGCCACCGCCGGCTCGTTGAGCGGGAACTTGACCTTGCGGGTGCCGTTCGCGACCACCTTGGACATCAGTGCCGAGTAGTCGGTGGCGATGTCGTCGCCGATGAACTCGGCCATGTTGGTGAAGCCCATGACCCGGCGGTAGAACTCCACCCACTCGTCCATCCGGCCCAGCTCCACGTTGCCGACCACGTGGTCGACCGCCTGGAAGAAGCGCTTGGGCTGCACCCCGGCGTCGATCATCGGCTGCCGGTCGACGATCGGACCCCGGGCGACAAAACCGGGCAGGAACGGGCCGTCGTACCTCGACCGGTCGACCAGCGAGTGCTGGGTGTCGCCGTACGTGGCGATGACGGCGACCCGGACGGTGCCGTGGGAGTCGGTGACGTCGTACGGGGCGGCGACGCTTGTCGCCCCCTGCGCGACGGCGTGCGCGTACGCCGCGTCGACGTCCGGCACCGCCAGCGCGATGTCCCGTACGCCGTCCCCGTGCACCGTCACGTGCTCCGCCTCCGGGGCGTCCGGCCGGACCGCGCCGGTGAAGACGAACCGGGCGGAACCGCTGGTCAGGACGTACTCGGCGTAGTCCCGGAAGCCCTGCTCCGGTCCGCGGTAGGCGACACAGGTCATGCCGAACGCGGTCGAGTAGTAGTGCGCGGTCTGCTTGGCGTTGCCGACCACGAACCGGATGTGGTCGATGCCCTGCACCGGGAATGGGTCGGCGGAGGTGTCGTGCGCGACGGCGCCGACGAGCCGGTCGACGTCGACGTCGACGTCAACCCCGAGGGCGCCGCCCGTACCGGTGCTGGATGGCTGCTGGAGTGCGCTGGTCATCGTCGAACCTCCCTGGCGTACCGACCTGACTCGGCCGTCTTTGGCGGAAGCATCCCGGTCGGCCTCGGCCCTGGGCAACAGACTCGATGGACGGTGGGCATCTTGTGCAATTCGTACGGTCAACTACCGTCTCCGCTATGCAGGATGTCCAACTCGATCAGCTCGACACCGATCTGGTCGAGCTCCTCACCGCCGAACCCCGGATCGGGGTCCTGGAGTGTTCGCGCCGGCTGCGGGTGGCCCGGGGCACCGTGCAGGCCCGGCTCGACAAGCTGGTCGCCCGGGGCGTGATCCGGGGCTTCGGGCCGGAGATCGACCCGGCCGCCATCGGCTTCGGGGTGACCTCGTTCGTCACCCTGGAGATCAACCAGCGGCACGGCCACGACCCGGTGACCCGCCACCTTCGTGGCATTCCGGAGGTGCTGGAGGCGCACACCATCACCGGCTCCGGCGACGTGCTCTGCCGGATCGTCGCCCGGTCCAACACCGACCTGCAGCGGGTGCTCGACCAGATCATGTCGCACGAGGGTGTCGCCCGGGCGTCGAGCATCATCGCCCTCGCCGAGAAGATCCCGTACCGGGTCCTGCCCCTCCTGCACTCCGTGACGTGAGGAAGGGCCCCCTTTCTACCGCCCGCCGTGCGGTGCGGGTCGGTGGTGCTCCGCGGCGAGGGCGTCGCCGAGCGGGGTGCGGGCGTACCGGACCGACCGGCCGGTCCGGGTCCGGCTGACCAGCCCGGCGTCCCGGAGCACCGCGAGGTGCCCGCCGACGTTGCCCAGCCCGGTGCCGAGCTGGACGACGAGCTGGCTGGTGGTGGCGGGAACGGCCAGCGCCCGCAGGACCGCCGCCCGGGTCGGGCCGATCAACCGGTCCAGCGCGTCCGGTCCGCCGTCGGTCGGGGGCGGGCCGAGCAGGTCGCCGACCCCACGGGCCGGATAGACGATCGCGTGCGGCCACGGCGGGTCGACGTACGTGATCAGTGGGCCGAGTGCGCTGGGTACGAAGAGCAGGCCCTGGCCGGCCAGCGGGTACCGGTTCTGGTCCCGGTGCCGTACCTCGATCCGGCTGCCCCCGTCGTCGGAGACGAACCGCAGCCGCGGGTCGAGGTCGGCGAGCGCGGCCGCCCAGCCGTACGTCGTGAGCCGCCCGGCCCGCTGCACCACGTCCCGTTCCAGCACCGCCCGCAGTCGGGGCCAGTCCGGCGCGACAAGCGTCTCCCAGGTCGCCTCGATCGCGTCGGCGATCCGGCCCACCACGTCCGGCGACTCGAAGATCCGTCGGGCGTACGCCGCCGGTGGGCGGTTCCCGGCCAGGTTCCGGGCCAGCTCGTCCCGGGCCTGGGCGAGCGGGGTGGCCCGGACGGTGGCCAGTTCGTCGGCGAAGCTCAGCCCGATCCCGGCCGGCGGCGGCTGGATGAAGTCGGCGTTGTACCCGCCCCGGCGCAGCAGTCCCAGCAGCGCGCCGACCGCCGGATACTCGCGACGCAGTCGCAGGTACCGGTCCCGGGTCCGGGCCACCCACGGGGTGAGCGCCGCCGAGCTGTGCTGTCCGGCGTGCAGCCGGGCCGCCGACATCGTCTCGCCCAGCGGCGAGATCGCGAACCGGCTCGCCGCCACGTCGGCCGGCGTCACGTCGATGATGATGGGACCACCTCGATGGACCGGGTACGGAGGGGAGCCCGGCACCACATCTTTCGCTGCTGAGCGAAACCCTGGCTCCCGGTCCCATCTTCTCCGACGCTGGGCCGGTGACCACCTCCCGCAGCCTCGCGGCCACCGACGCGGACCGGCCGGCGACCTTCCGGGCCGTGCTGGCCGTACCGCAGTTCCGGGCCCTGTACGCCAGCTTCGGCGTGTTCATGGTCGGCGAGACGGTGAAGATGCTCGCCCTCGCCGTGCTGGTGTACGAGCGCACCGGCTCGCCACTGCTCTCCGCCCTCGCCTACGTGACGGGCTTCCTGCCGTACGCGGTGGGTGGCCTGCTGCTGACCGCCCTCGCCGACCGGTGGCGGCCGCGGGTCCTGCTGGTCGGGTACGACCTGCTGCGGCTGGCCAGCGTCGCCGTGCTCGCCTGCGGGGTGCTGCCGCCGGCCGGCATGCTCGGGCTGGTGCTGCTGGTCGGGCTCTTCTCGCCGGTCAGCACCGCCACCCGCAACGCGCTGCTGCCGGACCTGCTCGCCGGGGACGCCTACGTCCTCGGCCGGTCGCTGTTCACGGTCGCCGCCGGCGCGACCCAGGTGTTGGGGTTCGCCACCGGCGGCCTGCTGCTCGGCCTGGTCGGCCCGTACGGCGCGCTGTGGCTGACCGCCGGCACCTGCGCTGTCTCGGCCCTGCTGGTCCGGTACGGGGTGGCTGACCATCCGCGCCGGGCGGCGCCGTCGGATCAGGGGGTCGTCGGACAGACCTGGCGGGTGAACCGGCTGCTGCTCGCCGACCCGGTGGTCCGGGGACTGCTGCTGGCCCAGTGGCTGCCCGGTTCGCTGGTGGTCGCCGCCGAGGGGGTCATCGTGCCGTACGTCGACGGCCTGGGTCGGGCGGCCGGCGCCGGGGTCCTGTTCGCCGCGTCCGCGCTCGGCATGCTCGCCGGGGACCTGGTGCTGGGTCGACTGGTCGCGCCGGTCCGCCGGGAGCGGCTGACCCCGTGGCTGGCGCTGCTGCTCGGGGTGCCGATGCTGGGCTTCGTCGCCGGTCCCGGGCTGGCCGTGGCCGCCGTGCTGTTCGGGGTCGCCACCTTCGGTTTCGCCTACCACCTCGGGCTGGCCCGACGGTTCCTCGCCGCGGTGCCGGAGGACCGGCGGGGCCAGGCGTTCGGGTTGCTGAGCACCGGGCTGATGACGGCCCAGGGCGTCGCCGCCGGGCTGGCCGGCGCGTTCGCCGAGATCGTCGCCCCCGGTACGGTGATGGCGCTCGCCGGCGCGGCGTCCCTGACCGCGACCGGACTGCTCTGGCGCCGGCTGCGCCCGGCACCCGCGGCGCCGGCCGACGGCGATTGGCCGGGCCCCGCCGTCGGCTCGGGTGTCGAGCCTGCTGGCGTTCCGGGCCGACCTGACGACACGGACAAAACGCCCTAGCGGCACTTGCCGGACGATCTCGTTTACGGTATCCGGATGGCGAAGGGGAGCGCCGGCAGCCTGGGCGTCAAGACCGCGGTGGCTGTCGCGCTGATCGCGGTGATCGTGCTCGCCGCGACAAACGTGTGGAACCCCTTCCCCGGCGTCTGGGACTGGGTCAACCGGGACCGGCCCCTCTCCGAACCCGACGTGGTGTGGCAGCAGCGGATCGGCGGCACGCCGCAGGACGTCACCATCGCCGGAAACACGGTGGTGATCCGCTACCGGACCCGGATCGAGGCCCGCAGCCTGGCCACCGGCCTGCGGCTGTGGGAACGCAAGGCCGACTGGGCGGCGGTCGCCGGCGGTGACCGGGACCCGGTCATCGCCGCCGGCAAGCTGCTCAGCAAGGGCTACGAACTGCTGGACCCGGAGACCGGCGCGGTACGGCGCAAGGACACCTCGGCGTCCGGGGTGTGGACGTACCGCAACGCGGTGGTCGACGCGCGCTGCCGGGAACCCCGGGACTGCCAGCTGACCGCGTACGAGCCCCGGGGCACGGTGCCGATCTGGACCGCCTTCCTGCCCGGTGTGGAGACCGGGCCGCTGGCCGGCAACCCCGAGGTGCTCGGCACCCGGCGGTTCACCACCCGGGACGTAGACGACCGCGCCGCCGGGCCGGTCGAGATGCCGCCGCTGATCGGGTTCCCGGTCGACGGTCGGGTGCACATCGTCGACACCGCGACCGGTCGTACCGTGCAGGACATCGAGCCGGGACAGCACGACCGGATCGTGGTGGTCGGCGGCCGGATGCTGCGGATCGAGGCCCGCAGCGCGGACGGCACCTGCTACTTCACCGTGGTCGCCCGTGACCCGGCCACCGGCCAGGAGGTGTGGCGGCGGGACGGGCTCAACCTGCGGACCGCCGACGGCGCCGGCTGCCCGCAGCGGGAGGATCCGCAGGGCGGGGAGAACGTCTTCGTCGGCGTCGCACCGGACGCCCGGGAGACCATCGTCGACGCGTACGACGGTCGGACGCTCTGGACCGGGGCGGCGGGCGAGAAACTGCTCGCCGTCGACGACCGGTACGCGCTGGTCCGGTCCGCCGACAAGAGGTCGGTGACCGGCCACGAACTCGGCATCGACCGGGCCCGGTGGACCCGGCCGGTGCACCGGGACGGCGGTGCCGCGCTGACCCCGTACGCCGCGCTGGTGACCGACCGGAACCCGGACCGGCTGGTCGCGCTCGACCCGCGTACCGGACGGGAGCTGGCCAACGTCCGATCGTCCGCGGAGGTGCTCGCGGTGGGACCGGCCGGCATGGTGATCGGCGACGGCCGCGACCTCGGATACCTCCGCTTCGGTACGACGTCCGGCGGCCCGGGACCGGGCTCCGGGACACCCGGCCCCGGGAGCGGTCCCGGATCCGGCCCGGACTGCGGCGGCCCGAAGCAGCCCGAGTGTCCACCGGCCAACGGCGGCAAGGCCGGCTGACCCCGGCTGGCCCCTCGGGCAGCCCCGGCCGACGCCCGGCCACCGACCCGCTCGCTCGCCCGGCCGACGCCCCCGAGCGGCGGAAACTTTTTCGGCCCGGCGCTCCGGGGTGGCCGGCGGTGAGAGCGGTGTCGCAGCGTCGACCCGGCGGGTGGGCCGGCCCGCGAGGACTGTCCTAGGCTTGCCGGCTATGAGCAGTGGCGCGCCGTTCTCCTACTCTCCCCTCCTGCCCGTCGGCGCCGACCAGACCGAGTACCGCCTGGTCACCGACGAGGGTGTCGACGTGGTCCACGGGCCGGGTGGCCGACGGTTCCTGACGGTGGAGCCGGCGGCGCTGACCGCGCTGACCGCCGAGGCGATGCACGACATCGCCCACTACCTGAGGCCGGCGCACCTCGCCCAGCTGCGGTCCATCATCGACGACCCGGCCGCGTCACCGAACGACCGGTTCGTCGCGCTCGACCTGCTGCGCAACGCGAACATCGCGGCCGGCGGCGTGCTGCCGATGTGCCAGGACACCGGTACGGCGATCGTGATGGGCAAACGCGGACGGCACGTGCTGACCGACGGCTCGGACGAGGAGGCGCTGACCCGGGGCGTCTACCAGGCGTACACCCGGCTGAACCTGCGCTACTCCCAGCTCGCCCCGCTCACCATGTGGGAGGAGCGGAACACCGGGAACAACCTGCCGGCCCAGGTCGAGCTCTACGCCGAGGACCCGGACGGGCACCCGGACGCGTACAAGTTTCTCTTCATGGCCAAGGGCGGCGGTTCGGCCAACAAGTCGTACCTCTACCAGGAGACCAAGGCGCTGCTCAATCCGACCCGGATGATGCAGTTCCTGGAGGAGAAGCTGCGGCTGATCGGCACCTCGGCCTGTCCGCCGTACCACCTGGCCGTGGTGATCGGTGGCACCTCCGCCGAGTACGCCCTGAAGACCGCCAAGCTGGCGTCCGCCAAGTACCTCGACAACCTGCCCACCTCCGGGTCGATGCTCGGCCACGGCTTCCGTGACCTCGAACTGGAGGCCGAGGTGCTGGAGCTGACCCGGCAGTTCGGCATCGGCGCCCAGTTCGGCGGCCGCTACTTCTGCCACGACGTACGGGTGGTCCGGCTGCCCCGGCACGGCGCCTCCTGCCCGGTCGCGATCGCCGTCTCGTGTTCCGCCGACCGGCAGGCGGTGGGCAAGATCACTCCGTCCGGGGTCTGGCTGGAGCGGCTGGAGACCGACCCGGCCCGGTTTCTGCCCGACGTCACCGACGCCCAGCTCGACCAGGGGGCCGAGGTGGTCCGGGTCGACCTCAACCGGCCGATGGCCGAGATCCGTGCCGAGCTGTCGAAGTACCCGGTCAGGACCCGCCTGTCGCTGACCGGTCCGCTGGTGGTGGCCCGGGACATCGCCCACGCCAAGATCGCGGAGCGGTTGGACGCCGGTGAGCCGATGCCGCAGTACCTGCGTGACCACGCGGTCTACTACGCCGGCCCGGCGAAGACCCCGGAGGGCTACGCCTCCGGATCGTTCGGCCCGACCACGGCCGGCCGGATGGACGCGTACGTGGCGAAGTTCCAGGCCGCCGGCGGCTCCCAGGTGATGCTCGCCAAGGGCAACCGGTCCGCCCAGGTCACCCGCTCCTGCCAGGAGCACGGCGGTTTCTACCTCGGCTCGATCGGCGGTCCGGCGGCCCGGCTCGCCCAGGACTGCATCAAGCACGTCGAGGTGCTCGAATACCCCGAGCTCGGCATGGAGGCGGTCTGGAAGATCGAGGTGGAGGACTTCCCGGCCTTCATCGTGGTCGACGACAAGGGCAACGATTTCTTCGCCGAGGTGACCAAGCCGGTGTTGACCGTCGGGCGTCGCTGACCGACGGTCGACCGTGACCGGCTGCCGGACCGGGGATGCTGTCCGTACTCAGGCGGGTCGGAACAGCGCGCTGGTCCGGACCAGCACCTGCCGTTCCGGCCCGCTGCTCCCGTCCTGCCGCAGCTCCACGCCGCGCAGCGACAGCCATTCGAGTTGTGGATACCTGTCGAGGTCCGCGCCGACCTTGGTGACCCGCAGCACGAGCGGCCCCACGCCGTAGCAGTAGTCGGATTCGGCGAATCGCAGTACGTCTCCGGCGGCCGGTGCCGGACGTCGTGGTGCGGATGCGGTAGAGGCGTCCATCAGTGGCGTCTCCCTCAGGTGTGGAAAGCGGTAGAAACCGCAGCTCCGACACGGTGCGTCCACCACCCGTCACAGGTAGGTGGACGCACCGCCCCCGTTGGTGTCTTTCACCTGCTGTAGTGCGTCCCGCCGCGAATTGTTCTGCCCGCCGCTCTCAATCCGCTGCCACCTGGCTCTCATCTCGATTCTGCTCGGTGTGACCAACGGGTTACCCTGCAGCCGGACGTGTCCACGGTCAGGGAGCTGGGGTGCGCTTCGAGATCCTTGGCCCGCTCCAGGTGAGCGGCGGTGAAACGGCGGTGACGGCCAACCGTGACCGGGCCGTGCTCGCCCTGCTCCTGCTGCACGCCCGGCAGATGGTGCCGGTCGACGCCCTGGTCGACGCGGTCTGGGACACCGAACCACCGGCGACCGCCCGTGGCCAGTTGCAGACCTGCGTGTCGCGGCTGCGTCGGTCGCTCGCCGCCGTCGCACTGCCGGGCGAGACCATCGTCACCGGTCCGGCCGGATACCGCATCATGCTCGGACCGGACGAACTGGACGCCGAGGTGTTCGAGCGGCTGGTGGCCGACGCCCGGAGCGCCGCCGCCCGACGATGCTGGACGGAGGCGCGGGAGGCGTACCGGGAGGCACTCGCCCTGTGGCGCGGCCCGGCACTCGCCGGGATCCCCGGCGCGGCGGTCCGGCGCGGCGCCGCCTTCCTCGACGAGCAGCGAATGCTCGTGATGGAGGAATGCTTCGACGTGGAGCTGCGCGTCGGTCGGCCCGGCGACCTGGTCGCCGAGCTGACCGAGCTGGTCGGACGGCATCCGCTGCGCGAGCGGCTCCGGGGTCAGCTGATGCTGGCACTGGCCGGCAGCGGCCGGCGGGCGGAGGCGTTGGCCGTCTTCCAGGCCGGGCGGCGGATCCTCCGGGGAGAACTCGGGATCGAGCCCGGCCCGGCGCTGCGGGACATCCACCGCCGGCTGCTCGCCGAGGACAACGGGGCGGGCGCCGAAGACAACTGGACGGGCGGCGGGAACGGCGCGGGGGCCCGGACCGGAACCGGTCCGGGCGACGGCGCCGGCCCCGGCAACGTCGTCGAGGTGGTGCCGGTACGCAGCCTGCCCCGGGCGATCGCGGACTTCACCGGCCGCCGCGACATCGTCACCCGGCTACGCAAGGAGATCGAGGACGCCGGCGAGCAGGCCGTCGTGTACGTCATCGACGGCATGCCCGGCAGCGGGAAGACCACCCTCGCCGTACACCTGGCGACCACGCTCGGCCCCCGCTACCCGGACGCGCAGCTCTTCGTCGACCTGCGGGGCCACAGTGTACGGAGCCCGCTGCCGCCGGCCACCGCCCTCGCCGCACTGCTGCGTCAGCTCGGCGTGCCCGGCGAGCGGATCCCGGCCGACCACGCCGACCGGGTCGCCCTGTGGCGGACCGAGCTGGCCAGCCGGCGGGCCCTGATCGTGCTCGACAACGCGGCCGGCACGGCCCAGGTCACCCCGCTGCTGCCGGCCGGCCCGGGGTCTCTGACCCTGGTCACCAGCCGTCGTCGGCTGGTCGGACTCGACGGGGTACGGGCCCAGTCGTTGACCGTGCTGGAACCGGACGAGGCGGTGGAGCTGCTGGCCCGGATCGCCGGCCCGGAGCGGGTACGGGCCGAACCGGCGGCCGCCGCCGAGGTGGTACGCCGCTGCGGCTATTTGCCGCTGGCGATCCGGCTCGCCGGTGCGCGGCTGGCGCACCGGTCCCGGTGGCGGGTCGCCGACCTGGTGGAGCGACTCGCCGAGTCGGACCGGCCGGTGCTGGCCGAGTTCGCGGTCGAGCACCGCACCCTGGCGGACGCCTTCGCCCTGTCGTACGCCCAGTTGCCGGAGCCGGTGCAGCGGACGTTCCGGCTGCTGGGCCTGCATCCGGGTGAGCGGTTCGACCGGTACGCGGTGGCGGCGCTGACCGGGCTGCCGCTGCTGGTGGCCCGGGAGCACCTCGACGAGCTGGTCGACGCCCACCTGGTCGACGAACTGGACGCCGGCCGCTACCGGCTGCACGGCCTGGTCCGGGAGTACGCCGTCGAGCTGCTCGCGGTCAGCGGCACCGGCGCGGAGCGGGCGGAGGCGGCGCTCGCCCTGCTCGATTTCTGCCTGTACACCGCGGTCGAGATCAGCCAGACCTTCGAGCCGACGAGGAACCTGCGGACGGTGATCCCGGGGCAGCCGGCCCGGCCGGACCTGGTCGTCCCGGCCGCCCGGGAGGGGCGCGCCTGGCTGGAGGCGGAACGCACCAACCTGGTCCCGCTGGTCAGCCTCGCGATCGAACAGGGCCTGCACCGGTACGGTTGGCGGCTGGCCCGGGCCAACTGGCGACAGCTGTACGTCGGTGGCCACCTCGACGAGCTGATCCAGACCCACACCGACGGGCTGCGGGCCGCGGAGGCGCTCGGCGACGACGCCGGGGTCGCCACCATGCACAACTACCTGGCCTCGGCGTACTTCCGCCGGGGTGAGTTCCAGCGGTCGGCGGACTCGCTGCGGGTGGTCATCGAGATCTGGCAGCGGCTCGGCGACGTCGCCGGCCAGTCGATGGCGACGGTGAACCTCGGCCTGCCGCTGATCATGCTCGGCCGGACCCGGGAGGCGGTGCAGCACCTCGAACTGGGGCTGGTGTTGGCCCGGCAGACCGAGGACTGGCACAGCCTGCCGAACGCGCTGACCAACCTGGGCGCCGGCTACCTGCTTCTGGGCCGCTACCCGGAGGCGCTGCGGGTGTTGCGCAGCCGGCTCTTCCTGGCCCGGCAACACGGCAGGATCGGGCTGGTGGCGGACAGCCTCGGCGCGATCGGCGCGGTGTACGGCCGGCGCGGCGACCACGACCGGGCGGTGCGCCGGATGCGGGTGGCGTTGCGGATACTGCGGACGTTGGACAACCCGTTCGCCGAGGCGGACCTGCTCAACGAGCTTGGTGCGGTGGAACGGGCCCGGGGGCGTCCCGCCGAGGCGGTGCGGCGGCACCGGGCCGCGCTTGTCGCGATGCGGGACGCCGGGGACCGGGGTGGGGAGTGCGCCGCCCGGAACCTGCTGGGTCGGGCGCTGCGGGATCTCGGGGAGGTCGCCGCCGCGCTGGCGCTGCACCAGCAGGCCCTGCAGACCGCGACCCGGATCCAGTTCCGGTACGAGCAGGCCCGGGCCCTGGACGGCATCGCGGCCTGCCTCCGGCCGACCGACCCGGACGCCGCGCGGTCGTACTGGACCCGGGCACTGGCCCTGCTGGTTCAGGTCGAGTCGCCGGACCAGCACGAGGTGCTGGCCCGGCTGCAGGACCTGGACGACTCACTGGGCGCGTCGAGAGGTAACGGCTGAGGTGCGGTTCGGCATACTGGGCCCGCTGCGGGTGGGCGGGAGCGAAACGGCGGTGACGGCCGGCCGGGACCGGACCGTGCTGGCCGTGCTCCTGCTGCACGCCGGCCGGGTGGTGCCGGTCGACGAGCTGATCGACGCGGTCTGGGGCGTCGACCCGCCGGCCACCGCCCGTGGGCAACTGCAGACCTGCGTGTCGCGGCTGCGTCGGTCGATCGCCGAGGCCGGGGTGACCGGCGAGCGGATCGTCACCGGACCGGCCGGCTACCGGGTCGAGGTCGGCCCGGACGAGCTGGACGTCCAGGTCTTCGACCGACTGGTCGCCGCGGCCCGGCTCGCCGCCACGGACCACCGCTGGGCCGAGACCAGGGAGACCTACCGCTCGGCGCTGGCCCTGTGGCGGGGCCCGGCGCTGCCCGGCTTCGACAGCGAGGTGATCCGCCGCGCGGCGGCCTTCCTCGGCGAGCAGCGGATCACCGTCCTCGAGGAGTGCGTCGAGGTGGAACTCCGGCTCGGCATGGCGAACGACCTGGTCGTCGAGCTGACCGATCTGGTGGTCGCGTACCCGCTGCGGGAGCGGAGCCGGGCCCAGCTGATGCGGGCACTCCACCAGGCGGGCCGACCGGCCGAGGCGTTGGGCGTCTACCGGGAGGGGTGGCGGCTGCTCAGTGACGAGCTGGGCCTCGAACCCGGCCGCCAGCTGCGCGAACTGCACCAGCAGATCCTCACCGACGAGGTGGTGCCGCCCGGGGCGCCGGCCACGCCGCTGACCACCCTCGCCACCGTACGGCCGAGGCCGCCGGTGCACCACCTGCCCCGGGCGGTCGGCGACTTCACCGGACACGAGGAGACGGTCCGTCGACTGCTGGCGGCCGCCGGCCACGGCGACGGTGCAGGGGAGCGGGGTCAGGACCGGGCTGCCACCGCGCCGTACGTGGTGGACGGGATGGCCGGCAGTGGCAAGACGACGTTCGTGGTGCACGTGGCGAGCCTGCTGCGGCCGTACTATCCGGATGCCCAGCTCTTCGTCGACCTGCACGGCGACAGCGACCGTACCCCGGTGGAGCCGGCGGCCGCGCTGGTCACCCTGTTGCGGCAGCTCGGCGTACCGGCGGCCGCGATACCCGCCGATCTCGACGACCGGATCCGGCTCTGGCACGACGAGTTGGCCACCCGGCGTACGGTGCTGGTGCTCGACAACGCGAGCGGTACCGACCAGGTGTCCCCGTTGCTGCCGGCGACCGCGAACTGCCTGACGTTGATCACCAGCCGGCGTCGGCTGCTCGGCCTGGACGGCATCCGGCCGGAGCCGCTGCGGCTGTTCACCACCGCCGAGGGGGTGGAGCTGCTGAGCCGGGTGGCCGGCGACCGGGTACGGGACGAGCCGGAGGCGGCGGAGGCGGTGGTACGGCGCTGCGGCCACCTGCCGCTGGCGATCCGGCTGGCCGGCGCCCGGCTGGCCCACCGGCCGAGCTGGCGGGTCGCCGACCTCGCCGAGCGGCTGCGCCCGGACCGGTCCGCGTTGGCACAGCTCGCCGCCGAACACCGGTCCGTGCAGAGCGCCTTCGCGCTGTCGTACACACATCTGCCCGCCCCGGCGCAGCGGATGTTCCGGCTGCTCGGCCTGCATCCGGGGGAGAGCTTCGACGGGTACGCCGCCGCCGCGCTCACCGGGCTGCCGCTGGCCGAGGCGACCGACCTGCTCGACCGGCTGGTCGACTGGCACCTGGTGGAGGAACCGGCCGCCGGCCGCTTCCGCTTCCACGACCTGGTCCGCGAGTACGCCGCGTCGCTGGCCGCCGCCGGGCCGGCGGAGGAACGGGCGGAGGCGGCGATCGGGCTGCTCGACCACTACCTGCACCTGGGGGCGGTGGCGACCGGACCGCAGGAGGCGGCGGACGGACTGCACGCGTTCCGGTTCGCTCAGCCCCGCCGCCCGGACCTGTTGGCACCGCCCACCGTCGGGTTGCGGCGGCTGGAGGCGGAACGGCAGAACGTGGTGGCGGCGGTCCGCTTCGCGGAGAGCATCGGCGAGGACCGGTACGTCTGGTCGATCGCCCGGGCGGCCTGGCGGCTGTTCTACGTCGGCGGGTACCACGACGACCTGGTCGAGACGCACACCCGGGGGCTGGCGGCGGCGCAGCGGCTGGCCGACCAGCCGGCGGCCACCGCGATGCGCAACTACCTGGCCAGCGGCTACTTCCGGATGGGTCGACACCAGGAGGCGGTCGATCAGTTGCTCGCCGCGCTGGAGCAGTACGAGCGCGACGGGGACCTGCCAGGGCAGGCCCGGGTACGGCTGAACCTCTCCCTCCCGTACGTGCACCTGAACCAGCCGGAGACGGCGTTGGCGCACTGCGCGGCGGGGCTGCGTCTGCGGCGGAGGATCGGCGACCTGACCGGGATCAGCCACGCCCTCTCGGCGATCACCGACGCGAACCTGAAACTGGGCCGGTACCGCGCCGCCCTGTACTGGGGACGGCGGCACGTCACCCTGGCCCGGCGGGCGGACCAGGGGTTCACGTTCGACACCGCGCTGGTCAACCTGGGGGTGGTCCGGGCCCGGCTCGGCCACCACCGGCCGGCGTACCGGTTGCTCGTCGCCGCACTGGCGTTGAGCCGGCGCAATGGCAACCGGTACGGCGAGGCCGAGGGACGGCACGGTCTCGGGCTGGTGCTGGCCGGTCTCGGTCGGCCGGCGGAGGCGCTGGCGATGCACCAGGCGGCGTTGGCGTTCGTCCAGGACATCGGCGACCGGGCCCGGCTGGTCGAGTTGTACAACTCGCTGGGCAGCACCCTGCTCCTGTTGGGTGACGTGCCGGGCGCGACCCGGATGCACGAGCGGGTGCTCGCCGACCCGATCGTGGCCCGCTATCCGTTGGAGCGGGCCCGGGCGCTCGACGGTCTGGCCAGCTGCCTGGTGGACGACGATCCGGCGACCGCGCGACGGTACTGGGAGCAGGCGCTGGTCACGTACGACGACCTGGAGCTGGCGGAGGCGGCGGTCGTCCGCCGCCGACTGGCGGAGCTGGACGAGCCGGTTCCGGCGATCCGGCGCTGAGCGCCGGCACGGGGCGGGGCAGACCCGCGGCCGGTGGATGGCGGCGGGTGGTGGGCTTCGGCTGCGGTCCGGCGGGTGGCGGGGATCATCTGCGATCCGGCGCGGCTCGGGGCAGGATGGATCCGTGAGCACTTCAGAGGCGACCGGCTACCGGATCGAACGCGACACGATGGGCGAGGTCGAGGTGCCCGCCGAGGCGCTGTGGCGGGCCCAGACCCAGCGTGCGGTGCAGAACTTCCCGATCTCCGGACGCGGACTGGAACCGGCGCACATCAAGGCGCTGGCCCAGATCAAGGGGGCGGCCGCCCAGGCCAACGCCGAGCTGGGGGTGATCGGCGCGGACGTCGCCGAGGCGATCGCGACCGCGGCGGCGCACGTGGCCGACGGCGGCTACGACGACCAGTTCCCGATCGACGTCTTCCAGACCGGCTCCGGCACCTCGTCCAACATGAACGCCAACGAGGTGATCGCCACCCTGGCCGCCCGGGAGCTGGGTCGGGAGGTGCATCCGAACGATGACGTGAACGCCGCGCAGTCCAGCAACGACGTCTTCCCGTCCTCGATCCACCTGGCCGCCACCCAGGCGGTGGTGCACGACCTGCTGCCCGCGTTGCGGCACCTGCAGTTCACCCTCGAGTCCAAGGTGGACGAGTTCGCCGAGGTGGTGAAGGCGGGGCGGACCCACCTGATGGACGCCACCCCGGTCACGCTCGGCCAGGAGTTCTCCGGCTACGCCACCCAGGTGCAGTACGGCATCGAACGGCTGGAGAGCTGCCTGCCCCGGCTCGCCGAACTGCCGCTCGGCGGGACCGCCGTCGGCACCGGCATCAACACCCCGGCCGGCTTCGCGCCGAAGGTGATCGAGAAGCTGCGGGAGATGACCGGGCTGCCGCTGACCGAGGCCCGCAACCACTTCGAGGCGCAGGGCGCCCGGGACGGGCTGGTCGAGGTCTCCGGGCAGCTGCGGACGTACGCGGTCGGGCTCTACAAGATCGCCAACGACATCCGGTGGATGGGTTCCGGCCCCCGCGCCGGCCTGCGTGAGCTCCAGATCCCCGACCTCCAGCCCGGGTCGTCGATCATGCCGGGCAAGGTGAACCCGGTGGTCTGCGAGTCGGTCCGGCAGCTCTGCGCCCAGGTGATCGGCAACGACGCCACCGTCGCCTTCGCCGGCTCCCAGGGCGACTTCGAACTGAACGTGATGCTGCCGGTGCTGGCCCGCAACGTCCTGGAGTCGATCCGGCTGCTGGCCGCCGGGAGCCGGTTGCTCGCCGACCGCTGCGTGGTCGGCCTGGTCGCGAACGTCGACGTCTGCCTGTCGTACGCCGAGGGTTCGCCGTCGATCGTCACCCCGCTCAACCGCTACCTCGGGTACGACGAGGCCGCGTCGATCGCCAAGGAGGCGTTGGCCAAGGAGATGACGATCCGGGCGGTGGTGCTCGAACGCGGGCACGTCGAGGACGGCCGGCTCACCGAGGAACAGCTCGACGAGGCGCTGAACGTGCTCCGGATGACGCACCCCTGACCGGGGACTATTCCGGATGACGCGCCCCTGACCCCGGGACTACCCTTTCGCGGGTGCTGACCACCGTGGTTTTCGACGCCGACCACACCCTGCTCGACCTGGACCCGGCGGTGGACGGCGGGCTGATTGCCGTACTGGCAGAGCTGCGGCGGCTGACCCCGGCGGCGGACGACGTCTCGGTCGCGGACCTGCGGGCCGACTTCGCCGCACTCTTCGCCGCGCGGCCGGCGGATCCGATCGTGGAGATCCGGCGGGCCGCGTTCGTCCGGTCACTCGACCGGGTCGGGCTCGCCGGTGAGGCGGACCGGATCCTCGAACTCTTCTTCGCCCGCCGGTTCGCGCTGACCCGGCCGTTCGACGACGCGTTGCCGGCGCTGGCCGCGCTGCGCCGGTCGTACACCCTGGGGTACGCGACGAACGGCAACAGCCGGGCCGACCGGTGCGGGCTGGCCGCCCAGTTCTCCTTCGAGATCTACGCACACCAGGCCGGGGTGCCGAAGAAGCCCGCCCCGGCCTTCTTCGCCGCCGTCGCCTCGGCCGCCACCGCCGACCCGGCCGCCCTGGTCTACGTCGGCGACTCGCCCGAGCACGACGTACGGGCACCGCAGGCGGCCGGGCTGCGCGCGGTCTGGCTCAACCGGGACGCCCGTCCCCGGCCGGCCGGCCTGCGGCCGGACGCCGAGATCCGGTCCCTCGCCGAGTTGCCGGCGGTGCTCGCCGCCTGGCGCTGAGTTCCGGCTCGCCGGGTTCCCGGCGGTGCTCGCCGCCTGGCGAATGCCCGGCGCCAGGAAGGTGCCCGCGCCGAGTCCCGGTTCGCCGGCCGGGGGGAACGGTCGGGTCAGGCGAGCGCGGCGGTGATCTCGGCGGCGGCGACCGCGACCCGGGCGCCGACCGCCCCGACGTCCAGCGGGGCGAGGGCGACCACGCCGACGCTCGCCTCCAGCCCGGCGACGCCGAGCACCGGTGCGGCCACCCCGTACGCGCCGGCCTGCAGTTCACCGCTGCTCGCCACCGGCTCGGACCGGCCGAGCCGACCGGCCAGGATCGCGCGTCCGGCGGCACCCCGCTCCAGCGGGTGCCGGGCACCGGTCCGGTACGCCACGTGGAACGCCGTCCAGCTCGGCTCGACGACCGCCAACGCCATCCCCTCGCCGCCGTCGACCACGGTCAGGTGTGCCGTCGCGCCGGTCTGCTCGGCCAGTCGGCGCAGTGCCGGCAGCGCCCCGTCGGCGAGCAGCGGCTGGGCCCGCCGGGCCAGGTGCAGCAGCCCGGCGCCGAGGTGCAGCCGGCCGGCCGCGTCCCGGCGGAGCATGCCGTGTTCGGTGAGGGTGCCGAGCAGCCGGTAGACCACCGTCCGCCCGACGCCGAGCCGGGCCGCCGCCTCGGTGACGGTCAGCCCGCCGGTCGCCTCGGCGACCAGGTGCAGCAGCCGCAGGCCACGGTCCAGGGTCTGGGCCGTCTCGCCACCGCCCCGGCCGGCGGTCCCGTCCGCCGCCGGTGGCATCCCGTTCGCCGCCGTCACCACACCAGGCAGCGTACGAGAGGCAGCCCGGTCGTACCGGGAGGTGTCCGTCGGTCCGGCGCGGCCGTGAGCGATAGACGAAGGCCCTTCGACGCACCCGGTACCCTTGTACGGTGACGCTACGCCTGTATGACACCGCCACCCGATCGGTGCGGGACTTCGTCCCCCTGCACGCCGGCAGGGTGGGGATCTACCTGTGTGGTCTCACTGTCCAGTCCGGGCCGCACATCGGGCACCTTCGATCCGGGGTCAACTACGACGTGCTGCGCCGGTGGCTGCTGCACGGCGGCTTCCAGGTGACGTTCGTCCGGAACATCACCGACGTCGACGACAAGGTGTTGACCAAGGCGCTTGAGCAGCAGCGGCCGTTCTGGTCCATCGCGTACGCCAACGAGGTCATCCTCGGCGCCGCGTACCGGTCGTTGAACGTGCTGGCGCCGACGTACGAGCCACGGGCGACCGGGCACATCCCGGAGATGCACGAGCTGATCAAGAAGTTGATCGCGAACGGGCACGCCTATCCGGCGCAGGACGGTTCCGGCGACGTCTACTTCGACGTCCGGTCGTTCCCGGAGTACGGCGTCCTCTCCGGGCAGGACCCGGACGCCACCCAGAGCACCGGCGAGGTCGACGAGCGCGGCAAACGGGACGTCCGGGACTTCGCGCTCTGGAAGGGTGCCAAGCCGGAGGAGCCGGCCGACGCGGTCTGGCCGTCCCCGTGGGGCCCCGGGCGTCCCGGCTGGCACATCGAGTGCTCGGCGATGTGCTGGCGCTACCTCGGCGCCGAGTTCGACATCCACGGCGGCGGGCTCGACCTGACCTTCCCGCACCACGAGAACGAGCAGGCCCAGTCCCGGGCCGCCGGGCTGCCGTTCGCCCGCTACTGGGTGCACCACGGGCTGCTCAACCTCGGCGAGGCCAAGATGAGCAAGTCGCTGGGCAACGTGATCGACCTCGACCACGTCACCAGGCTCGGGGTCCGGCCGGCGGAGCTGCGCTACTACCTGGTCGCCCCGCACTACCGGTCCCGGATCGACTACTCGGACGAGTCGCTGGGCGAGTCTGCGGTGGCGTACCGGCGGGTGGAGGGCTTCGTCCGGCGGGCGGCGGACCGGGTCGGGGCCGGCAAGCCCGGCGCGCTGCCGGACGCCTTCGGCGCCGCCCTGGACGACGACCTGAACACCTCCGCCGCGCTCGCCGTGCTGCACGAGAGCGTGAAGCAGGGGCAGGTCGCGCTGACCGGCGGCGACGACCAGGCGACGGCGGCGGCGTTGGCCGAGGTCCGGGCGATGCTCGACGTACTCGGTCTCGACCCCCTCGACCCGGCCTGGGACGGCGGCGGGCAGGATGGTGAGCTGCGGGGGGTCGTCGACGCGCTGGTCGCGTTGGCGATCGAGCAGCGGGCGCAGGCCCGGGCCCGGAAGGACTGGGCCGCCGCGGACGCGGTGCGCGACCAGCTCAAAAATGCCGGCGTGGTGGTCGAGGACACCCCGCAGGGCACTCGTTGGACGATCGGAGAACAGGACTGATGCCCGGAAACTCGCAACGTCGTGGCCGTCGGGTCACCCCGAAGAAGGGGTCCACGGTCGGTTCCGGCGGCAAGAACCGGGGCAGTCTCGCCGGTCGGGGCAAGACCCTGCCCGCCGACGAACGGCCCTGGCACAAGGCGTACTCGGGCACCGAGAAGCTGCCGCAGCGGACCGCCTGGAAGCAGGAGAAGGAACGCCGGGCCGCCGCCGAGGAGGGCCGGGCGCCGAAGGTCGGTGTGCCGGGCAGCAAGGACACCACCTGGGGCAAGGGCACCCGTCGGGGGGTCAGCGCCGGTCGCGGCGCGGCGACCGCCGGGCGTACCGGCGGCAAGCCGGCACCGCGCTCCGGGCCCCGGGTCGCGCCCGGTCGCAAGGGCACCCCGGGCCGGGAGGCCGCCGAGCTGCTGGTCGGCCGGAACCCGGTGGTGGAGGCGCTGCGCACGGCGGTGCCGGCGACCGCGTTGTACGTCGCCCAGGGCATCGACATGGACGACCGGGTGAACGAGGCGGTCCGGACGGCGGCCGACCGGGGCATCGCCATCCTCGAGGTGAGCCGAGCCGAGCTGGACCGGATGACCGGTGGTGTGCTGCACCAGGGTCTCGGGTTGCAGGTGCCGCCGTTCGCCTACGAGGCGTTCGAGGACATGGTGTCGGTGGCGATGGAGCAGCCGTCGCCGCTGCTGGTGGGCCTGGACGGGATCACCGACCCACGCAACCTCGGTGCGGTGATCCGGTCGGCGGCGGCGTTCGGCGCGCAGGGGGTCTTCGTACCCGAGCGGCGGGCCGCCGGGATCACCGCGACCGCCTGGCGGACCAGCGCCGGCGCGGCGGCCCGGGTGCCGGTCAGCCAGGTCACCAACATGACCCGGGCACTGAAGCTGGCCCAGCAGTCAGGTTTCCTGGTGGTCGGCCTGGACGCCGACGGCGAAACCGACCTGTACGACCTGGAGGCGGCGGTCGGCCCGCTCGTGGTGGTGGTCGGTTCCGAGGGTCGCGGCCTGTCCCGGCTGGTCGGGCAGACCTGTGATCTGCGGATCAGCATTCCGATGGTCTCCGAGGTCGAGTCGTTGAACGCCAGCGTGGCGGCGGCGGTGGCGCTCGCCGAGGTGTCGCGGCGTCGCCTCGCCGCGTGACCGTACGAGTGGAGCCGGTGTCGCTGCGGGTCGCGGCGACACCGGCCGCCCCGGCCCTGCTGCTCCGCCAGTGGACCGACGGGGACGTCGAGTCGCTGATCGAGGCGTACCGGGATCCGGTGCAGCGCCGTTTCAGCCAGTTCCGGGTGACCGACGTCGACGACGCGCGACGCTGGCTGGAACTGCAGTGGGACGGCTGGGAGAGCGGGAAACGGTTCAGCTTCGCGGTGGTCGACGATTCGGGCGCCGGGGCGGGGCGGCTGGTCGGCAACGTGGCGCTCAAGGCGCCGGATCTGGCCAGCGGCTCTGCCGGGGTCGGCTACTGGACGGCGGCGGCCGCCCGGGGTCAGGGCGTGGCGTCCCGCGCCCTGGAGGTGTTGACCCGTTGGGCGTTCGAGACGTTCACCGCTGACGGTCTGCGCTGTCTCGAACTGCTGCACCAGGTGGACAACGTCGCCTCCTGCCGGGTGGCGGAGAAGGCCGGCTACCGGTTCGACCGGGTCGTGCCGGCCCACCCGCCGTTCCCGCTCGACGGTCACCGGCACGTCCGGTCGGCGGCCGACCGAAGCTAGCTCCCCTGTCGGGAATCCACCCAGCCGAGAAAGCGGGCGTGCAGTTCGGCCGGGTCCGGCCCGGGATTCGGGTGCAGCCGGTAGAGGTCTTCGGTCGCCTCGTAGAGCACCAGACCGAGGTAGACCCGCAGCGCCAGCGGGTCGGCGTGGTATTCGATCGGAAGCAGGCTGCGGGCGGTCAGGCAGGGCCATTCGGTTTCGCAGATTCGGCAGAGCCAGCTCGGGCGTCTGGGTACGTGTGACGGCTGTCCGTTCATGGCCGGAAGTTGTTCCTCTCAGTTCCTCTCAGTTCCTCTTGATTCCTCAGAGTTCCTCGAAGTTGCCCCGTGTTCCTCAATGTTCCTACGGGTTTCCATTGTGCTGACCGGAGCAGCTTCAGCCTTTCCTCGAATCGTTCACCTGGCGTCCTGGCAGGCGCCGGTCCGTTTCCGGGTTGCGGACCCGGTGTTCCACGTCGGGCCGGTGTTCGGTGACCGTCGACGTACGGCCGGCAGGGACGGGGTTCCGGGGCCGGGGCTGGTCGGCGGGGTCAGCGAGGGTGTCTGGCCGAGCGAGTCGGGGCAGGGGTATCCGTGCCAGCCGCACCGGCAGTGTCGCCACAGGCATCGCCAGTCGCGCCGGTGCGGGTTGCCCGATCTCAATCGCGGCAGTCTCATCTCGGGAATTCCTTCCTGGGGAGATATGGAAGCGGGGGCCGCCTCGGGTGAGGGGGGGACTGCGACGGCCCCCGCGCGGTTCCGCCCGTCCTTTGTCGGGCCCACCGGATCCGAGCGGTTCCGCTGAACTCCACCCTGGACCGTTGACGGTGATTGATGGAAGATGAGCAGCGGACAGCATTCAGGCACTCATCCGGGCACGTCGTGAGGAGAAAGATCAAGAATGGTGGCTAACAACGGTCTTCCGCGAGTCATGAAATATCTGCGCGCGGCCAAAGGCGGTCTCACCCAGGAACGGGTGGCCGAGCAGCTCAACGTGAGCACGTCGTTGATCGCCAAGTTCGAGACGGCCCGGCTGGTGCCGGTGGAGGACACCGCACGGAGCCTGGACGAGTTCTTCGGCAGCGGCGACCTGATCCAGGGGCTCGCCCTCGACGTACGGAAGATGGGGCCGCCGGAGTGGTTCCGGCCGTGGCCGGAACTGGAGCGGGACGCGGCTTCGCTCCGGTCTCACGAGCCGACCTACGTGCCGGGCCTGCTCCAGACCGAGGCGTACGCCCGAGCCGTGCTCGCCGTCGGCCTGCACACCCCGGACGAGGTCGAACGGCACCTGGCGATCCGGTTGGAGCGGCAGACGGCGGTCTTTGGCCAGGAGAAGCCCCCGGTCTGCACCTTCACCGTCGACGAGTGTGCGCTGCTGCGCGGCGACCAGGCCATCATGCGGGAGCAGTTGGCCCACCTCGCCCAGATGTCGCGGCAGCCCCGACTTTCTGTGCACGTGGTGCCCCGGTCCGCCGGCTTCTACGCCGGGCTGACCGGAAACTTCGTGCTGGCCTCCGTCCCCGGTGAGGGCGAGGTGGCCTACCTGGAGGACCCGCTGGACGGCAAGGTGATCACCGACCCGGATCGACTTGCCGCGATGGCTCGCACCTGGGAGGCGATACGCTCGGTGGCACTGCCCCGGGACCTGTCCCGGGACCTGATCCTGAGGATGGCGAGCGAGCTATGAACCCGGTGTGGCGAAAGGCGACGCGCAGCAACTCCAACGGTGGCAACTGTGTCGAGGTCGCCGACAACCTGCCGGGCCGGGTGCTGGTCCGGGACTCGAAGGACCAGACCGGCCCGGCACTAACCTTCGAGCCGACGGCCTGGCGCGCCTTCGTCGAACTGGCCAAGCGCGGCTGACCGCGACACACTCCCGGTCCCACCCCGGCGGGCAGGGTGCCGTGTAGTGCCACGGCCGCCGGATCACCACTGTCGCCGCCGTGGGCCGGGGCACGCCGCCGACATTCCGGCGAATCGTGACCCCGTTGTAGCCGTTTGGCCACCTCAGTCGTGGCAGGAAATCGGCACCGTCGACGACCATGCGAGAACTGTTCCGACAGGAACTTCGCGGGCTCCTCCGCCGCTGGCCACTGTGGATCCTGCCCCCGCTGGTTGCCGTCGTCGGCCTGGCCATGCTGCCGGTCAACGCAGACGCGTACATGTCGTACATCTACCAGGATCCGCAGGGCCCCGGTCAGCAGCTCGCAGCGTACGAGGCCGACGTGCGGGCGGTGTGCACCTCCGGTCTCGGCTGGGCCCAACTGGTCGCGCTGACGGTCGGTGGGTTTCTGCTGGTGGGCGAACCACGGTTGCGGACCCGCTCGACGGCGCGGCGTTCCATGCCGCCTGCGACGCCACCGGCCCTGCCGGACGACCCCGGGCCGCTCATGGTGGCGAAGGCAGCCGTCGCGGCACTCTTCGGGTTGATTCTCGCCGTGGTCGACCTCGCTGTGGTGTTGCCGTACGCGCGGCCGTACGTCGCCAACCACTGGGTCCCGGACAACCTGCGCCGGTCCGGGGTCGAGGTGCGCGAACTGACCCTGACCAGCCCGTCGGTGATCGCCACGGTGCTGTGCGCGGCGGCGGGCGTCGCACTGTTCGCGGTCATCGGTCTGGGACTGGCCGCGCTGCTCGGCCGTCGCTGGGCGGCCGTCGGCGGGCTCGCCGTGCTGACCTGCGCCGTGTCGTACGCGGTGCAGAACTGGCTGGCCGGACTGGGCGGCCTGGCCGAGTCGGTGGGCACGGCGCTGCTGATCGGCGCGACGCTGCTGACCGCACCGTGGTGGCTGTACTGGTACGTGTCGTTGACGGCGTGGGTGCCGCTGGCCGCCCTGCTGGCGTTGATTATGGCGGTCTTCGTCTTCGTGCTCGGCTACGACGCGACCCGTCGACGGATGGCCCGCGCCGGCGCGGCCCCACCCACGCCCCGCTGAACAGCCGAAAAGGGGCGCGACACACTACCCTTGCCCGGATGCGGGGCAGGCCGATCGACGTACGCGACGGCGTCGGGGTGGTCGACGTGCTCGGCAACAGCTTCGCGAGCCTGCTCTACCTGCGGGGCGACCGCCGCAGCGGCGAGGTCCACGGCCTGCTGGTCGAGCCGCTGGAGCCGTTCACCCGGCTACTCGCCCGCGGCCGGTACGTCGTCACGGTGAGCGCGCCGAAATGGTCCGAAACCGTCGTCGTGGACCCCGGGAAGCGTGGCGTCCGGTCCTGGTACCTCCCGTTGGACGGCGACGCGATCATCACCACGGGTCCGTGGCCGCCACCGGACGGGACGACCGTGGCGGCGTACCGGGGTCGGATCGCCAACGGGGTACGGCCGGCCGCCGTCACGATCAGCCCGGCCGGCGGAGAGGTGCGCTACCTGCTCGACGGTCACCACAAGCTGGCCGCCTATGCTGCGGAGCGGGTCCGGCCGCTGCTCATCGGGTTGACCCGGCAGGAGCCCACACCACTGCCGCGTGACCTGTTCGTCGACGTGCTCCCGGGGCACCTCCGGGAGAGCTTCCGCCACACCCTCGGCGACTGGTGGGACGGTGGTCCGCCGCCGGACGGGCGGGGCCGGCCTCCCGGCGGCGAAGGCACCTTCTGCTGACCTCGCACGTGGACCCGTCGTAGCGCTGGTTACTCCTCGTCGCCCTGGGCCGGCAAGCTCCGGTCGGTACTTTGAAGTCCACTTCTCGACGTCCGAGGCACGCCACACCTTGCCCTGTTGCAGCTCGGCGATCGGTGCCGGGAAAGACCGGTGCGACGTGATCGCGTAGACGCGCTACCAGCTGATCCCGCCCAGTCGCATCCGGATCTCGTGAGCACCCATGAGCCGCATGAACGTGAAGGAGAGCGGCGTGACAGTGCCGGAAGCGGCGACGACAGACGTACCGACGGGTGCGGAAGCTGCGGCGTGGGCCGCGGAACGGGTCTGCGGCGAGTTGCGGGAGGTGTACCTGACGGTGGCGGCGGCGGCCGTGCTGCTCGGCCGGGCCGGCGCCGGGTCGATGCATCCGGAGCTGCGTCAGGCGCGTCGCTGCGGCGAGGAGGCCCTGGACCCGGCCAGTCACGTCGAGCAGTTGCTCGGCAGTGGGCTGGCCCGACTGTGGGACCAGATCGGCGGCGGTGACGTGACGAGCATCGGCCGGGTCGTCGGCTCGCTGGACGAGTCGCGTACCCGGTTTGCCGAGGCCGCCGAACGGCTCGCCGGGCTCCCCAGCCGGCTCCGCGACGCCGAACGGCAGCTCCGGGAGACCGACGACCCGCGGCTGCGGATCGTCGGCGTCGCCGACGACTGGTCGCAGGCGGCCGAACACCTCGGCCTGCTCACCGGAAACCTGACCGAGGCGGTCGGCGCGCTGGCGTCGTACACCGATCGGATCACCGGCGTACCCGCCTGACCGTGACTCCCCCTGGCCACCTCACCCCCTGCGGGTGGCCAGGGGGCCCGTACTGGCCCGGGGCGGGTGCCGGGCCACCGGCCGGCGCCGCATCCGGAAGCGGCGGTGGACGCCCCCGCCCGCCTCGGCGCCGTCGACCCTGTGAAAGGAAACCGATGATGAGGGTGACCAGCAACAGCGCTCCGATGTTGTATCGGGGTCGGGCAGCGGATCCGGTCCTACCAGGTCCGCGCCAAGACGTTCGGCCGCCGGTGGCGCGGCCTCGACCCCGACGAGGTGTACGCCTACCTGCGGCAGGTCGCCGACGAACTCGACCAGGTACTGCGCTCGGAGTCAATCGCCCGCGCCGAGGCGGAACGGATCCGCCAAGGGTTGTGCCAGTGGCAGACCCGGCACACCCGGTGTTACCTCAACGAGCAGGAACGGCGTGCCGCCGCGACCACCCGTACCCCGAATCGCGGCCCCTGGTGACCAGCCCTGCCCGGCGGCCCCACCCCGGCCATGATCCGGTAAACGGTGGCCTGCTGGGGCAGGCCGATAATTACGTGATAACGAGACCGCCTGATCGAGGTACGCCTGCACCGCCAACACCTGCTCCGACGAGGTTCGCCGCCACCGCCCCGCCTCGACGTCATCCTCACCGAGGCGGTACTGCTGCGGCTCGTCGGCAGACCCGCCATCATGGCCGGTCAGCTCCGGCGACTGGGCGAGGCGTCCGAGCTGCCGTACGTCTCGATCCGGGTCGTCCCACTCGCCGCCGGCGCCCACCACGGCACCGTCGCCGGAGCGTTCATCATGCTCGACTTCCCACCCGACAACGGAGCACCCGACCCGTCCGTCGTCCCGTCACCCGACGACGGGCCGACCGCCGTGTTGCCAGCCGACGATGGGAGCAGCGCCGGGCCGTCGTCGCTCGTCTACCGCGAGTTCCTCACCGGGGCGCTCTATCCCGACGAGATGACCGAGGCCGACGCGTACCAGCGGATCTGGGCCAGCCTCGACGCCCTCGCCCTCGACGAACACCAGTCCCGACACCTCATCAACACGATCCGCACGGAGGTCCACCATGGCTGAACCGACAACAACCGGCATCCGGTGGCGCAAGAGCAGCCGCAGCGGCGACATCGGCGGCAACTGCGTCGAGGTCGCCGACAATCTGCCGGGCCGGGTGCTGGTCCGAAACTCAAAGGACCAGAGCGGGCCGGCGCTGAACTTCGACCCGTCGGCCTGGCGCGCCTTTGTCAACCTGCTCCGTACTCGCTGACCACCGTCGAATCCCTCATCCGACGACCCGGGTCGCCCCACTACCCTCCAACGTGCACTGATCCGGTGACAGTCGGGGTGTAACCGGCCACGACTACGCACCCCGATCCTGGGCGGGTCGACGTCGGCCGGCTCATCGATGACCAAGGAGACGACGTTGAGCGGAAGTCACCGGCTGCGGTTCATGCCGATCATCGGGATCATGCTGGGCCTGAGCCTGCTGACGGGGTGCGCCATCGACAAGGGCTCCGCGCTCGCCGCCGATTTCGCCGAGGACTGGGCCGGTACGCCGGACGTCGTGGACGTCCAGACCACGAAGAACAACACACTTCCCTTCCTCGGTACCGCGACCGGCACGCTGACCGTCGGGGACGGCACCCCGGCCGACCGGGTGGCCGGACTGGCGGAGGAAATGCGGAAGTACGTCGCCGCCCACGACAACGTCACCGGCCAGATCGCGGCGGACGGGATCACCTTCATCGTCGTCGCCGACCGGGAACGTGCCACCGAGACGGTCACGCTGTGGCGGTCACTGGCCGCCGACGACCGGGTGACGGGCGCCGACATCGACGACGTGTCCAGTAAGGACGGCGACGGCTGGCGGATCGAGATCATCAGCCGCGACGCCGGTGCCGCGCTGGCCATCTTCAAGGACATGGTCGCCGACGGCGACCGCCACCAGCCACTGTCGGACGTGACGGACGTGAAGGTCGGCACGGCGTCCGGCGGGCGACCCGGGCTCGTGGTCCAGACCGACCACCAGGGCACCGTCCCCACCGACGCGATCGCGGCCTACGAGGCCGTGCGGGCCCGGTATGCGATCGTCCGAGCCTCGCTGGAACCCGACCGGGCGAGGATCGTGGTGGTGGCCGGCGCCGACCGGGAGCACGCCGAGGAACTCGCCCGGGCAGCGGCGCCGAGCCTCGGAGCCGCGCTCGAGGTGGTCAGCGACCGCGACAGCTGACCCGCGACGCACGCCCGGCGCGCGGCCGTCCGATGGCGGTCACCGGGCCAGGGTCGTCGGATGCCGGCAACCTGGGGCAGGGTCATCGGATCCCGGCGGCGTGGAGCCGTCGGGTCGCCGAGCGGTCGATGCTGGTCCTCGCCAGCGACCCGGGCGGTGACCCGGCCGCGCCGACCGTCACCGCGACGAGCAGCGCCGGCATGAACATCGTCCTGACCAGCATCGCCCAGCACGCCCTGGCACCGACCCGACCGCCGTCCCGGATCCGGACAAGTTGCGTACCGGTGAGGACCGCGCCGAGTGCCCGACCGTTGCCGTAGCAGAGGCCGTAGAGCAGGGGCACCCCGAACAACAACGCGGCCAACAGCAGGACGAGGACCCCGTCGGAGAGACCCGCCGCGACGTACACCCCCGACACGACGACAAAACCCACCCCGACCGCCAGCACGAACACCACGAAGTCGACGAGCCACGCGAGGAACCGTGCTCCCCCGCCGGCCTCGACGTACAGGGTGCCGTTTTCGAACGCCGCAAGCCGCCGTGCGGTACGCGGCCCGAGCAGCGGCTCCGCCTGGGCCTTGGCGATGTCGAGTCGGCTCAACCTCTGGCCCGCTCCGGATATCGTCACCGCACCGTCCTTTCAGGTCGCCGGCATCGTACGCCTCACTCGGGAATCCATCGAAGCGTCAGGTCGGGCAGGTTCTCCATGTTGCGATCGCCGTTGTTGCTGTCCACGACGACAAAACCGTGCCGCTGGTAGAACGCTCGGGCTTCGGCGTTTTGCTGGAAGACGTACAGGGACAGCCCGTCCGGGCTGTGTCGCCGTACCTCGTCGAGCAGCAGCGTCCCGACTCCCTGACGTCGTACGTCCGGCCGCAGGTAGAGATGGTCGAGCAGGTCACCGTCGAGAGCCGCGTAACCGACGATCTCGGTGCCCCGGACCGCGACCCAGGTGCGGCACCGCGTCAGCACCACCTCCCGGATCCACCAGGTCACCTCCGCCTCGTCGTGACGCGCGGGAGGCAGGTAGGGCATGGTCGCCGCCCGGGAGGCCAGGTGGATCCGGGCGATCTCGTCGGCGTCCGCCGCCACCGCGACCCGGATCCGGGTCGTCTCCTCGTCACTCACCCCCGCACCGTACGAGGCCGGCGGTGCTCGTCGCCAACGGTTAATTCGGGCATGATGGGCGCCGTGACCGCTCTCTACGACGACTGGATCAGGATCGCGGCGTACGAGAACGTCCCCCGCTGCCCCCACCCGGCGGCTGCCGTCCGCGCTTGACTGCGTGACCGGGGCATCGACTGGATGCCGTTCGAGCCGGGTGAGATCCGGATCGGCCTGGCCTGCGGCATCGGCCCGGACGGTCACTGGCACGGCTGGTTCGACATCCGGATCGAGCCGGCCGCACTCCGTCGTCTCGGACTGCATCCCGACCAGCCGACCGCGACCATCAGCGCACCGAGCCCGCCCGGGTGGTGGCACGCCGCCGCCGAACGTGCCGCCCGGTGAGCCGCCGGCCGCCGGCCCTGGTGAGCCGCCGGCCCTGGTGAGCCGCCGGCCGCCGGCCCTGGTGAGCGAGCCACCGGACATCGGGACCCGGGGCCGCTGAGCAGCGGCGTACCAGGTCGCCGGTGGGCGGTGCCCCGTAACATGCAGGGCCGGGCATCCCCTCGCCCTCAGGAGGAGTCGCGGCATGGCAGGCCTGGACGGAGGCGGGTACGGGCTCGCCGTCGACCTCGGGACGTCGCACACCGTCGCCGTGTTGCGCTGGCCCGACGGACGGACCCGGCCGCTGCTCTTCGACGGGCAGCCGATCCTGCCCTCCGGCGTTTTCCTCGACCCGGCCGGCCGGGCGTACGTCGGCCGGGACGCCCAGCGGATGGCCCAGGCCGACCCGGCCCGGTACGAGCCGAACCCGAAACGGCGGATCGACGAGCCGGCGGTGCTGCTCGGCGACCGGGAGGTGCCGACCGTCGACCTGCTCGCCGCCGTGCTGCGTCGGGTGGCGGACGCCGCGGTCGAGGCGGTCGGCTTCCTGCCGCCGGCGGTGTTGACCTTCCCGACCACCTGGGGCACCCGACGCCGTGAGGCACTGGCCGCCGCCGTGGCCCGGGCCGGCTGGCCGCCGGTCACCATCCCGAACCCGGCGGTGACGTCGGCACCGGGGATACCGGCACCGCGTACCGGGGGTGGGGGAACGCTGCTGGTCCCGGAGCCGGTCGCCGCCGCCCGCTACTTCGCCGACGTGCTGCGCCGGCCGGTGCCGGTCGGCTCGGCCCTGGCGGTCTTCGACTTCGGCGGCGGCACCCTGGACATCGCGGTGGTCCGCAACGAGGGTGTCGACGACACCGGACGCCCCCGGTTTGTCGTGATCGGCTCCGGTGGCATCGCCGACCTCGGTGGGTTGGACCTCGACGCCGCCCTGGTCCAGCACCTCGGCGCGGTGGTCAGCGCCGGGCATCCGTCGGTCTGGCAGCAGCTCCACCAGCCGACCACCGCCAGTCAGTGGCGTAACCGACGGCAGTTCTGGGACGACGTACGCGGGGCCAAGGAGATGCTGTCCCGGTCCGCCACCGCCCCGGTGCCGGTACCCGGCATCGAGCAGGCGCTGCACCTGACCCGGGACGAGTTGGAGGAGGTCGTCACCCCGCTGCTGCGGCGCGGGGTCCACGAGGCCGCCACGGTGATCGCGCACTGCCGGCTCAGCGTCGACCAGCTCGCCGGACTGTTCCTGGTCGGTGGCTCCTCCCGGGTCCCACTGGTGGCCCGGCTGCTGCACGCCGAACTCGGGATCGCGCCGACCGTGCTCGAACAGCCGGAACTCCCGGTCGCCGAGGGGGCACTCGCCGAGCTTCCGCCGCCGGCTGCGTCACCCGGCGCCGGGATCGCCGCACCGGCCGGGCAGGCGCCGACCAGCCCGGCCTACGGGACTCCGCCCACGCCGATCAGCCCGGCGTACGGGACTCCGCCCACGCCGATCAGCCCGGCGTACGGGACTCCGCCCGCGCCGACCAGCCCGGCGCAGCACGGTATGGCGACCCTCGCGCCCGCGCCGACCGGCCCGGCGTACCCGCAGCAGGCCGGCGGACTGTCGTACCCACAGCCGGCCGGGCCGGCCGGGTGGGCCGCGCTGCTGCGGCGGCGCGTGGTCTGGATCGGTGCGGGCGCGGCCGTCGCGCTGGTGGCGGTGGTCGTCGCGACCGTGCTCTACCTGGTCCGGGACCCCAACCCCCCACTCGACTTCGCCTCCTTCACCGAGGTCGGCCGGATCGAGACCCAGGAGCCGACCCGCACGGGGGCGCTCACCGCGATGGGCCACGACCGGGCGTACGTCGGCTACCAGCGCGCCGACAACCGGTTCGACATCGCCGTGGTGAACCCCGGCACGGCGAAGGTCGACCGCTGGTTCACCACCGAGGACCCGGCGGACCGGTGGACCGGGCTGCGGGCGCTGCCGGGCGTGCTGGTCCTGCGGGCCGACGGAGGCGGCTACAACGTGCCCGGCAAACTGGTCGGCTACGACCCGGCCACCGGCGGCCGGCTGTGGAGCCGGCAGATCCACAACGACGACGAGGTCCACTACTTCGACGGGTACGTCGCCCTGTTCGACAAGACCAACAACACCGTGGTCGGCATCAACGCCCGTACCGGTGCCGAATGGAGCCTGCCCAGCCCGAAGGGGGACTACAGCAGCGACTCGGCCGTTCATCCGATGCACACCGTCGCCGAGTTCGACGGCGCGGCGGACACCAACGGCGAGCACACGCTGCCGAACCGGGGCGACGACGCCCGGCTGGTCGAGATCGGCGCCGACCGGTCGGTACGGGTCATCGACGTGACCTCGGGCCGGGAACTGCGGTCGCGGCAGAACGCCGCCGACACCGACGACCTGGTGCTGGCGTACGACAACCAGCTCTTTGTCGCCCCGAAGAGCGAGGGCTACGGGCTGGTCCGGCTCGACCTGACCAGCCTCGGCACGCCGGCCACCCTCTACACCGCGCCGGACACCAGCCGCCGCCCCGTCGACCTGCAGCCCTGCGGGGAACACCAGGTCTGCCTACTGGAGACGGCCGGGTCGGACAGTGCGACCGCCCAACTGGTGGCGGTCCGGACCGACGAGCCAAAGGTGGCCTGGCGCAGGGACGTACCCCAGGCCGACCACCTGCGGCCGGTCGGCCGGAACATCCTGGTCCGGGCGGTCACGCCGAAGCAGACGTCCCGACTGTTCACCCCGGACGGGACGAAGACCCTGGACCGGGACGGTGTGGCGCTCCGGATCGACGGCGGAAACCTGCTGGTCTTCGACGACGCGTTGACGACGTACCCCGGGGACGTGAGCGTGGCCGGGGTGTCGGCCCGGGACGGCGGGCTGACCCAGCTGGGACCGCTCAAGAAGGTTGCCTCGACGAGCTGTTCCTGGAACCGCTCGGTGCTGGTCTGCGGCGCGGATTCCGAGTTTGTCGTCACCCGGTTCACCGCGGGATAGCGCGTTCAGCGTCCGAGGTCTGCCCGCTCAGGGGGACAACGGTCCACCTGGGATCGGTTACGATCCTGAACCGCTGCCCGGGTGAACTGCGGTTTGCCGTCCCGTCCTGTCAGATCCCCCCGCGCGAAGGTGAACATGGCACCCCTCTCTTCGTCCGGTCGCTCCGCGCCCGGCGGCCTGCCGGTGTGGTCGGCCGCCGTCCTGCTCACCGTCGCCACCGGTACGGCGGCGGTGCTCGCCGGAGTCTCCGGCGACGGTCAGGCCGGGATCTGGGCCGCCGGATGCGCCGCCGGCGGCACCGTGTTGACGCTGCTCCTGCTCGGCGTCCTGCACCGACGGCAGCGGGCCGCCTGGCAGGCGGTCGCCGAACGTGAGCAGGAGGCCGAGCGGCGGCTGCAAGACCAGCAGCGGGAGCTGGCCGAGCAGGAAACCGGCTGGCGCGAGCTGGTCGAGGCGCGGTCGGCGGCTGCCAACGAGGCGTTGGAAAACCTGACCCGGGTACGCCTCCCGAAGCTGCTGGCCGGCACGGCGGTGCCACCCGCGCCGGTCGACACCACCCTGGACGACACCACGGCCGCGCTCCTCGAGGAACTGCTGACGGAGCTGACCGGCGGACTGAAGCGAACCGACGAGCGGGAGGAGTCGCTGCGGCTCGCGGTGGTCGCGTTGGCCCGCCGGGTGCAGACGGCCGCACACTCCATCCAGGAGCAGGTGTCGCTGCTGGCCGACCGCCACCAGCACGACCCCGACGTGGTCGAGTCGACGATGCGGGTCGACCACGCCGCCGCCCAGCAGGCCCGGCACGCGCAGAGCCTGGCCGTACTCTGCGGTGAATGGCCGGGCCAGCAGTGGCAGGAGCCGCTGGCGATGGTCGACGTGGTCCGGGCCGCGTCCGCGCGGATCCTCGCCTACCAGCGGGTCGAGGTTTCCGGGGACCAGGACGTGGCGGTCGCCGCCGAGGTGGTGGAGCCGGTGATCCACCTGGTGGCCGAACTGCTGGCCAACGCGACCCAGTCGTCTCCGCCGTCGACCCAGGTGCCGGTGACCGTACGCCGCGTGCAGCGCGGCGCGGTCATCGAGATCGACGACGGTGGCGTCGGGATGGACGAGCACCGGCTGCAGCAGGCCCGCGAGATCGTCTCCGGTCGTCGTACCGTCGGGCTCGGCGAGCTGGGGGAGATCCCGCAGACCGGTCTCGCCGTCGTCGGCCACTACGTCCGTCGCCACAACTTCCGGGCCGACCTGAGCGAGTCGCCGTACGGCGGGTTGCGGGCGGTGGTGCTGATCCCGGCGAAGTCCGTGGAGACGGTCGAGTCGCCGGAGGCGCTCGCGGTCCGGCCACCGGCGGCACGACAGCCGGAGTCGGTCGAGGTCACCCCGGCCGCCGGTGCCGGTACGCCCTCCGGATCCCGGCAGGATGCCGACGCCGCCGCCCTGCCGCCGACCCGGGAGGGACTGCCCCGACGGCGCTCCCGGCGCGGCGAGGCCGCCGGTGCGGTGGCCGGGACGGAAAGCGACGCCCTCACCGACGATGACGTCGAGCCGGCAGCGGCGCCGGCGCCAACCCCCGAGCAGGCAGGCGCCTGGATGAGCGCCTTCATCAAGGGTGGCCGGACCGACGACGGTACGGATCCGGCGGGCTCCACCTCAACGTCGACAACCGTGGAGGATGAACAGGGTTAGCAGCTTACGGCGCGCTGGTCGTCATGGGCGCTCACTAGTCAGTTATGGTTGTCTTTGTGAACTTGAAGGAATGGGCAGCGGTGACCGGGATCTCGTACGCGACGGCACGTCGACGCTACGAGTCCGGGACACTGCCCGTTCCGACCTACCGGCTTGGCCGTCTGATCATGGTCGGGGTGCCGGTGACCGGCACGTCGGCCAAGGCCGGGCAGACGGTGGTGTACGCCCGGGTGTCGTCGGCTGATCAGGAGCCGGATTTGGACCGGCAGGTCGCCCGGGTGACCGTGTGGGCGACCGGGCAGAAGCTTGGTGTGGACCGGGTGGTGACCGAAGTCGGGTCCGCACTCAACGGTCACCGGAAGAGGTTTCTCGCCCTACTCCGCGACCCGGCCGTGACCACGATCGTGGTCGAGCACCGGGACCGGTTCGCCCGCTTCGGCGCCGACTCGGTTGAGGCCGTTCTGTCGGCGCAGGGGCGTCGTCTGCTTGTGGTCGATCCGGCCGAGGTCGATGACGACCTGGTCGGTGACGTGACCGAGATCCTGACGTTGTTGTGCGCCCGGCTGTACGGTCGGCGTGCAGCGGTGGATCGGGCCCGCCGTGCTGTCGGGGCCGCCACCGGAGGCGGCCCGGTGTGAAGGCGATCCAGGCGTACCGGTTCGCCCTCGACCTGACTCCGGGTCAGGAACGCGATGTTCATGCGCATGCCGGCGCCGCCCGGGTCGCGTACAACTGGGCGCTGGCGAGGGTGAAGGCGGTCATGGACCAGCGGGCCGCGGAGCGTTCCTACGGCGTGTCCGAGGAACTGCTGACGCCGTCGCTGTCCTGGTCGTTGGCTGGTCTGCGTAAGGCGTGGAACGCCGCGAAGCCGGAGGTTGCGCCGTGGTGGGCTGGGGTGTCCAAGGAGGCATTCAACACCGGCCTCGACGCCCTGGCCCGCGGGCTGAAGAACTGGGCCGACTCCCGCACCGGCGCCCGTGCCGGTCGGCCGGTCGGGTTCCCTCGGTTCAAGTCCCGCCGCCGCACCACACCCAGCGTGCGGTTCACCACCGGGGCGATCCGGGTCGCACCCGATCGGATGCATGTGGTGCTGCCCCGGTTGGGCCGGTTGAAGCTGCACGAGTCGGCCCGCAAACTCGCCCGCCGTCTCGATAACGGCAGCGCGCGGATCATGTCTGCTACGGTGCGCCGTGACGGTGGTCGCTGGCACGTCGCGTTCACCGTCGAGGTCGACCGGCCCGAGCGGCGACTGGCTCAGCCCGGCTCGGTGGTTGGCGTTGATGTCGGGATCACACACCTCGCCGTGTTGTCCACCGGCGAGTTGGTCGACAACCCGCGCCACCTGACCGCCGCGCGGCAGCGCATGCGGGCACTCGGCCGGGCACTGTCGCGTAAGGCCGGCCCGGACCGGCGCACCGGACGGCGGGCGTCGAAACGTTGGGGGCGGGCGGCGGCCCGGCTCGGCCGGGCGCACGGCAGGGTGGCGAACCTGTGCCGTGACGGGCTGCACAAGCTCACCACCCGCCTGGCTCGCGAGCACGGCACGGTTGTGGTGGAAGACCTCCACGTCACCGGGATGCTCGCCAACCGTAGGCTGGCCCGGCAGATCGCCGACGCCGGGTTCGCGGAGATTCGCCGCCAGTTGGCGTACAAGACCGGTTGGAACGGTGGTCGGCTGCTCGTGGCCGACCGCTGGTATCCGTCCTCGAAGACCTGCTCGGCATGTGGCGCGGTGAAAGCCAAGCTGGCCCTGTCCGAGCGTGAATATCAGTGCGAGGCGTGTGGTCTGGTCATCGACCGGGACCGTAACGCCGCGCTGAACCTGGTCGCTCTGGCGGCGCAGTTCGACACCGCCGGGAGTGGCCCGGTGGCAGCACGTGGAGCCGACCAGAAGACCCGCCTCGGCGGGCAGGTGGCTGTGAAACGTGAACCCGGCACGACGCCAGTCGGTCAGACCGGGACCGTCCTACCGCAAGGCAGGACTACCAACCGTGTGCTCACTAAAGCGCACTGAGAGGTAACGGATGACGACGAAACAGGACCAGAGTTGGATGCTCGCCGAGGTCGTGGCGGTGCCGTACGTCCGACACGCCGTGGTGCTCTCCGCCGACGGCCTGGCGATGGTCTGGTCGGAGCACACCGCGCCGGACATCGCCGAACGGCTCGCCGCCGCCTGCTCCGGGCTGCAGTCCCTGGGCCGCAGTGTTGGCCGGGAGTTCGGCTCCGGTGCCCGGTCCCTGCGCCACCTGATGATCGAGTTTGACGGCGGCTACCTCTTCGTCCGCCGGGCCGGAAACGGTTCACACCTGGCGGTGGTGACCGAGGCTGCCGTCGATCCGGCGCTGATCGCGCAACAGATGCAGACCCAGGTGAACAAGATCGGCGAACGGGCTCTGGCGACGACGGCGCGGTACGGCAGCGGGTCATGACCGGGCGACGCGAGGTCGTCGGGTGGCTCGGCCGCGCCGGTGGCCGGAGCGACCGGCCGGGCGGGGAGGGCGGATGAGCGCGGCTGACCGTGCCGCCGGCCGCTACCGGGACACCGCGCTGCGGCCGTACGTGCTCACCGGGGGACGGGCCCGTCCGTCCCGGAACACCATCGGCGTCGACACGCTGCTGATCGCCACCGACCCGGCGCCCCCGCTGCCGGTCTCGGCCGGTCGACAGGAACGCGCCCTGCTCGCCATGTGCCAGGGGCTGCTCTCGCTGGTCGAGGCCGCCGCCCGGCTGGAACTGCCGGTGAGCGTCGTCCGCGTGCTCGCCAGCGACCTGGTCGACTCCGGCCACCTGACCGCGCGGGCCGGCAGTCCCCGCTCCGCGCGGCCGTCCCGGGAACTACTGCAAGAGGTGCTGAATGGTCTCCGCGCTCTCTGACCACTACCTGCCCGGTACGGTCACCAGGTCGGTGAAGATCCTGGTGGTCGGCAGCTTCGGGGTCGGCAAGACCACCCTGATCGGCTCGGTCAGCGAGATCACCCCGCTGCGCACCGAGGAGGCGATGACCCAGGTCAGCGAGGGCGTCGACGACCTCACCGGCCTGTCGGGGAAACGCACCACCACGGTGGCGATGGACTTCGGCCGGATCACCCTCAACGAGAGCGTGGCGCTCTACCTGTTCGGTACGCCGGGACAGCGGCGGTTCTGGGATCTCTGGGAGGGCCTGGCCGAGGGAGCCGCCGGCGTACTGGTCCTGGTCGACACCCGGCCCGGCCGGCTGGAGGCCAGCTTCGAGGTCTTCGACCAGTTGGAGATCGGCACCCAGATGCCGTTCGTGGTGGCGGTCAACCACTTCCCGGACACCGTGCGACACAGCGCCGAGGAACTGCGTACCGCGCTGGACCTGCTGCCGGAGACGCCGATCGTGGACTGCGACGCCCGCGACCGCGACTCGGCGCTGACCGCGTTGACCACCCTGGTCCAGCACGCGCTCGACATTGCCGCCAGCGCCTCGTCCGACGGCGCCGGCTCCGCACCGGAGGCGCCCGCCCTGCAGGAGGTGGTCTCGTGACCTCGACACCGTCGGTCGACTGCCTGACCGGTACCCGTCGGCCGCTCGCCGAGCTGACCGGACTGACCCCGCTGGTCGCGACCACGATGTGCCCCGATCCGCAGCACGTCTACCAGCGGCTGCGTGACGAGCACGGGCCGGTCGCCCCGGTCGAACTCGAACCGGGCGTGCCCGCCTGGCTGGTCCTGGGCTACCAGGAGATCCTCACCGTCCTCCGGCAGGAGCAGGTCTTCGCCTGCGACCCGGACAACTGGTCCGCGCACCACGACGGCAGCCTGCCGGCGGAGTCGCTGCTCCGGCCGATGATGTCGCCGTACAACAACGCCTACTTCACCGACGGCGAGCGGCACCGTCGCCTCCGGGCGCCGATCGACGGCGGGATGGCCCGGATCGACCAGCGGGCGATGCGGCGCGCGGTGGCGGCGCTCTGCACCGAGGTGATCGGCTCGTTCGCCGGCCGGGGCGAGGCTGACCTGGTCGTGGACTACGCCGCCGTCGTACCCCTGCTCGCCGTCGCGGACCGGTTCGGCCTGGAACCGGAGGTCGGGCGGGAGCTGCGGATCGCGCTGATGAACTCGTTCGCCTGGGGCGCCGACGCGGAAGCCGCCCGGCGTCGGGTCATGACGATCTTCGCCGACGTGGTCGCGGCCCGCCGCGCGGCGCCGGCGGACGACCTGACGACGTTCCTGGTCCAGCACCCGAACCTGCGCGACGACGCCGAGATCTTCGACACGATGATGCTGACCCTGGTCGCGGCGAACGAGAACACCGCGACCACGATCGCCCAGACGCTACGGCTGATGCTGACCGACGAACGGTTCGCCGGCCGGCTGCGCGGCGGACGGCTCGGGGTCGATGACGCGCTGGACGAGGTGCTGTGGCGGGACCCGCCGATGACCAACGCGCCGGCCCGGTACGCGCTGCGCGACACCGAGCTGGGCGGGCAGCCGATCCGCCGGGGTGACGCGTTGATCCTCGGGCTGACCGCCGCCAACGCGGACCCCCGGATCCATCCCATCGGACAGGCCTGGCTGGAGGTGGGCAACCGGGCGCACCTCTCCTGGGGCGCCGGCCCGCACGCCTGCCCGGCCCAGGTCCCGGCCCGGTTGATCGTCCGGACCGCCGTCGAGACCGCCCTGCACCTGCTGCCGGGGGTCCGGCTGGCGATCCCGGCCGACGAGGTGCCGACCGTACCGTCACCGTGGGGCCGCAGTCCGGCCGCGCTGCCGGTACGTTTCCCACCCGTCGCGCAGGAGTCCGACGAGCACTGAGCAGCCGGACAGGCGGGTCAGCGGTAGCGGACCAGCCGAACAACTGATCTCTGTCAGTCGTCCAGCGCCGGGCCGGCGATCCGGCGGGTGGCGGCGTGCAGCCCGAACAGGGTGTAGCCGAGCAGGATCGGGGTGAGCAGCGGCAGGACCAGCACGCAGAGCAGCCCGGCGAGCGTGACCACCCCGGCGGTGCCGAGCAGCACGACCGGGCGGGCCGCGACGAGCCGGGCGGCGGCGCGTACCGCTGGGAGCCAGCCCTGACCGTCGCGGCGGCCGAGCTGGACGACGGTCAGGCCGGCGAAGCCGCCGGCGGCCACGGCCAGGGCGACGGTGACCGCGACCAGTGCCGTCCCGCCGGGTACCGTCCCCCGGCCCAGGGCCAGCAGGTTGACGGCGAGGATCGCGGCGGCGATCCCGGCGACCGCCGTCGCCCCGGCGCCGGGCAGCACGGCACGGCCGAAGCCGCGCAGTGCCACCCGTACGCCGGGCCAGGAACCGGTCTCGATCCAGTGCTGCAGGGCGGCGCTGGCGGTGCCGACCGCGGCACCGGCGGTGACCACCGGCAGCGTCGCGAGGGCGGTGACGATGCCGAGCAACGCCAGGTCGCTGGCGTTGCGCAGGGTGTCCCGCCAGTCCGGTCGGTGCGCGCCCGGTGCGGGCGGCTCCTCCGGCCAGTTCGGCTGGGAGTTCCGCTGCCCGGTCGTCGGCTCGCTCATGCCCCGAGTCTGCACCCTGGTCGCCTCAGCCCTTCAACCCGCTGGTGTTGATGCCCTCGACCAGCATCCGTTGGAAGGCGACGAAGAACAGGAACACCGGCAGCAGCGACAGCACGGACATGGCGAACATCGGCCCGACCGAACTCTGTCCGGTGGAGTCGATGAACAGGGTCATCGCCACCGGCAGGGTGTAGTGGTCGAGGTCCGACAGGTAGACCAGCTGTCGGAAGAACTCGTTCCAGGTCCAGATGAACGAGAAGATCGCCGTGGTGACCAGCGCCGGTCGGCTCAACGGCAGCATGACGTGCCAGAAGGTGCGGTACGCACTCGCGCCGTCGATCTTCGCGGCCTCGTCGAGTTCGGGTGGGATGCCCCGCATGAACTGCACCATGAGGAAGACGAAGAACGCCTCGGTGGCGAGGAACTGCGGGATGAGCAGTGGCAGGTACGGCCACTCCCCACCGACCAGGCCGAACTGCTTGAAGAGGATGTACTGCGGCACGGTCAGGACGTGCTGCGGCAACAGCAGCGTTCCGATCATGATGGCGAACCAGAAGCGCCGGAACCGGAACCTCAGCCGGGCGAAGGCGTACGCGGCGACCAGGCACGACGCCGCGTTCCCCAGCACGGTGAGCAGTGCGACCATCGTGCTGTTCAGGAAGAACCGCGTGAAGCTGACATCAAAGTGCTGCCAGCCGTCGGTGTAGTTGCCCGGGGTGAACCGCTCGGGGAGCAGCCCGGTGTTACTGACGATCTCCTCCTGCGACTTGAACGACGTGCCGATCACCCAGACCAGCGGGTACAGGACGACGAGCAGGATCGCCACCAGTACGAGGGTCCGCAGCAGGCCGCGTCGACCGGTGCCGCGTGGGCCGACCGCGGCCGTTGCCTGCGCCGCCATCAGCGCTCCCCATCCGAGTAGTGCACCCAGAACCGTCCGGTGCTGAAGAAGACCGCTGTGATCAACCCGATGACCAGGAGGAAGACCCAGGCGAGCGCCGAGGCGTACCCCATCTCGTACTCGGAGAAGCCCTTGATGTAGAGGTTCAGCGTGTACATCAGGGTGGAGTCGACCGGGCCACCGGTGCCGCCGCTGAGGACAAACGCGGCGGTGAAGCCCTGGAAGCCGTTGATCGTCTCCAGCACCAGGTTGAAGAAGATGACCGGGGAGAGCATCGGCAGGGTGACGTGCCAGAACTGGCGGAACCGTCCGGCGCCGTCCACCGACGCGGCCTCGTAGAGCTCGGTCGGCACCTGCTTGAGGCCGGCCAGGAAGATCACCATGGGTGCGCCGAACTGCCAGATGGCGAGCACCATCAGGGTTTCCAGCGCCCACTCGGGGTCGTTGACCCACGGTTTGCCCTGGATGCCGAAGAGGCCGAGCAGGCTGTTGAAGGCGCCGTCGCGGTTGAACATCGCCACCCAGACGATGGCCAGGGCGACGCTGCCACCGATCAGCGACGGCAGGTAGAACAGGCCACGGAACAGCCCGACGCCCCGCCAGGCCCGGTTGAGCAGCAACGCGACCCCGAGTGCGACGGCGAGCTTGAGCGGCACGGCGATCAACGCGAAGGCGACCGTCACCCGGACCGAGTGCCAGTACGACGGGTCGGTGGTGAACATCCGTCGGTAGTTGTCGAACCCCACCCACTCGACCTCGCCCAACGGCGAGAGCACGTCGTAGTTGGTGAAGCTCAGGTAGAGCGAGAGCAGCATGGGAACTGCGGTGACGCCCATCAGGCCGATGAGCCAGGGCGACAGGAAGACGTACCCGGCCAGACCGTCGCGCGGCCGTCCGGACCGGCGCCCGCGGGCACCGGTCCGGACGGGTTTGGTGGCGCGTCTGGTCGGGTCGGGCCCCGTGATCACAGCCACGCGGGGACTCCTCTCCGAACTTCTCGCGGTCTCGGCTAGGACGCGATCGCGGTCTTGCTGAACTCGGCGAACGCGGCGCCCGCCTGAGCCGGCGTCTGCTGCCCGTAGATCACGCTCTCGGCGGCCTTCTTCAGCTCCTCCCGGATCTTGCTGTGCCCCTTGAGCGGCACCTCGGGCGAGGAGGGGCCGAACTTGGTGCCCAGCTCGTCCTGGACCTGGATCGACTGCTTCATCGCCGCGTCGGTGACGGTTTCCGCCACCGCCTTGCGGATGTCGAGGTTGGACGGGAGCCCGCGCTCGGTGCCGAGGATCTTGCCGGCCTCCGGGTCGTTGGCGAGGAAGTTGAGGACGTCGACCACCGCGTCCTTGTGCTTGGTGCCCCGGAACGCGCTGAAGTACATCGACGCGCGGGCCCACTGGGCCGAGGGGTCACCCGGGAAGGCGATGACACCGAGCTCGTCCTGGGTGCTCTTCTTCATCTCCGGCATCTGGTTGACCCAGACCCACGACGTGGCCGCCTTGCCGGTGAGCACGAGCTGCTTGGTGATGCTGGTCTCGTTGCCCTCGTGGATCACGTCCGGGGTGGGGGTGGCGCCCCGGTCCCGGGCACCCTTCCACAGCTCGAACCACTTGGTCACGTCCTCGGCCGTGAAGCCGAGGTCGCTGCCCTGGTAGAGGCCCTTGCCCTGCTGGCGCAGCCAGATCCAGAACGCCATGTAGTTGGCGCTGGCGTCCTGGGTGCCGGGGATCTTGGCGACCTTGCTGACGTTCTCCGCCCAGGCGATGTGCTCCTCCCAGCTCATCCCGGTGGTCGGCTCCGGCAGGTTGTGCTTGGCCAGCAGGCTCTTGTTGTAGACCAGGCCCTGGGTGTTCTCGCCGAACGGCAGCCCGGCGAGCTTGCCGCCGACCTTGCCGTAGTTCAGCAGGCTGGGCGGGAACTTGGAGACGTCCAGCTTGCCGTTGGTCGTGTACTCGGTCAGGTCGAGCGTGGTGTTGCGGGCGGCGTACTCGGCGAGGTAGTTGTCGTCGATCTGGAAGATGTCCGGTGCGTCGCCGCCGGCGGTCAGGGTGGCGAGCTTGTCGAAGTAACCCTGGTTGGCCTGCCAGGTCTTCTTGAAGGTGACGTTCGGGTTCTTGGCGGTGTAGAGGGCGAGGGCGTCCTCGGTCAGCTTGGCCCGTGCCTCGCCGCCCCACCAGAAGATCGACAGTTCGGTCTTGCCGTCGGATCCGCCGTCGTCGCCGCCGCAGGCCGCGGCGCCGAGGACGAGCGGGACCGCGACCAGCGCGGCGGTGAGCCGGCGGAGCAGGCCGGTTCGCCGTCCAGGGGTACGGTGGCCACGCGCGGCTCGCGCGTCGACCGTCGGGGATGAAGCGGGGTGCATGTGCGCTCACTCCTTGGCGTTAGGAGGCGACAACGTCGGGGGTGGCGGCGGCCGCGTGACCCGGGTCCGGATGGCTGTGCGGACCCGGTTCCGCTGGTGCCGCCGGCCCGGAGCGGCGCAGGGGAGCCGCCGGACCCACGCCCGTCGAGTCGCGGATGACCAGTTCGGTCTGGAGCGTTACCTGTGCGGTGGTACGACGGTCGTCGGTGGAGCCGCTCCTTCCACGCCCGGTGCGCGCGGATGCGGCGCCGTCGTGCTGGAGCAGCATGTCGACGGCCGTCCGGCCGGCGGCCGCGGTTGGCGTGGCCACCGTCGTCAATTTGGGGCGGGTGAGCCGGCTCAGCGCGATGTCGTCGATCCCGACCACGCTGATGTCCAGTGGCACCCTGAGCCCGAGTGAGTCGAGCCCTTCCATCAGGCCGATCGCCATCAGGTCGTTGTAGGTGAGCACGGCGGTGGCGCCGGTACGGCGTACCTGTTCCGCCATGCCGAGCCCGCCGTCCTCGGTGGGCGGGTTGGGGCCGAGCACGGTCAGGGTCGCCTCCGCCGCGCGGGCCGCGGCCGTCGCGGACCGGCGGATCTCCCGGCTGGTCCACGAGCCGCGCGGCCCGGCGAGCAGGGCGAGGTCGCGGTGCCCGAGCCCGGTCAGGTGCTCGATCGCGAGCCGGGCGCCCTGTCCGACGTCCATCACCACCGCCGGCAGCCCGGTCACCTGGCGGTTGATCACCACCAGCGGCACCTCGCGGCTGAGCTGCTCGATCAGGCTGTTGCTCATCCGGGGGCTGCAGAGCAGTACGCCGTCGACCTGCTTGGCCAGGGCGTGTACCAGATCCTCCTCGGTCGCGGGGTCCTCGTTGGTGTCGGCGATGAAGATGTGGTAGTCGCGCTGCCGGGCCTGGCTCTCCGCCGCCTTGATCAGGGGCGGGAAGAACGGGTTCGCGATGTCGGCGATGATCAGACCGATGTTGTGGGTACGCCCCGTGATCAGCGCCCGGGCTGCCCGGTTGGGTCGGTAGCCGAGGCTCTCGGCGCTGGCCAGCACCCGGTTGCGGGTTTCCGGGTTGACCAGGTGCGGGGCCGAGAACGTCCGCGACACGGTGGAGATGTGCACCCCGGAGGCGCGTGCGACGTCTCGAATGGTGGCTGGCACGCGAGTCCCTTCCGTGGTTGCCGGCTGGTCCGTCCGATGTGGTGTCGACAGCGTGGTGACTACGGACTGCTGTGGTCACCGTCACTGTGGTTGGCCAATTAATGCAAACGGTTGCTCAGGTGTCAACGGGCATCGGTTACGGCTGTATTGCGGTACGCAGCCGTCAGGGTGTGCCCATAGGTGCAATCCGGGACATCTACCGCAGGTTTGCCTCGACTCGTTGACGCGACCAGGGGGACCGTGGTTACTTCTGCTGCAAACCTTTGCAGTCCCTCGGAGGCAACCGGGATGTCCGGAACAGCTGGAAGGCCCCAACGATTCGCTCTGGTCGGCACGGGAGCCCGCGCCGAGATGTTCGTCCGGGCCCTGGTCCTCGACCACCCGGGCACCGCCGAACTCGTCGCCTTCGCCGACGTCAACCAGACCCGGATGAACGCCCACAACGGCTGGCTCGCCGAGCTGGGCTTCGACCCGGTGCCGACGTACCCGGCCGGCGAGTTCGAGACCATGTTGGAGAAGGAACACGTCGACGTGGTCCTGGTGACCACCGTGGACCGGACCCACGACGAGTACATCGTGACCGCGCTGCGGGCCGGCCGCGACGTGGTCACCGAGAAGCCGATGACCACCGACGTGACGCGGTGCGAGCGGATCCTGCGTACCGTGGCCGAAACCGGCCGTAAAGTTTCGGTCGCCTTCAACTACCGCTACAACCCCTTGCACGAGAAGGTCCGCGAGGTGCTCGCCGAGGGCACCATCGGCGAGGTCGGCTCGGTGCACTTCGAGTGGCTGCTCGACGTCCGGCACGGCGCCGACTACTTCCGCCGCTGGCACCGGGACAAGGCGAACTCCGGCGGCCTGATGGTGCACAAGGCCAGCCACCACTTCGACCTGGTCAACTGGTGGTTGGACGCCACTCCGGAGGAGGTCTACGCCTCCGGTCGGCTCTTCTTCTACGGCGAGAACGGCAAGCGGCACGGCTACGCCCGCGACTACGACCGGGCGCACGGCGCCCCGGAGGCCGCCGACGACCCGTTCGCGCTGCACCTCGCCGACCACCCCCGGCTGCGCGAGCTGTACCTGGAGGCGGAGGCCGAGGACGGCTACCACCGCGACCAGAACGTCTTCGCCCCCGGCGTCACCATCGAGGACGACATGTCGGTGCTGGCCCGCTACTCCACCGGCGCCACCATGACGTACCACCTCACCGCGTACGCCCCGTGGGAGGGTTACCGGGTGATGTTCAACGGCAGCCGGGGCCGGCTCGAACTGGAAGTGGTGGAGAACGACTTCGTCTCCCGGCGGGCGGCCGGCGAACTGAAGGGCGCCGCCCTGCACGGCACCGAGGCCGCCGTGGAGGAGGGGCACGCCCGACTCACCGTGCACCCCTTCTGGGAGCGGTCGCGGGAGGTGCCGGTCACCGGCTACACCCGGGGCGGACACGGCGGCGCGGACGCCCGGATGACGGCGGTGCTGTTCGGCGGGCACGTCGACCCGATGGGCCGGGCCGCCACCGCCCGGGACGGCGCCCTCGCCCTGCTCACCGGGCTGGCCGCGAACCGGTCCTTCGAGACCGGTCAGCCGGTACGGGTCGCCGACCTGCTGACCGTCTCCTGAACCCTCCCCCGCCTGTCAGGAGGGGCCCTTCGGCAGCACCGGCGACCGCCCCGACGACAGGAAGGGCCCTTCCGCAGACCCTCGACGAGCCCAAGGAGTCCCTGGTGACCGACCGGCCCGACCTGCTCTTCCCGTCCGAACCGAGCCAGCGGGCGATCGCCCGTGAGTTGTACGCGCTGGTCCGGGACCGGCCGCTGATCTCGCCGCACGGGCACGTGGACCCCCGCATCCTCGCCGACGACGTGGCGTTCCCGGACCCGGCGCAGTTGATCATCGTGCCGGACCACTACGTGACCCGGATGCTGCTCAGCCAGGGGGTGCCGCCGGCCGACCTGGGGGTGCCGGCGGTCAACGGCGACCCGGTGGAAACCGACGGGCGGACCATCTGGCGACGCTTCGCCGCGCACTGGCACCTGTTCCGGGGCACCCCGTCCCGGCTCTGGCTGGAGGAGACGTTCCGCAACGTCTTCGGGGTCACCACCCGGCTCTCCCCGGCGACCGCGGACGAGATCTACGACGCGATCGCGGACCAGCTCGTCCAGCCGGAGTTCCGGCCCCGGGCGCTGTTCGACCGCTTCAACATCGAGGTGCTGGCCACCACCGAGTCGCCGCTGGACGACCTCGGCCGGCACGCCAAACTCGCCGCCGACGGCTGGGGCGGGCCGGGCGGCCGGGTGATCACCAGCTTCCGGCCGGACAACGTCGTCGACATGGAGTTCGACGGCTGGGCCGACAACGTCGCCCGGCTCGGCGAGATCGCCGGCGAGGACACCGGACGGTACGCCGGCTACCTCGCCGCGCTGCGTCGGCGCCGGGAGGCGTTCATCGCCGCCGGCGCCACCTCGACCGACCACGGGCACCTGACCGCGTTGACGCTGCGGCTCGGCGACGCCGAGGCGGCCACCCTGTACGAGCGCGGCCTGCGGGGCGAGGCGACCCCGGAGGACGCCGAGGCGTTCCGGGCACACATGCTCGTCGAGTTCGCCAGGATGTCCATCGAGGACGGTCTGGTGATGCAGCTGCACCCGGGTGCGGTCCGCAACCACAACCGGTGGCTCTACCAGCGGCACGGCCGGGACGTCGGCGGCGACATCCCGCAGGCGACCGAGTACCTGCACGCGCTGACCCCGCTGCTCGACGCGTACGGCAACGATCCCCGGCTGCGGCTGGTGGTCTACACCCTCGACGAGTACACCTTCACCCGGGAACTGGCCCCGCTGGCCGGCGGCTACGCCGCGCTCTACCTCGGCGCACCCTGGTGGTTCCTGGACTCGCCGGAGGTGCTGCGCCGGTTCCGGGAGGCGGTCACCGAGACCGCCGGCTTCTACAACACCGCCGGCTTCGTCGACGACACCCGGGCGTTCTGCTCGATCCCGGTACGCCACGACGTGGCCCGGCGGATCGACGCCGGCTTCCTGGCCCGGCTCGTCGCCGAGGACCGGCTGCCGCTGGACGAGGCCGCCGAGACCATCGTCGACCTCGCGTACCACCTGCCCAAGAAGGTCTTCAAGCTCGGGAGCGACAGCCAGTGAGTGCGAGGAATGAGCGAGCGCAGCGAGTGAGTCCCGCAGTCGGGAACGAAAGGTTCAACCAGTGACCGTGACCATCACCGGGATCGACGTACACGACGTGCGGTTTCCGACCGCGGCGGCCGGGGACGGCTCGGACGCGATCAACCGGGGCGACTACTCCGCCAGCTACGTCGAGTTGCGTACCGACGCGCCGGACGGGACCTTCGGTGCCGGTTTCACCTTCACCAACGGCCGGGGCAACGAACTGACCTGCGCGGCCATCCGGGCGCTGGCGCACCACGTGGTCGGGAAGACGGTCGACGAGATCGTCGCCGAGCCGGTGGCGTTCTGGCGTTCGCTCACCGCCGACGTGCAGCTGCGCTGGCTGGGGCCGGAGAAGGGCGTCATCCACATGGCGACCGGCGCGCTGGTGAACGCGGTCTGGGACCTGCGGGCCAAGCTGGCCGGGGTGCCGCTGTGGCGGCTGCTCGCCGAGATGCCGACCGAGGAACTCGTCCGCAACGTCGACTTCCACCACATCAGCGACGCGCTCACCCCGGCCGAGGCGGTTGCGATCCTCGACAAGGGGCAGGTCGGGCTCGCCGACCGGATCGCCGAACTGGACCGGGACGGCTTCCCGTCGTACACCACGTCCGTGGGTTGGCTCGGCTACCCGGACGACAAGGTCCGGGCGCTGACCCGCGAGGCGTACGCCCAGGGGTGGCGGGCGATGAAGATGAAGGTCGGCGGCCCGGTCTCCGACGACGTACGCCGGGCGCGGATCATCCGCGAGGAGATCGGCCCGGACGCGTTGCTGATGATGGACGCCAACCAGGTCTGGGACGTCGACGAGGCGATCGCCAACATGGCGCGGCTGGCCGAGTTCGACCCGTACTGGATCGAGGAGCCGACGCACGCGGACGACGTACTCGGGCATGCCCGGATCGCGAAGGCGGTGGCCGAACTCTCCGGCGGACGCTGCCGGGTCGCCACCGGCGAGGTGGCGGCGAACCGGGTCATCTTCAAGCAGCTGATGCAGGCGGAGGCGATCCGGGTCTGCCAGATCGACGCCTGCCGGATCGGCGGGGTCAACGAGGTGCTGTCGGTGATGCTGATGGCGGCGAAGTTCGGGGTGCCGATCTGCCCGCACGCTGGCGGCGTCGGCCTCTGCGAATACGTCCAGCACCTGGCGATCTTCGACTATCTGCGGGTCGGCACCTCGCTCGACGGCCGGATGGTCGAGTACGTCGACCACCTGCACGAGCACTTCGTCGACCCGGTCCGCACCCGCGACGGGCGTTACCTGCTGCCCGAGCAGCCCGGTTACAGCTCGACGATGAAGCCGGAGTCGATCGCCGAGTACGCCTTCCCGGACGGCCCGGTATGGCGGTGACCGCCGACCCGACCGGGTCGACGGGCGCCGGGTCGACGGGCGCCGGGTCGACGGGTGCGCCCCGGCTCAGCCTCGGCAGCCTGGCCCGGGTGCCGGTCCAGAGCCGTCCGCTGCTGCGTCCCGGCGACGTACCGGCCGGCATCGTGCACCTCGGACTGGGCGCGTTCCACCGCGCCCACCAGGCGGTCTACACGGAGGAGGCGGTCGCCGCCGCCGGTGGCGACTGGGGCATCGTCGGGGTGGCGCCCCGCAGCCTCGACACCGTACGCACGCTCGCCGACCAGGACGGCCTGTTCAGCGTCACCAGCACCTCCGGCGAGGGCAACCGGACCCGGGTGGTCGGCGCGCTGGCCGGGATCCGGCACGCCGCCGGTGACCCGGCCGGGGTGGTGGCGCTGCTCGCCGACCCGGCGATCCGGGTGGTGACCCTGACGGTGACCGAGAAGGCGTACCAGCTCGACCCGGCGACCGGGCGGCTGCGGCCGGACGACGAACTGCTCGCCGACCTGACCAGCGACCGACCGCCCCGGACGGTGCCCGGCCTGCTGGTCCGTGGCCTGCTCGCCCGGGCGGTCGCCGAGGCTGGCCCGTTGGCGCTGGTCAGCTGCGACAACCTGCCGTCGAACGGGAAGCTGCTGCACCGTCTGGTCGGTGAGGCGCTGCGGCTGGTCAGCTCCGGCGCCGGCGGCCGGTCCGAGCGGATCGCCGACTGGCTGCGGGAGAACCTGAGCTATCCCGGCACGATGGTCGACCGGATCGTGCCGGCGAGCACGCCGCAGACCCTGGCCGACGCGGAACAGGCGCTCGGGGTCGCCGACCTGGCGGCGGTGGCCGCCGAGCCGTACCGGCAGTGGGTGATCGAGGACGACTTCCCGGGCGGCCGGCCCGCCTGGGAACGGGCCGGGGCAGTGCTCACCGACGACGCCCGTCCGTGGGAGAGCCTGAAGCTGCGGACCCTGAACGGCCTGCACTCGGCCGCCGCCTACCTCGGCGCGCTCGCCGGCCGGGAGACCATCGCGGAGGCGTTGCGGATCCCGCACCTGGCCACGGTGCTGCGCCGGCTGGTCGCCGAGGACGTGGCGGCGAGTTTCCGCCCGCCGGACGGGGTCTCGGTCGTCGACTACGGCGAGGAGGTGCTGACCCGGTTCGCCAACCCGGTGATCCGGCACCGCACCATCCAGATCGCCATGGACGGTTCGCAGAAGCTGCCGCAGCGGGTGCTGCACACCATCGGTGACCTGCGGGCCGCCGGGGCCCGGCCACGCTGGGCGACGCTGGTGGTCGCGGCCTGGATGCGGTTCGTCCAGGGCCGGGCCGACGACGGTACGACGCTGCCGTTGGACGACCCGCTCGCCGGGCGGATCCGGGCGGCGCTGGCCGAGGCGAGGTCGACCCCGGAGGGGGTGGCGACCGCGTTGTTCGGGTTGACCGAGGTGTTCCCGGCGACGCTGGCCGACGACGACGAGGTCCGGGACCTGGTGGTCGAGTGGCTGACCGCCCTGGACCGGTACGGCGTGGAGAAGACTCTGGCGGGGGGTACAGCATGAGCGGCGGGAATACGGCACCCCGGGTGGCGCTGGTCGGGGCGAGCGGCCACGGCCGCTGGCACCGCCGGATCATCGCGGAACTGCAGGCCGCCGGCCGGCTCGACCTGGTCGCCCTGGTCGACGTACGGCCGGTGGAGGCGGCACCGGACGCGCCGGTCCCGCCCGGGACCGCCGTCTTCACCGACCATGTCGAGATGCTGGCGACGGTCCGGCCGGACGTGGTGGTGATCTGCACCCCGCCGCACACCCACCTGCCGATCGCGCTGGCCGCACTACGGGCCGGCGCGGATCTGCTGCTGGAGAAGCCGCCGGTGCTCTCCCTCGCCGAGCACCGGGAACTCGCCGCCGCGTTGGCCGAGACGGGCCGGGTCTGCCAGGTCGGGTTCCAGGCGCTCGGGTCGGCGGCGCTTGCCGAGTTGTCGACCGCGGTCGCCGACGGCCGGCTGGGCCGGATCACCGGGATCTCGACGGTGGCGTCCTGGCAGCGGACCGACGGCTACTACGCGCGGGCCCCGTGGGCCGGTCGGCGTACCGTGAACGGGCGGCCGGTGCTGGACGGGGTGCTGGTCAACCCGTTGGCGCACGCGGTGATGCAGTCGCTTGCCGTCGGCTCGGTCGCGGTGGCCGCCGGCCTCGTCACGCCGGCTCCGGAGGGGGTGGCGCCGGACTGGCCGGTGCAGGTCGAGCTGGAACGGTACCGGGTCCGGCCGACGATCGAGGTCGACGACACGGCCGCGCTGCGGTTGACCCTCGGCTGCGGACTGCCGGTGGTGGCGGCGGTGACGTTGGCCGGTGAGGACTTCGTCGCCGGCGAGGTGATCGTGCACGGTACGGCGGGTCGGGCGGTGTTGGAGTACCCGACGGACCGGCTGCTGCTGCCCGGTGATCCGGCGCCCCAGGAGGTGCCGGGTCGGACCGGACTGCTGGAGAACCTGCTCGACCACCGGGCCGATCCGGCCGGCGTGCCGCTGATCGCGCCGTTGGCGCGTACCGCCGGGTTCACCGCGCTGGTGGAGGTGGTCCAGGCGGCCCCGGAACCGGCGCTTGTCGACGGCGAGCGGGTGGTGGCGAGCGGGGAGGGCGCGGACCGGGTGGTCACCATCCGGGGGGTCAACGCGGTGCTGCGCCGGGCCGCCGCCGAACTGGCGCTGCTGTCGGAGTTGTCGGTGCCGTGGGCGGTCAAGCCGCACCGGGCGGTGCCGGACGGGGGTGCGGGTGGTGAATGAGGTACGGGCGTACTGCGTGACAATCGCGTACGGGCTGCAAATCGCGAGGGAATCTGACCGGTAGAAATCAGACCCAATATCTCTCTTCTCGGCAGTGCGTCGCCGGGCCGATGGCCATTGTGTCTATTCTCTGCAACATATCTGCAAACGTCGTTCATTGACTCTCCTCAGTGCTGATGCCTACCGTTCTGTGGCAAGAGGATTTCGTATTCGTTACGACAGTCCGGCAGACGGTAGACAGACGCGGAGAATGCGATGCGATCAACGAGGTGGGCCGCCGCCGTGGTCGGCAGCCTGGTCGTGCTGGCCTCCGGGGCCCTGGTGGCGCCCGGTCCCGCCGTCGCGACCGGCGGCCACGGCGGCCATTCGGACCTGGATTCGCTGTCCTGGGGAGATCGACTGCTGGGCCGGCAGACACTGTCGCCCCGTGACGGGTGGGCCGCCGCCGGGCCCGGCACCACCGGCGGATCCGGCGCCACGTCCGACCAGGTGCACGTGGTTACCACCCGGACCGGGCTGGTCGACGCGCTGGGCGGTGACAACGCCACCAACCGGAGCAACGCCACCCACAAAATCATCTACGTCCGGGGACTCGTCGACGGTTTCGAGGGCCCGGACGGGCGACTGTTGGGCTGCGCCGACCTGGCCGATCCGGAGTACACGCTGGACGCGTACCTGGCCGCGTACGACCCGACGACCTGGGGCCGGGTCAACCCGTCCGGCCCGCTGGAGGAGGCCCGGGTCCGGTCGGTGGCGAACCAGACCCGGCAGACCCAGATCAACGTCGGCCCGAACACCACAATCGTCGGACTGCGCGGGGCGGTGCTGCGCGGACTGACCCTGATGGTCGACGGTGCCGACAACGTCATCGTCCGCAACCTGCACCTCGCCGACGCCCGGGACTGTTTCCCGGCCTGGTCGCCGACGGACGGGGAGGCGGGGAACTGGAACTCCCAGTTCGACCTGATGTCGGTACGCCGCAGCGAGAACGTCTGGGTCGACCACAACACGTTCACCGACGGCGACAACCCGGACAGCGGCCTGCCGGTCCACTTCGGACGCCCGTACATGGTGCACGACGGCTCGCTGGACATCACCCACACCGCCAGCCTGGTGACGGCCTCGTACAACAGGTTCGTGGCCCGGGACAAGGTGATGCTGATCGGGTCGTCGAACACGGTCGGCCCGGATGTCGGCCGGCTGAACGTGACCCTGCACCACAACCTCTTCGACGGCACGATGCAGCGGCTGCCCCGGGTACGGTTCGGCCAGGTCGACATCTACAACAACGCCTACCGGCTGGCCGGCGACGGCTTCGGCTACGCGCTGGGTGTCGGGGTCCGGTCGGCGATCGTCGCCGAGCACAACCACTTCACCCTCGACGACGGGATCAACGCGGCGGACCTGCTCCACGACTGGGGTGGCACCGCGCTGACCGAGCACGGCAACTGGGTGCGTACCGGTAAGCGGCCGGCCCGTCCGGTCAGCCTGCTCGCCGCGTACAACGCCGAACACGACCCCGACCTGGGCGCGGACGCCGGCTGGCGGCCGACGCTGCGGGCCGGGCCGGTGCTGCCGGCTCCGCTGGTGCCGCTGGTCGTGCAGACCCTCGCCGGCGCCGGTCGACTGCTGGTCTGATCCCCGGCCCGCGCCCGTCGTGCGCGGTGCGGCCACGTCAACGGACCGGCGCGGTGTCACCCCTCGGGGCGGCACCGCGCCGACCTGTCGTCCCCGATGACGGTCCGCGTCGGTCGTGGTCCGGCACGCCTACCGGTCACCGCACCCGGCCCGCTTGCCGGGCATTGCTCAGTTCCGGCGGGTCAGGACGTCCGCTGGTAGACCCGGATGTAGTCGACCTGGAAGTCGGCCGGCAACACGGTGGTCGCGTCCGGATCACCCAGCCAGCCGCCGACCTGGAAGTTCAACCGCAGGTGGTACGGCTTGTGGAAGACCTCGTCGAACCACGGCGTGGTGGCCGGGGTCCGTTCCCAGACCTGTACCCCGTCGACGTACCAGCGGATGGCGTCCGGCTCCCACTCCGTGGTGTAGGTGTGGAAACCGTCGGCCGGGTGACCGGTCGGCATGGCGTACCGGTGGTCCTGCTTGACCTGCGGCTGGTAGCTGTAGAAGATCGCCTGGACGGGAGTCCGGTAGTACTGCGCGCCGCCCTGCAGCTCGACCACGTCGATCTCACCGTTGCCGCCGGTCTGCGGACGCATCCAGAACGCCGGCCACAGCCCCTTCGAGTTGGTCGGACCGGTCGGCGACTTGGCCCGCATCTCGAAGCGCCCGTAGGTGAAGGTCTGGTTCGTCTTGTCGGTCGCCAGGTAGGCCGTCGTGTACTGCTTCGTACCGCCGCCACCGCAGGCGTACTGCTCCTTGCGGACCCGCAGCGTCAGGTTGCCGCCGGAGACGAAGACGTTCTCCGGACGGTTGGTGATGCAGGGCAGGTCGTAGTCGGTGTAGGCGTTGTTGCGGGCGTCCCACTTCGCGGTGTCCAGGGCGGTTCCGTTGAACTCGTCCGACCAGACCAGCTGCCAGGGGTCGACGGCGGTGTCGTAGCTGACGACCAGCCGTGGCCGGATCGAGGTCGTCTGGTGCTCCCGGGAGGGCCAGTACACCCGGTTGTTGTACGTCGACTGGCGCAGTGCGAACGTGTAGTCGCCGTTGCCGGTCACCGCCGTCGAGACGTCCCAGCTGTTGTATCCGACGGCCACGCTGGCCCGGGTCGCCAGAGCGGCGCCCAGGGTCGGCCGGTTCGCCCAGGTGCCGGGGCCGGCCGCGCTGCCGGTCGCCCGGTGGACGGTGGTGCCGGCCGAGAACGCCTGCCAGGAGTAGAGCTCCAGGGCGGCGCGGATATTCGTCGCGTTGGCGGGCAGGCCCTGCACGGTGAACGCCAGCGCCGGCTGCCGTTCCCCGTTCGGATTGCCCTCACAGGACTGCGGGCACGACGCCAGGGTCGTCTTGACCCCGTTGTCGCCGTCGGCGCTGACGGGGGTGTAGGTGGTGTCGGCGGTGGCGCCGAAGGTCGCGGTCGTCGCCGCCGCGGCGGCGGAGCCGCTGGCCTGTCGGGTGTTCGTCTGGTCGGCCCGAGCGGGCCCGGTCGCGCTGGACAGCAGCACTGTCACCATGGTCGTCGCGGCCAGGCCGCCGACCGACCATCCCCGTGTGGTACGCACGTCGGTTTCCTTCCGATCGCCGGAGCGTTCGTCGCCCCGGTTGATCGACAACCGTAACGGCGGATCGGTGTCCCGTGGGGGCGAAGATCGGCCCCGGCGGCCGGTGCGCGGCATCCGGTCCGGTCGATCCGGCAGAACCGGAGGTCGCGGCGGGCCGGCGATCGAGGACTGTCAAGGTCGAGAAAGGGTAACGGGGCGGCCGCCTCGGTGGAGGCGACCGCCCCGTCAGGGCGCTCGGTTCAGCCGTACCGGAGTCAGATCCGGTTCTTGGTCGCGGCGTGGAACGCGTGGTGGCGGCCGGTACGCGGCTTCACGTACACGGTCTCGCCCATGTTCGGCATGCTCCGGCGGTCGGTGCGGACCACGAACCGCTCGGAGACGCCGTCGATGGTGGCGTGGCCGTAGATGTTGGCGTCCGAGCCGAGGTCCTCGACCAGCTCGACGACCACCGCCAGGCCGCCCTCGCTCTGCGACACCAGGTCGCAGTCCTCGGGACGGAAGCCGACGACAACCTTGCCGTTGCCGCCTTCCGCCTGGGCGGCGGCGACCTGCTCGCGGCTGAGCGGCACGGTCAGGTCGGCGAAGACAGCGCCCGCGTCGGTCAGCGGGACGGTCTTGATGTTCATCGCCGGCGAGCCCATGAAGCCGGCGACGAAGACGTTGGACGGGCTGTCGTACAGCGCACGCGGGGTGTCCACCTGCTGGAGCACGCCGTCGAGCATGACCGCCACCCGGTGGCCCATGGTCATCGCCTCGACCTGGTCGTGGGTGACGTAGACCGTGGTGACGCCGAGCTTGGCCTGCAGGGTCGCGATCTGGGTACGGGTCTGCACCCGGAGCTTGGCGTCCAGGTTGGACAGCGGCTCGTCCATCAGGAAGACCTGCGGCTCGCGGACGATCGCCCGGCCCATCGCGACCCGCTGACGCTGACCACCGGAGAGCGCCTTCGGCTTGCGGCCGAGGTACTCCTCGAGCTGGAGCAGGGCCGCCGCCTCCTTGACCCGCCGGTCGATCTCCGACTTCGAGGTCTTACGGAGCTTGAGCGCGAACGCCATGTTCTCGTAGACGGTCATGTGCGGGTAGAGCGCGTAGTTCTGGAAGACCATCGCGATGTCCCGGGCCTTCGGCGGCAGGTGGGTGACGTCGCGGGTGTCGATGAAGATCGAGCCGTCGTCGACGTCCTCCAGACCGGCGAGCATCCGGAGGCTGGTGGACTTACCGCAACCGGAGGGGCCGACCAGGACGAGGAACTCGCCGTCGCCGATCTCCAGATCGAGGTGGTCGACCGCGGGGCGCGGGGTGCCCGGGTAGATCCGGGTGGCCTTCGCGTAGGTGACCGTAGCCATGGTGTAGCGCTTCCTTTCACCGGCAGGAACGTGCCGGACGATCCGAGTGAAGGAGCGACCGGTACGTTGCCGTACCGGCCCTGCGGCGACGTCCCGGGCGGCTGTGGGCAGCCCCTGGTTGTCATCCGCGTCACGCCACGGTAAACGGGTTTTTCTCACATGCCAAGGTCAGTGCCCCCATTGGGAGCTAGCCGACGCCACATTTCGGGCATCTGGGGATGCTGTGTCGCCAACCGTCGCCAGGTTTTGCGGAACCCGGGCTGTCGGAATCGGTGCCGGACGTGGTACGAGGCGATCAGTGGCTATGCTGACCACGGACAGCGCGCCCCTGTAGCTCAGTTGGCCAGAGCACTCGCCTTGTAAGCGAGTGGTCGTCGGTTCGAGTCCGACCGGGGGCTCCAGCAATCTCCCCGCCATGCGGATGGAAAAGCTGTCGGGGGTTCGTCGCACATGTTCCCCCGCTGTTCCTGCCAGTGCCTCTTGAGTAACCTTGGCTCGCCGGAACAGACCACGATCCACATCGAACGGGGAGCCAGTGACCGATCAGGCGGCGGCCCGCCGGATTCGTCTCGGCCAGCTCGTCCGGCAGGCGCGGCACCAGGCGGGGGAGACCATCGAGGGGCTCGCGGCGCGGGCGAAGATGAGCCCGGTCACCTGGCGCAACGTCGAATCCGGGGCGCGGGTGAAGGTGTTCTCGCTCGGCAAGGTCGAGAAGGTGCTCGGCTGGCAGCCCGGCACGATCGAGGACTACCTGGCGACCGGCGAGGAGCCCGGCGGGTCGGGGCGGTCCGAGGAACTCATCGACTGGGTACTGGCGCTCGACCGGCCGGACAGCCTCAAGGTCATCATTATCAGGGCATTGCGGCAGGGTGGCGACCCGATCGACGCGGTGCTGCAGGGTACGGCGTCGCCGGCGGAGAAGGTCGCGGCGATCGAGACCCTGCGTGCGGGCAGCGCCCGCCGGTAGCGGACCCGGCCGCGCTGCGGTGCGATGTGGTTCCGGGTCTCCAGTCGAGTCGGCCGGGCCTGTTCAGTCGGCCGGGTCGTCGACGGCGGTGACGCAGGCGGCGATCTCCTCCGGACCCTCGGTCGTCACCACGACCAGCGTGCGCAACGTCGTACCCGTGGGGCAGTCCGGCCCCGGCGGACCGGGATCCCCCGGCGGACCGGACCCACCTGCCGGGCCCGGTGGTCCCTCCGGCCCGGACGGCCCCGGCGGCCCGGACGGGCCCTCCGCCCCGGTCCCGCCGGGCGCACCCGGATCGCCGTTCGCTCCGGGTGGTCCGGCCGGCCCCGGCGGCCCGGTCGCCCCGGGACGCCCGTCGCGTCCGTCCAGCCCGGGTACCCCCGGCGGGCCGGGTGGCCCCGCCGGCCCGGCCGGGCCCCGCTCGCCCCGCAGGTTCGCCGGATCCACCACGCACTCCCCGCCGAGCTGCCGTACCTGCTGGCAGAGCTGTTCGGCGCCGGAGACGGCGCTGTCCGCGCGCTGCTGTTCGCTCGCCGCCTGTCGACCCAGGCTCGCCCAACCCCAGCCGCCGGCGGCGGCGAGCAACGCGGTCGCCACCACCACGATGATCAAGCGGCGTCGGACCCGCTGGTCCATCCGGCGCCGGAACTCCACCGTGTCATCGCTGACCGCGCGCTCCGCCTCGGTCATCGCCGCACCCCCGTCGGGGCTGCCGACCGCGTCGGGCCGGCGGCCGGAGACTCAGGCCAGGTTGTCCGGGCGGTACCGGGCGATCTCACGTTCGAGCAGGGCGAGCCGGTCCTCGGCCGCGCGGCGGGCCCGGCGGGCCTCGTCGACGGCCAGTTGCAACGCCTCGGCCCGCTGCTCGGCGGCGTCGGTACGCCGGGCGGCGTCGTCCGCGCGCTTCTCCGCCCGGTCGATCGCCTCCTGGTACTCCTTGCGGTCGGCGCGGTTGGCGTTGAGCAGGTACGCGACGACCGTGACGAGCAGGCCGCCGACGCCGACGGCTCCGAACCCGCCGGCCGGCAGCAGAGATGCCAGTTCGCCCACACGTCAACTCGCCGGGGTGCCCAGCTTCGCCGCCAGTTCCGCCGCCCGGTCCCCGAACGCGGTCTTGAGCGCCTCCGCGACGCTGTCCAGGTTCCGGGCCCCGAGGCCGGAGAGTACGCCGTCGATGATCGCCTGTTCGTCGGTCGGGTCCCGGCCCATCGCGTCAAGCAGTGCCGCCTGGCTCACGGTCAGCTGCTGCACCCGGGACAGCAACTGCTGGATGCCGGAGTCGACCAGCACCTTCGTCTTGGTACGGGTGGCGATCTTGTCTATCGTCGCGTCGTCCACGTCTTCCTCCCTCGGGGGGTGAAGTCGACTCCGGCGATGTGCCGGGCCTGGGTCGCGGTCAGGCCGGTCTGCACCGTGTACGTCCGGGGACGTGGCGTACCGGGACTTGAGGATCCATTCCTGGGAGCGGTGGGCGCCGCGCAGGTGGTTGTTGTCGCCCTTGGTGCCGAAGGCGCCCCGGGGCCGTCCGGTACGTCGGCACAGTTCGGCGCCGAGCCAGGCGAGTTCGGGCGTGGTCAGCTCCCGTCCCCACCAGGTCTCCGCCTGGAGCTGGGCATAGGTCGGCATCGGACCTCCCGGGCACACGAATAATTTTCTCAATTTGGGGCGATCCAGGCAGTATTGATACTCGTGCTGTTCCCCGCCCCTGGGGAGCGGCCAGTCGGCAACCCGACAGTGCCATCCCCGCCGGGCCGAGAAACCGGCTGTGACCAGGCAATACGTCTCGTGTCCGGGGTCGGCGGACCAGCCGCCCGACCGGCCCGGGCGCCGCCCGCAGGCGCCACGACGATGGATCCGTCGCTCTACGATCGGCGTCTACCTGACCGGCCGGGGGAACGCGGTGACCAGATACCTGATCGTGGGCGGCGGCATCGTCGGCCTGGCGGTGGCACACCGGCTCCGACTCGACCGCCCGGGCGACCAGGTCACCGTGCTGGAGAAGGAAGCCGGCTGGGCGGTCCACCAGACCGGACACAACTCCGGGGTGATCCACGCCGGCGTCTACTACCGACCGGGCAGCCTCAAGGCGACCCTGTGCCGGGCCGGCAGCGCCTCGATGGTGCGGTTCTGCGCCGAGCAGGAACTGCCGTACGCCACCTGCGGCAAACTCATCGTCGCGACCGAGTCGACCGAACTGCCCCGACTGCACGAACTCCACCAGCGGGCCGTCGCCAACGGACTGCCGGTCACCCTGGTCGACGCCGCCGAGGCGAACGAGTACGAGCCACACGTGGCCGCCGTCGCCGCGCTGCGGGTCGCCTCGACCGGGATCGTCGACTTCGGTGCGGTCTGCCGGAGACTCGCGGACCTGCTCGCCCTCGGCGGCGCCGACCTGCGGCCCAGCACCCGGGTCACCGGAATCCACACCACCGGCGGCGAGGTACGGGTCACCACCGAGGCGGGAGAACTGACCGGCGACGTGCTGGTCAACTGTGCCGGGCTGCACGCCGACCGGGTGGCCCGGCTGGCCGGACTCGACCCACCGGTCCGGATCGTGCCGTTCCGGGGCGAGTACCACGAACTCGTCCCGGCCCGCCGGGACCTCGTCCGCGGGCTGATCTACCCGGTGCCCGACCCGCAGTTCCCGTTCCTCGGCGTACACCTGACCCGGATGATCGACGGCACGGTGCACGCCGGGCCGAACGCCGTACTCGCCACCGCCCGGGAGGGCTACTCCTGGCTCCGGGTCAACCCGCGCGACCTCTGGGACCAGGTCAGCTATCCGGGCCTCTGGGCACTGGCCCGCCGACACCACCGGTACGGGTGGACCGAGGTGGCCCGGTCGCTGTCCCGCCGCCGCTTCGCCGCCAGCCTCGCCCGGCTCGTCCCCGCACTGACCGAGGCCGACATCGTCCCGGCCGGATCCGGGGTACGTGCCCAGGCGATCCGCCCGGACGGCAGCCTGGTCGACGACTTCCTCATCGTCGAGGCGCAGCGGCAGGTGCACGTCCTGAACGCGCCGTCGCCGGCCGCCACCAGTTCGTTCGAGATCGCCCGGCACATCGTCGCCCGGCTGCCGAAGGGCTGACCCGGCCGTCAGCCCAGTGATCCATCTGGGTACTTCACTACATCGGGTGATGGTCGGCGGTAACCCATCGGGGTCAGACTGACCTGGTGGAACGCCCCTTGCCCGCCGCCACCCTGCTGATCGGGGTCACGCTCGGTGTTGTCGTCGGCATCGCGTACGCGGTGGCGAGGCGGGCCTGGGCCGACTACCGCAAGACCCGGGCCAGCCTGCCCGGGATGCGGAAGGCTGCCTGGGCGTTGACCCGGCTCGCCACCAGCAAGGGCGGCATCGTGCTGCTGCTCTGCCTCGCCGTCGTCGGCTGGGCGGCAACCGGCGGCGAGCCCTGACCCGGAGACCGTTGGATCAGCGGCGGCGGGCGAGCAGGCCGTACCGACGGATCGCCCGGACCGGTTCGGTGGCCGCGCCGAGCCGACGCAGGATCTGGTTCGCGGCCTGGAAGCCGGTCACCGCCGCCCGTTCCAGCAGCGCACTCGGCACGTCGGTGGTGACCCCGTCGCCGGCCAGCCAGATTCCGTCGGCGTCGGTGACCACCCCGGGGCGTTCGGCGTGGTCGCCGGGCCGGAACGCCGGGGCCTGCCGTTCGACCCGGGCCCGCAGGTCGCGTACCGGCAATGTCGCCACCTCCGGCCAGAGCCCGGCCAGCTCCCGGCGCATCCGTTCGGCCAGCTCCGGCGCGGGCACACCCTCCGGGCAGGCGTACGCGTGCAGTTCCAGGACCGACCCGCCGGTGCCGGCCGCCCAGCGGCGCGACGCCGCCTCCTGCCGGTGGTAGAGCGTCACCGAGTCCAGGGTCGGCTCCCGGGAGACGCTGCTGAAGATCGCCCGGTCCGGAGCCACGTCGCCGCCCAGCCAGTACCGGGCGACCGCGTACGGCGGTCCGACCCCGAGCCGGGCCACCCGGCGGGCGAGGACCGGAGCCGTGGCGGCCAGCTCCGGTGAGTTTCCGAGCAGCCGGGTCAGGGCCGGTGGGTCGACCGCGAGCACCAGATACCGGGCCCGGTGCCCGGTCCCGTCGGCGGTCGCCACCCGCCAGCCGGAGCCCTCGGGGCGGACCGCCTCGACGTGCGCACCACAGTGGAGCTGCGCGCCGTGCCGGTGCAGGTGGACGGTGAGCGGGGCCCAGATCGCCGTCTGGTAGTCGGCGTCCGGGGCGTCGAAGGCCAGCCCCTCCGGGTTGCCGAGGAAATAGAAGTGGAAGTTCGCCACCAGTTCGGCGGCGGAGAACTCCGCCTCGTGGTTGAAGAACGCGTGCGAGAAGACCTCGAAGAGCATCGCCCGCGCCCGGTCCGGCAGCCGCAGCCGGTCGAGCAGGTCGGCCGCCGTCGTACCGTCCAACTCGGCGAAGGTCCGCTCCGGGTGGTACGCCAGCAGCGGCAGCGCCGCCCGGCCGTCCATCCGGCGCAGGTCCCGCAGCCGGAAACTGGGGCTGCGCAGCAGCAGGGCGAGCACGTTCCACGGCGGGGCGGCCGGCAGCCGGCCGAACTCCTCGGCCGGCCAGCTCCGGTGCAACGCCGGATAACCGGGTACGGGCCGGAGCAGTCCGAGCGTCGGATCGATCCGCCGCAGCAGGGCCCGCAGGTTGTGGTACTGCCGGAAGAACGCGTGGAAGCCGTGGTCGACCGGCTGGACGGTGCCGTCGGCGAGGGTGACCGGGGTGGTGTCGAGGCGCCCGCCGAGCGTCGGCCGTCCCTCCAGGACGGTCACCGGTACGCCCCGTTCGGCGAGCAGCACCGCCGCGCAGATGCCGGCGACCCCGCCACCGACCACCAGGACGTCGACCGTCTCGGACACGCCTGCCTACCGGACCGCCGGGTCCGCCGGGGCGGCGGAGGCGTCGTCGCGGCAGCGGGGTGGCCGGTCCGAGTCCGGCCAGACGTACGGCAGGTCGGGCGGGACGTCGCCGAAGAGCCGCCCGTAGTGGTCGGGATCCTTGCGCAGCAGCGACGAGCGGTGGCTCAGGTGCAGGTCCTCCCGGCCGAGCCAGGGCGGCACCTCGCCCGCTTCGACGAGTTCGTCCTGCTGACGTACCTCGGTCAGACCGCAACCGGCGGCGAGGTCGGCGACGAGCGTGCCGGCGCAGGTGTCCGCCCGGCCGGTCGAACACCACTCGTCGCAGATGTCCAGGCCGTAGCGGACCAACGCCTCCTCGTACCCGGCCCACATCTTGACCGCCGGGTGGTGCCGCCAGCCGTACCCGGGACGGGTCAGGCCGCGCAGCACCTGCAGCGCCTCGACCCGCTGCTTGCCGAGCCGCCGCTGGTCCAGGGTCCGGGCGCTGTCCCGGAAGTTCGGGTACGGCAGGAACGTCTGCACCCGGCGCGACTACCCCCTGAACGGCGTGGTCATGTCCGGTCCGCCCCCGTTGATCATTTCGGGGTCCCGGCGGGTGATCGTGCTGACTACGATCCGGACATGGCGGATCTCTGGCGGACAAAGGCCCGGCGGGCGTTCGAAACCAGACTCCGCGACGGGTTGCGACCGGTCGGGGACACCCGCCCGCACTACGTCGTCTGCGGCCAGGGCTCCCTGGTCGTACAACTTGTCCAGGAGCTGATCGGCAACGACCCGAACGGCGCCAACCTCCGGCTGACCGTCATCGTGCCGCACCTGCGGCCCCGCGACGGCGGCCCGGATCTCCGGTCGATCCGGGGCGTACGACTGCTCCGGGCCGACCGGCTCGACGAGACGACGTTCCGGGCGGCGGGACTGGTCGGGGCGGCCGGGCTGGCGCTGCTGCACCAGGACGACGTCGGGAACATCGACGCTGCGCTCTGCGCCCAGGAGGTCGAGCCCGAACTCCGGATGGTGCTGCGGATGTTCAACATGAGCCTCGGCTACAAGATCCGTCAGCTCTTTCCGGACGCGGCCGTCCTCTCCGACGCGTCGATGGCGGCGCCCGCGTTCGTCGCGGCGGCACTCGGCGAGGTCGCGCCGACACACTTCCGCTACGGCGGCCGGACCTTGTACGTCGCCCCGCGCGCCGACGTCCACCCGGACCAGGTGGTCTGCGCGCTCGCCGACACCCACGACCCGAGCCACCCGGTGGTGTTGCCGACCGACCCGGCCATCGCCGACCTGGTGCTGGCCGCGGCGACCGGGCAGGCCGGCGCCGACCTGGCCGACCAGCGGCGGTCGCAGTGGCTGCGGCGCCGGCGGCGACGCCGGAAGTCGGTGCTGCTCCGGGCGGTACGCTCGTTCGCCACCCGCAAGATCGGGATCGCCACCCTGACCGTGCTCGGTGTGGTCCTCGTCCTCGGGTTCCTGCTGCACTACATCGAGGACCAGAGTCTCGGCAACGCGCTCTACGTGACCCTGGTGACCGCGGTCGCCGGCGCCGATCCGGACGTCGAGAAGGGAGCGGCGGCGCAGGCTCTCCAGGTGGTGCTCAACATCGCCGGGCTGGCGTTGATCCCGCTGATCACCGCCTCGGTGGTCGACGGCATCGTCAAGGCCCGTCTCGCCCTGGACGCCGGTGCGCTGCCGAGCGAGCGCAGCGGACACGTGGTCGTGGTCGGGCTCGGCAACGTCGGTACCCGGGTGATGTACCAGCTCCACGACCTCGGGATCGACGTGGTCGCGATCGACAAGGACCCGGAGGCCCGGGGGACGGCGGTCGCCCGCCGGCTCAACGTACCGCTGATCATCGGGGACGCGGCCCGGGAGGAGACCCTGGAAACCGCCTCGGTGGCGAACTGTCAGGCCCTGGTGGTCGTCTCCACCGACGACGTCAGCAACCTTCAGGCGGCCCTGAACGCCCGGACGCTCAACCCCGACCTGCGGGTGGTGCTCCGGCTCTACGACGGCGACTTCGCCCAGCGCATCCAGAAGACGTACGCGATCGACGTCTCCCGCAGCGTTTCGTACCTGGCCGCGCCCTCCTTCGCGGCGGCCCTGCTGAACCGGGCGGTGATCGCCACGATCCCGGTCGACCGGCACGCGCTGCTGGTGGCGGAGGTGTCGGTCGCCGTCGGCTCGGCGCTCGCCGGCCGGGAACTGCGCGCGGTCGGTACGTCCGCCGGGGTCCGGGTGATCGCGTTGACCCGGGCCGGGCAGGGCCGGATCGAGTGGACGCTGCCACCGGAGCACCAGCTCCGCCCCGGCGACCGGCTGACCGTGGTGGTCCGGCGGGCCGGGCTCAACCGGCTGCTCCGGGAGGCGAGTGCGCCGTCCCCGGCACCGTCGTACCGTCCGCCGGAGGATCCGGTGCCGGTGGTGACCCGGGCACTCCCGTCCGGGAAGTCGGGGCGGGCCGGCCGGCGGAGTCAGTCGATCCCGCCGCCCCGTCGGCCGTCGAACCCGTCAGGTGGATAGGAACGGCGGGAACTGCCGTAACGGTCGGCGCCTTCGAGGTGACCCTCGAAGGTCGGCGTTCCGCGGGCCGTGGGCAGTCCTCAACAATCCGCGTCACACCGACCAGACCCATCGGTACCGACCGTCCGACCCTCGCCGCGGTTCCGGGGCCCGGTACGGACCCCGGAAACCTGCGATCAAGCGGCGTCGAGGGCTTCGATGATCCTGCGCGTCATCTCCGCCATGGTGGGGCTGGTCTCGCCTTCGTGTGCCTGGGTGGCTGCTTCGACGGCGACGAGGACGGCCCTGCGGAAGTTGTCGGCTTCTGCCGGGTCCTGCTGCCTGAGCAGGCTGGCGGTTGCTGTCAGGGCCGGCAGCACATGCTCGGCGATAGCGGCGACGGATCTGCCGTCCAGGTCCTTGCCCTTCGGATAGGTGGCGAGCACATGCCCGATCGGACCGGTGGCGGAGGCCAGCGCGAGGGAGCCGTGGGTGGCGACCTTGTGGGGCGAGCCGGCGGCGTCAGCGGCGGCCAGCAGCGTGACGGCGCCGTACGCGGCGGTGCGCAGGGTGCGCTTGTCCTGGTCGGTCAGGGTTATGGACATGGTTGGGTGCTCCTTTGGCTGGGGGACGGGTGGTGCATCGACGGTTCGGCCCGTCGTGGGTTGACCGTTGGGTGTCGGGGGCCTACCGAAACGCTGGCGGGTCAGTCGTCGAGGGCCTGGTAGACCGTGGTCCAGAAGTCGTGGATGGCCCGGGCCGGGTCCGGTACGGACATCCCGACCTGGGTGAGCAGGATGCCGGCGAGCTGGTTGTGCGGGTCGGCGTAGGCCGAGGTGCCCATTCCACCGTCCCAGCCGAACTGGCCGATGGGTGCGTAGTCGCCGCGGTAGGTACGCACCGCCATGCCGAAGCCCCAGCCGCCGTGCTGCCCCTGCCCGAACGACAGATGGACGTTGTTCCTGGCCATGGCGTCCCGGGCGGCCTGTTGCTCGGGTGTGAGGTGGTTGGTGGTCATCAGCGCGACGGCGGGCCGGGAGAGGATCCGTTCGGTACCGTGCATCCCGCCGTTGAGCAGCATCCGGAAGTACGTGTGGTAGTCGTCGACGGTGGTGACCAGCCCACTACCGCCTGACTGGAACGCCGGAGGCTGGCTGTACTGTCCGCCGTCTGCCTCGTCCCACACGATGAACTCTCCGGTCTGGGCGTCGGGAGCGTAGCTGGGCGGCAGCCGGTCGACGTCGCGGGCGGACACGTGGAAACCCGTGTCCTTCATGCCTAGTGGATCAAGGATGCGCTCGCGCAGGAACGTCCCGAACGACTGGCCCGTGACCCTGGCGACGAGGATGCCGAGTACGTCGTGGCTGATGTGGTACTGCCACCGTTCGCCGGGCTGGTACATCAGCGGGAGCTGGCCGAGGCGGCGCATCCACTCGTCCGGCTCGGGATAATCCGTCATCCTCGCCGGGAAGATCGCCTGCTCGAAGATCGCCCCCATGAGGGGAGTGCCCAGCGCCGTCATGTCCATGCCGAGCCCGAACGTGGAGGTCAGCAGGTCCCGTACGGTGATCGGCCGCCGCGCCGGCACGGTGTTGTCCAGCGGGGCGTCGACGCTGGTCAGCACGCGTCGGTCGGCCAGTTCCGGCAGCCACTGCTCGATCAGGTCGTCGAGCCGCAGCCTGCACTCGTCGAGCAGCACCATCGTGGCCGCCATCGTGACCGGCTTGGACGCGGACGCCAGCCGGAAGATCGTGTCCCGGGCCATCGCCGGGCCACCGTCGTGGCGCATCGTGCCGAGCGCCTCGACGTGCGTCTGACCGCCCCGGCTGATCAGTGCGACGAGCCCGGGAATCTTCTTGGACTCGACATGCCGTGCCAGCACGTCGTGGAGTCTGCGCAGCCCTGCTTCGGAGAAGCCCTTGTTGCCGGTATGCATCGTATGTCTCCCTGTGTCCGTGTTCGATCCGAGAGATCCGACCCGCGTGGCGCCAACGGCCCGGCGAGCTGGGCCCCGGCGTCGGTCTTGCGACAGCGGCCTGCCGGAAGATGTTCTGTGGGGCGCATTAACGCCTCCGTTGTAGCGTTAACTGCGATCAAGGTAGCGCCATGGCATCGCTAACGCAACCCAGGTTTTCTTTGCACCTGGATTGGGCGAATAAAGGAGAATGTGGTTGCGTTAAGCTGGCCGGGCAGGACGCTGACCACCGCGAGAGGAGCCACCCTTGTCCGACGACCGCCCGGCACCAGGAACAGTGCGACCCCGCGGGCGCACCGAACGTGTCCGCACCGCCGTCCTGGCCGCCACCCGCGCCGAACTGGAGGCGCACGGATACTCCGGCCTGAGCGTGGAACGCGTCGCGGAGATCGCCGGAGTTGCCAAGAGCACCGTGTACCGTCGATGGCGCGACCCGGTCGGCCTACTCACCGAACTCCTCCACGATCTGTCCGGGGCCGAGGTGCCTCTGCCCGACGCCGGATCGCTGGAGGTGGCCCTGCGCGACCTGGCGCTGGGCATCTACCGCTTGTACACCCACCGGGCGTGGCGTCCGATGGTGCTCGGCCTGATCGCCGCAGGTGTACACGACCCGCGAGCGGCACAGGCGTTGCATGACTTCTTCCAGGTCCGCAACAACCTGGCAGCCGAGCCAGTGCGAAACGCCATCAAGCGTGGGGATCTACCCGCCGACACCGACCCGGTGGAGGTCATCCGAACTCTCGGCGCGCCCCTCTACTACCGGATGCTCGTCACCCATGAACCGATCGACGAAATCGTGGCCGAACAGGCCGCAGCGACCGCCATCGCGGCAGCGAAGGCCGGAACGTATCGGACGCGATGACCGCACCGCGTCGACCTCGCCCTGCGGATGGTGGTGAGGGCACGCCAAGACCACGCGCTGCGGAGCACGTCGACCGGCATCCGCCCTGCCGACAACTGATGGTCCGGGTCGACGCGCTCGCCTTGCCGCCCGTTGAGCCCGGATCAGCCGACCTGAGTGCGGGTCAGCCGCCCTGACCGGACGTGCGGGTCAGCCGGCGCGGGTGCGGGTCGGCCGACCTGAGCGTGTCGTCAGCTGACCTCGACGCCGAGTACGGCCTGCTCGTCCGGCCGGTGCACCAGCACGTCGGAGAGGAACGACTGGACGGCCGGCGCCAGCCCGAGGTCCCGACCCGCCTGTTCGGAGAGCCGCCAACGGTGCTCGATGATCTGCACGAAGAGTTCGGCCGGTTCGAGTTTGCCGCGCAGGTGTGTCGGCACCGCCCGGACCACCGGCTCGAAGACCTCGGTCAGCCAGCGGTGCGCCGCCTGCTGCTCGTCGGTCAGGTCGCTCTCCGCCCGGTAGGTGTCGAGGTCGTTGAGCAGCCGGCGGGCCTGGTTCTCCTCGGCGTCCAGGCCGGTCAGCCGGAGCAGCCGCCGGGTGTGGTAACCGGCGTCCACCACCTTTGGCCGGACCAGGTAGCGCCCGTTGTCCACAACGGACATCGCCACCTCGGCGACGTCGAAGCCGAGTTCGTTGAGCCGGCGGATCCGCCGCTCGATGTCGTGCCGGGCCTCCCGCTCGACCTGCTGCTCGTACGTGATCTCGTGCCACAGCCGCTCGTAGCGCTGGACGACCTCCTCGGAAACGGTCTCCGGGTCGATCGCGTCGTGCAGCAGCCCGGCGGCCTCCAGGTCGAGTGCCTCGCCGAAGATGTTGACCCGGGCGATCTCCAGATCCTCGCTCCGCTGCCCGTTCGAGAGCTGCCGATGCAGCATGCCGGTCTCGGCGTCGACCAGATAGGCCGCGAAGGCGCCGGCGTCCCGCCGGAACAGGGTGTTGGAGAGCGAACAGTCGCCCCAGAAGAAACCGGTCAGGTGCATCCGGACCAGCAGGGCGGCCAGCGCGTCGAGCAGCCGGGTCATCGTCTCCGGGCGCAGCGTGTGCGAGAAGAGCGCCCGGTAGGGGAGGGAGAACTGCAGGTGCCGGGTGATCAGCACCGGGTCGAGCGGTTCGCCGTCCGGGGTGTGCCGGTCGGCGACGATGGCCACCGCCTCGACGCTCGGGAAGTCGATCCGTTCCAGAGCGCGGAGCAGGTCGTACTCCCGCTCGGCGACCCGTTCACCGGTCTCCTTGACCGCGTACACCGTGCCGGCCAGCCGGACGAACCGGACGATGTGCCGGGAAATACCCTGGGGCAGCGCCACCAGCTGGTCGGCGGGCCACTGCTCCAGCGGTGTCGACCAGGGAAGGTCGAGCAGCGCCGGGTCGACGAGAGCCGAAGTGATCCGCACGGTTATCAAGCATGCCGGTCCGCGCCGCCCACCGCCTCCCCACGTGGTTGGGCACACACCCCGGCGCCGTCCCGTTCGGCGTGCGTCCGCCCGGTAGCGTGGTCGGATGCGGGAAACCACGACGGTACGGCGGCCGCTGCGGCTGCGTCCGGTCAGCCCGGCCGGCTGGTGGTTCGACGGGCTGCTGCTCGCGGCGGTGATCGGACTCACCGCCGCCCTCGCCGCCGGCCAGCTGCACGATCTTGACCTGGCGGTCCGGTCCTGGGCCAACGGGCATCGCCCTGAGTCGGCGTACTGGGTGGCCCGGGTCCTCAACTCGCTTGGCCAGGGCGGCTGGTTCCTGATGCCGATCACCTTCGGGCTGGCGGCACTGGTCATCCTCCGGACCCGGTCGATCCGGCCACTGCTGGTCGGGGTCGGCGCGTTCGCGCTCACCTCGTTCGTGGTCGGCCCGGTGAAGATCCTCACCGACCGGGCCGCGCCCAGTTCGAAGCAGTTGCCGCCGCAGGAGTCGGTGCAGCTCTTCAACACGCTGCCGCCGGACGAGTGGGACCTGTCGTACCCGTCGGGCCACGTGGCGAACGCGATCGTCTGGTACGCGGCGATGGCGGTGCTGGTCGCCGCGCTGCTGCGGACCTTCGGCCGGCCGGACGCCCCGGCCGGGCTGTACCGGGCGATCCGGGTCGTGCCGCCCGCGATCGTCTTCTGCACCACCACCTATCTCGGCTGGCACTGGATCACCGACTCGATCGCCGGTCTGCTGCTCGGCCTGCTGCTCGGCCGCCTGCTGACCCGGGTCCCCTGGGACGACCTGCCGCTTCCCGCGCTGCCCGGCGGGGTGCACCGCCCCGCCGGCCTCACCGCCGACGACTGACGCCCGCCCGGTCCCACCTGCGGCGCGTTGCCAGATGTTCATCAGTGCCGGCTAGGGTCACGCACCGTGGAACAGCTAACCCGCCGACTGGGCGTATCGGACGCGGTGGTCATCGGACTCGGCTCGATGCTCGGCGCCGGGGTCTTCGTGGTCTTCGCCCCGGCCACCGCCGCCGCCGGCAGTGGACCGGGCCTGCTCGCCGCCCTCGCGGTCGCCGGCTTCGTCGCGTACTGCAACGCGACCAGTTCGGCCCGGCTCGCCGCCCGCTACCCCGAATCCGGCGGCACCTACGTGTACGGGCGGGAGCGGCTCGGCCCGTTCGCCGGATTTGTCGCCGGCTGGGGCTTTGTCGTCGGCAAGACCGCGAGCTGCGCCGCGATGGCGCTGACCATCGGGGCGTACCTCTGGCCCGGACAGGCCCGACCGGTGGCGGTGGCCGCCGTGCTGGCGTTGACCGCGGTCAACCTGCGCGGCGTGCAGAAGACCGCCCGGGCCACCCGGTGGTTGGTCGCCGTCACCCTGACGGTGCTGGTCCTGGTCGCGGCGGTCGGACTGTTCGGCGGAGAGTTCGGGGCGGACCGGATCTCCGAGGCGACCGGCGGCGCCGGGTCGATCGACCACGGGCTGGTCCCGGTCGGCCTGCTCACCGCCGCCGGGCTGCTCTTCTTCGCCTTCGCCGGCTACGCCCGGATCGCCACCCTCGGCGAGGAGGTACGGGAACCGGAGCGCACCATCCCGCGCGCGGTCCCGCTTGCCCTCGGCCTGGTGCTGCTGGTCTACCTCGCGCTCGCCGTGATCACGTTGGCGGTGCTCGGCCCGGCCCGGCTCGCCGCCTCGACCGCGCCGTTGGCGGACGTGGTCGACACGACCGGGCTGACCGGCCTCGACTGGGTGGTCCGGGCCGGAGCCACGGTCGCGGTGACCGGCGTACTGCTGGCGCTGATCGCCGGGGTCGGCCGGACCGTGCTGGCGATGGCCCGGCGCCACGACCTGCCCGGCGGGCTCGCCGCCGTACACCCCCGGCAGCGGGTGCCGCACCGGGCCGAGATCGCGGTCGCCGCCGTGGTGGTCCTGGTGGTCTCGCTCGGCGACATCCGGCACGCGATCGGCTTCTCGAGCTGCACCGTGCTGGTCTACTACGCGATCACCAACGCCGCCGCGCTCACCCTCGGGCGTGATCCCGACCGACGGCTGCCGGTACGACTGCTCGCCGTACTCGGGCTCGCCGGCTGCCTGCTGCTCGCGCTCGCCCTGCCGCTCGGCAGTCTGCTGGCCGGCATCGCGGTCCTCGCCGTCGGCGCCCTCGTCCACCTCCTGCGGAGGTAGCTCAGCGGGCCGTGTCGGTGATGCCGCCGCCGCAGGGTGCACCGGGTTCGAGTGACGCGGTGACCCGGTAACGCTTGATGAACTCGTCGATCGCCGGGTCGTCGGGGCTTTCGACGGCGAGCTGGTAACCCCACGCCTGCAACGAGATGCGTGGCGTCTGGCCGGGGTACGGACTGAGCATCATGTACTCCTGGCCGCGTACCCGTTCGGCGAGCTTCTCCACCTCGGGCCCCGCCAGCTCCAGCCGGTACGTGATCCACACCGCGCCGTGCTCCAGGCTGTGTACCGCGTTGCCGTTGGCGATCGGCGCCGGGTAGACGTCACCGTTGCAGTTCTGCCACTGGATGTAGTGCGGGCCGCCGGCCGGCGGCGACATCGGGTAGGTGACCAGGCCCGAGACGTGGTCGGGGGAGAGCACCTCGGGGCTGGTCTCCCGGTAGTTCACCACCGCCGCCAGGTCGGTGCCGTTGTCGTCGCGCTGCTGGTACCAGAGGAATCCGCCGATGCCGCAGGCGGCGAGGAGGACCAGGGCCAGCCCGCCCGCGACAAGTCCGATGATCAGACCGGTCCGCTTCTTCGCCGCCGGCTGCGGCTGCCCCGGGTACGGCTGTCCCGGCTGGCCGTAACCCGGCGGTGTCCCGGGCTGACCGTAACCGGCCGGCGGGTATCCCGGCTGGCTCGGCTGCCCGGCCTGGCCCGGATACCCGGGCTGTGCGGGGTAACCCGGCTGCTGCGGCTGGCCCGGCTGCGCGGGGTAACCCGGCTGCGCGGGGTAACCCGGCTGCGCGGGGTAACCCGGCTGGGTCGGGTAGGCCGGCTGTGGGGGATAACCCTGCTGCTGCGGGTGCCCCGGCGGGGCGGAGGAGACCGGCGGCGGTCCGTACCCGGGTTGCGGGGGCACCGGCGGCCCGGAGGTCGGCGGGATGCCCGGCGTGCCGGGCTGCTGCTGGTACGGCGGCTGCGGATGACCCATCTCTGCCTCTGCTCTGCTCTGCGGCACGGGCGGCGCGGAGCCGATCCTACCGAGGAATGTTCGGCTGCCGGTCCACGGCTATTCGCGCTCGCCGACCAGTTGGATTCCGGCACGGTCGATCAGCAGCACCGACGGCACCAGCTCGGTCGTCGGGTACGGCGAGGAGCGGACCATCTCCTGGATCTCCGGCGCCCAACCCGAGTCGGCCGCGGCGACGACCAGGTCGTCCGGGCAGGGCATCCCCACCACGAGCCGGTCGGTGTCGAGCACCTCCATCATCCGCTCGCCGAACCCGGGCAGCGCCACCGCCGAGGCGGCCAACGAACCCTCCCGGTGCAGGGTGAGCAGCTGGCCCTTCTCCGACTCGCGGCCGTCGATCCGCAGGCCCCGGCTGAGCGCGCCGTACGCCTCGTCGAACAGGTCGGCGACCGGGGGTTCCCCGATCCGCTGCCGGGTGTCGTGGGTCAGGTGACTCATGCCGAGGGTGCCGCGCGGCGTCGGCGCCACCATGGCGAGTGCGACGTGCAACCGGCCCGGCACCAGCGTCTGGTGGGGCAGGGACTGGAGCATCCCGGAGCGGGGGGACGCGGCGCTCCACAGCACCGGCAGCAGTTCGCCGTTCTCCTCGGCGTGCCGCATCCGGTCCGACGTCTCCGCCGCCAACTGCTCCTCGTGCGCCTGTCGCATGATGTCGCGTACCTCGGCGAAGGCCCGGTCCCAGTCGCCCGGCTCCGGGCGGTCGAAGTTGTGGGTGACCTGTGCCTGCGGGAAGAACTCGCCGATGAAGCGGGCGTCCGTGTCCGTCGTCGCCCACTCGGTGTGCAGGGCGACGACCTCCTCGGGCCGTGCGCCGTCCCGGGCCGCCACGACCTGCCAGGCCTGCCGGACACCGTCCTCGTCCCGGGTCGGCGCGTCGGCTATCGCGTGCTCGCCCTCCCCGCGGCGCAGCAGGAAGACCACCATGTTCCTGGTGGGGTCGACATTCATGGCGTTCCTCCCCGGTTGTGCGTCCGGGGGACCGTACCCGACCGGGCTGGCACCGGCGTCCACCGGGCCGACGCCGGGCCGGTCGGGCCGACGCCGGGCCGGTCGGGCCGACGCCGGGCCGGTCGGGCGGACGCCGGTCGGGGCCGACCGGGTGGGGCGGGTCGGGCGAACGCTAGTCGTCGAGCCAGGTACCGGCGCGCATCACCCGGACCACGTTCAGGTTGTCGTCCAGCACCACCAGGTCGGCGCGCAGGCCGGGCGCCAGCGAACCGACCCGCTCGCCGAGCCCGATCGTCCGGGCCGGGGTGGTGGCCGCCATCCGGCAGGCGTCCACGATGGAGACTCCGGCGGCGACCGCCTGACGCAGCGCGACGTCCATGGTCAGGGTGCTGCCGGCGATCGCACCCGGGGCGCCGTCGTCCCCGGCGAGCCGGACGACACCGTCGCTCACCACCACCGGCTGCCCGCCGAGTTCGTAGCCACCGTCCGGCATGCCGGCGGCGGCCATCGCGTCCGTGATCAGCGCGGCCCGGTCCGCCCCGGCGACCCCGGCGGCGAAGGCGAGCGTGCCGTCGTGCAGGTGCACCCCGTCGGCGACCAGCTCACAGACCACGTTCGGGGAGCCGAGCAGGGCGAAGACCGGCCCGGGTTCGCGGTGGTGCGGGCCGCGCATGCCGTTGAACAGGTGGGTCGCGACGGTCGCGCCGGCGATGATCCCGGCGCCGGTCTGCTCGTACGTCGCGTCGGTGTGCCCGATCGCCGCCACCACCCGCTGCGAGACGAGCAGTTCGATCGCGGCCAGGGCGCCGGGCAGTTCCGGGGCGAGGGTGACCATCCGGACCGTACCGCCGCCGAGCGCGAGCAGTTCGGCGAGCTCGTCGACCGACGGATCGCGGAGGAACTCCGGGTTCTGCGCCCCGCACCGCACCGCCGACAGGTACGGCCCCTCGTAGTGGACGCCGGCCAGCACCCCCTCCTTGACCAGCGGAGCGTACGCCTCGGTGGCGTCCCGCATCAGCTGGTACGGCGAGGAAACCAGACTGGCGAGCAGGGTGGTGGTGCCGTGCGTCAGGTGGAAGGCGGCGGCGCCCCGGGCCGCGTCCGCGTCGCCGGTGGTGAAGGTGTGTCCACCGCCGCCGTGGGTGTGGATGTCGACAAAACCGGGGACGATCCAGTGTCCGTCCCGGATCGACGGATACTCGGCGACGGCGGTGATCCGGTCACCGTCGAGTTCCACGCAGCCCTGTCGGATCACCCCGCTCGGGGTCACCACTCTCCCACTGACGCGTACGGTCACGTCGCCTCCTCGCGCTGCTCGTCGTCGTCCCGTCCGGGCGAACGGGGGATCGACCGGTTACGAAGTCTTCCACGTGTCGAGGGCGAGCAGGGCGGCGCCGAGGCAGCCGGCCTCGTCGCCGAGCGCCGCACGGACCAGCCGGGGTTCGGTCTGGAAGGTCAGCCGCTGCCGGAGCGCGAACCGGAGCGGGTCGAGCAGTCCGGGGCCGGCCTCGGCCAGCCCGCCGCCGAGTACGACCACCTCAGTGTCGTACAGGGCCTGGGCGACGGCCAGCCCGTCGGCGAGGGCGTCGACCGTCTCGCGCCATACCTGACCTGCGGCTTCCTCGCCGGCGGCGGAGCGGGTGAACACCTCGGCGGCGGTTGCCGGGGTGCCGGTCAGGGCGGTGTAGCGCCGACCGACCGCGGCGGCCGAGGCGACCGCCTCCAGGCAGCCGGCACCGCCGCAGCCGCAGGGCGGGCCGCCGGGGCGAACGACGATGTGCCCGAGCTCGCCGGCGGCGCCGTGCGCGCCGGCGGCGGCCGACCCGTTCACCACGTGGGCGGCGGCGATGCCGGTGCCGACGGCGACGAACAGCACGTGGCGGGTGTCGCGTCCGGCGCCGAGCCGGGCCTCGGCGATGCCGCCGACCCGCACGTCGTGGCCGAGCGCCGTGGGCAGCCCGAGCCGCGCTTCGACCGGCTCCCGCAGGGGTACGTCCCGGAAGCCGAGATTCGCCGACCAGACCGCCGTCCCGGTCGACTCGTCGACCACGCCGGGCACCGCCACGCCGACCGCGACCGGGGTCAGGCCGTCGGCCCGGGCCTTTTCCGTCAGGCCCTCGGCGATGTCGAGGATGCTCGCCACGACGGCGGCGGGGCCGCGTTCGGCTCGGGTGCGGTGCCGCTCGGTGTGCACACCTGTGCCGTCCGGTCGGACCAGGGCGCACTTCATGCCGGTGCCACCGACGTCGAGCGCGACGACCACCTCACCGGCCGGCGGCTGGTCCGCCCCGGTGCCGGGCCTGGTGGCCGTGCCGGGCTGTGCGGTTCCGGGGTTCGCGGCGGTGCCGGAGGCGGGGTCGGTCACGCGAGCACCACGGACCGGGTGAGGTGCCGGGGTGCGTCCGGGTCGAGCCCGCGTCCGGCGGCCAGGGCGACCGCGAACCGCTGGGCCAGGATCAGGTCGGCCATCGGGTCCAGCGGCGGGCGTCCGGCGGCCCAGCCGCCGATCACCGCGTGTACGCCGTTGGTGCGGCTGTGGATGAACGCCGCCCCGGTCGCCGCGATGTCCTCGGCGAGCCCGTCGGGGATCTCGCCGAAGGCCCAGACCACCCGGCCGGGGGCGGCGATGGAGATCGGACCGTGCCGGTAGTCCATCGCCGGATAGGCCTCGGCCCAGGCGGTGGCGGCCTCGCGGCACTTCAGGGCGGCCTCGTGGGCGATCCCGACCGTCCAGCCGCGGCCGAGGAAGGTGATCTGCTCGACCCGGGCCGGGTCGAACGGCAGGGGTGCCCGGACCGCGACCTCGGCGTCGGCGGCCAGGGCGGTGATCTCGGTGCCGAGGTGGGCCCGGAGCAGGGCGAGGGCGCTGGTGGCGAACCGGGTCTGCACCACGGAACGCTCGTCGGCGAAGGGCAGCGCGACCGTGTCGGCGGCGAGGTCGACGGCGGGGGAACTGGGGTCGCCGACGATGACCGTGCTCGGCCGGAGTCCCCGCAGCGCGTCCAGTACGTCGAGGACCTCGGTGGTGGTGCCGGAGCGGGTGATCGCCACGATCCGGTCGTACCGGCGGTCGAGGGGGAACTCGGAGGCCTGGAAGGCGTCGGTCTCGCCGTGTCCGGCCTGTTCCCGCAGGACGGCGTAGGCCATCGCCATGAACCAGGACGTGCCGCAGCCGATGACCGCGACCCGTTCACCCCGGGCGGGGAGTACGCCGGCGGAGCCGGCGGCCAGGGCGGCGGCTTGTCGCCAGCACTCGGGCTGGCTGCTGATTTCCGCGTCGACGTGGCCCATGTCAGCTCCTGCGCATAATGGCTCAGTTCAACGGTCTTTCGAGCGTCATTCTGCGCGAAGTTGCCGGCGTGTGGCAACCGCGCGCAGGTTTGCGCATAAGTTGGTTTTGCGGCGCCACCTTTCGCGCACTATTGTGCACGCAATCTTCACGCCGTAGGCACCCGGAGGTTCACGGTGGACCGCTATGCGCGATGGAACGCCCTGCTCGAACTGCTGACCGAGAGCGGTCGGGTCAGCGTCGAGGACGCGGCGGACCGACTCGGGGTCTCGCAGGCGACCATCCGTCGGGACTTCGACCAGCTCGCCCAGCAGCAGATGATCACGCGTACCCGGGGCGGGGCGGTCGCCAACGGCGTCTCGTACGACCTGCCGCTGCGCTACAAGACGGCCAAGCACTCCGCCGAGAAGCAGCGGATCGGTACGGCCGCCGCCGCGCTCGTCTCGCCGGGCATGGTGGTCGGGCTCAACGGCGGTACCACCACCACCGAGGTGGCCCGGGCCCTCGCGGTCCGCCCCGACCTCAACAGCAGCGCCGACGGGGCCCAGCTGACCGTGGTGACCAACGCGTTGAACATCGCCAACGAGCTGCTGGTCCGGTCCCGGATGAAGATCGTGGTGGCCGGCGGGGTGGTCCGTCCCCAGTCGTTCGAGCTGGTCGGCCCGCTCGGCGGCGCGCTGCTGCGCGAGGTCACCCTGGACGTGGCGCTGCTCGGGGTGGACGCCATCGACGTACAGCTCGGGGCGGCGGCGCACCACGAGGGCGAGGCGTCGATGAACAACCTGATGGTGGCCCGGGCCAAGCGCGTGGTGATCATCGCGGACTCGTCGAAACTGGGTGGGCACGCCTTCGCCCGGATCTGTCCGGTGGAGCGGATCGAGACCCTGGTCACCGACTCCGGCGCCGACCCGGCGACGGTCCGGTCCTTCCGGGACGCCGGCGTCAACGTCATCTGCGCCTGAGTCGTTCCCCTCGCCCGGCCGAGGGTCGCTGGCCGGTTGACGGCCTTCGGCTATTGTTATTAGCCTAATGGCTATGAACCTGAGCGTTTCTGTCGACCGGACCGATCCCACCTCGACGCGTACCCGTACCCGTACCCGGCTCGGCGCCCTCGCGCTCGCCGCCGCCGGAGTGCTGTTCGTGCTCTACCCGGCGGTGCGCCCCTGGCACGACGAGACCACCGTCGACGGGGCGACCGCCTCGATGAGTTCCGGTGCCTGGGTCGCCTCGCACCTGTTCGCCATGCTCGGCTTTGTCCTGGTGCCGCTCGGCCTGCTGGCGCTCTGGGGCACCATCCGGGCCGCCCGCGAGGCGTCCGGCCACTCCCGCGCCGAGTCGTACGGCCTCGGTGCCGTGGTCACCGGCTGGACCGGAGCCGGCCTGACCCTGCCGTACTACGGCGCGGAGGACTTCGGCCTGCACGCCGTCGCCCGGGCCGGTGCCGACGGGCAGCGGCTCGACCTGCTCGCGCTGGCCGACTCCGTACGCTTCCACCCGGTCGCGGCGACCACGTTCGCGCTCGGTCTGCTGCTGCTCGCCGTCGCCGGGATCCTGGCCGCGCTCGCGGTCCGGCATGCCGGGACGCTGGCTCGGCACAGCGCGGTTCCGTTCGCTGCCGGCTTCGTTCTCTTTCTCCCGCAGTTCTTCGCGCCCGCCGGCCTGCGGATCGCCCACGGTGTACTCGTCGGCCTCGGCTCGGCCTGGCTGGCCTGGGAGTTGTGGCGAACCGATCCCCGGTAACACTCTGTGGCGGGTCAGGTGTGATTCAGGTAGGCCAGCACCGCCAGCACCCGACGGTGTCCACTGTCGCTCGGCGGCAGCCCCAGCTTCAGGAAGACGTTGCCGATGTGCTTGCTCACCGCGCGTTCGGTCACCACCAGGGTCCGGGCGATCGTCGAGTTGTCCCGCCCCTCGGCCATCAGTTTCAGCACCTCACGCTCGCGTGGGGTGAGCGACTCCAGCGGATCGTCGCGCCGGCGGGTCAGCAGCTCGGTCACCACCTCCGGGTCGAGCGCCGTCCCGCCGTCCGCCACCCGCTCCAGGGCGTCGAGGAACTCGTCGACCCGACCGACCCGGTCCTTGAGCAGGTAGCCGACCCCGGCGGCGCCGCCGCGGAGCAGCTCGGCCGCGTACGTCTCCTCCACGTACTGGGACAGCACCAGGACCGGCTGGCCAGGGATCTTCCGCCGGGCGTCGAGGGCCGCGCGCAGGCCCTCGTCCCGCAGGCCCGGCGGCAGACGTACGTCGAGCACGGCGATCTCCGGGCGGTGCTCCAGGATCGCGGGCAGCACCTCCGGCCCGGTGACCACCGCCGCCACCACCTCGTGGCCGGCGGAGGTCAGCAACAGGACCAGCCCTTCCCGGAGCAGGGCGTTGTCCTCGGCGATCACCACACGCACGGCAGGTCCACCTCGATCGTCGTCGGCCCCCCGACGGGGCTGGTCATGGTCATCGCCCCGTCCAGGGCGGCGACCCGGCGCCGGATGCCCAACAGTCCGCTGCCGCCCGCCTCGTGGGCACCTCCGCGACCGGAGTCCCGGACCACGATCCGTAATCCCCGGGGGACGCGGCTCAGGTGTACCGCCGCCCGGTTCGCCCCGCTGTGCCGCGCCGCGTTCGTCAGCGCCTCCGCGACGACAAAGTACCCGGCTGCCTCGATCGCCGCCGGTGGGCGCGGGTCGTCCGGCCCTGCCAGTCCGTCCACCTCGACCGCCACCGTCAGTCCGCTGCTGGCGGCGAGGGCGCGTACCGCGCCGACCAGACCCCGGTCGCTGAGGATCGGCGGATAGATGGCCCGGACCACCTGCCGCAGTTCGGCCAACGCCTGCTCGGCCTGGTCCTGGGCCGCGTCGAGCAGACTCCGGGCACCCTCCGGGTCACGGTCGAACTGCCGCCGGGCCAGGCCGACCCGCATCGACAGGGCCACCAGTCGGGCCTGGGCGCCGTCGTGCAGGTCCCGTTCGATCCGGCGCAGCTCGGCGCCGTGTGCGGCGATCGCGTCCGCCCGGGTGGCGGTGAGCGTGGCGATCCGCTCGGCCAGCTGCGCACTCCGGCCGGGACCCGGGGTCAGCAGGGCCCGGGACCAGGCGGCGTCGAGGTCGGTGAGCCGGTCGAGTTGGGGCAGCAGGACCGGCCGCTGACCGAGCAGACCGGACCAGGCGCCGTCGACCAGCAGCGCGAACGGCCAGACCACCAGCGCCGCGATGAACAGCCCCAGCCCGTAGCCGAGGTGCAGGACCAGCCAGCGCAGGTCCCGCCAGGTCTGTGGATCGGTCAGCGCGGTCCGGACCCGTTCGCCGAGCCGGCCGGTCAGCGGCAGGTACGCCTCGGGTATCTCGACGCCGCTCCACTCGGCGGCCTGCCGACGTTTGAACCCGGCGAGGTGGCGGAGCACCAGCACGGTCTCCGGCAGGGTTCCCGCGCCGATCACCGTGCCGGTCAGCACCACGGCCAGCGGGACCAGCGCGAGGAAGACGTACGACCCGAGGGCCAGTCCCGCCGCGACGGTCAACCGGTACGTCCCGCGTAGTGCGTTGTCGATCGCCTCCCGCATGGCCACCAGGCTAGGCGCGGAACCGGACGCTGACGGTGGGGCGGACCGCCGGAGTCGTGGTGTAGCAGGCTGCACCCCGGATCCGGGGGTTCGGCCCATCGATCCCTTCCGTTGTCGCCGGCACGATGGAGTCGTACCACGGACGACGGCTCGTCCGACGGACCCCGCGGCTCGCGGAGCGCCGGTCGGACCATCTCGAAGGGATCGAAACTCATGAAGGCTCTGTTCTGGATCGTGCTCGCGGCCGCCATCGTCGCGAACATCCTGGTCGGTATCACCGTCCCGGACGGGATCTCCCAGCTCGCGATGAGTGCCGGCACCGGCGGGGTCGGGATCGCCGCGCTGGTCGGGCTGGTCGGCCTGCACCGGCGGCAGCGGCAGGAGCAGCCCTGAGCCGTGGCGGCTCGCCGCCCGGCGGCGCGCCAGTAGCGCGGATAGCACACTAGCTCGCAAAGCGATGGTACGGTGTCGGCGATATCGGACGTGACCAGAGAGGCCGATGGATGGCTCCCGTACTGGAGATCGAGGGATTACAGAAGACCTACCGGAGTAGACGCCGGGGCACCCGTCGCGCGTTGGACGGGTTCGACATGGTGGTCGAGGCCGGTCAGGTGCACGGCTTCCTCGGGCCCAACGGCTCGGGCAAGACGACCACCCTGCGTACGCTGCTCGGGCTGATCCGGCCGAACGGGGGCCGGATGGCGATCCTCGGTCAGGAGGTGCCGGCGGCACTGCCGACCGTCGCCGGCCAGGTCGGCGCGATCGTGGAGAGCCCCCAGTTCTTCCCGCACTTCACCGCCGAGGACACCCTCTCCCTGCTGGCCGGCGCCGGCGGGGTCCCGCAGCAGCGGGTGACCGAGGTGCTGGAGATGGTCGGCCTGCGCGAGCGGGCCAGGGAACGGGTCAAGTCGTACTCGCTCGGCATGAAGCAGCGGCTCGCCGTCGCCTCGGCGCTGCTGAAGAACCCGAAGCTGCTGATCCTCGACGAGCCGGCGAACGGGCTCGACCCCGGCGGCATCCGCGAGATGCGGAGCCTGATGCGCGACCTCGCGTCGAGCGGGATGACCGTGGTCCTCTCCAGCCACATCCTCGGCGAGGTCCAGCTGATCTGTGACTCGGTCACCATCATCTCGCTGGGCCGGCGGGTCGCCGCCGGGCCGGTCGCCGAGGTGCTGGCCCAGCACTCCGGCAACGGCCTGCGGGTACGCCTGGAGGCGGTCACCGACCTGCCGTCCGCCGCCGACCTGCTGACCCGCGCGGGCGCCCAGGTCACCCCGGCCGAGGACCACCTGCTGGTGTACGGCCTCGACAAGCCGGCCACGGTCACCCGTACCCTCGCCGACGCCGACCTGTACGTCAGCGAACTCGCCCCGGTCACCGTCGACCTGGAGAGCGTCTTCCTGGAGCTGACCGCCACCGCCCCGGTGCCCGGCCAGCACCGGCAGGTCGACCAGTCCGCGGTGGTCGGTGGCCAGTCCGGCGGCGCCTCGTCCGACTCGACCGCCAAGGGGTGGGGAGTATGAGCCTCTACACGACCGAGCTGCGTCGGCTGCGCAAGCGGCGTTTTGTCCGGTACATGACCCTGGCCGGTCTGCTGGTGCTGGTCGCGGTGGCGGCCGGGATGTTCTTCACCAACCAGAAGATCGGGCCGAAGCAGCTCGCCGCGGCGGAGCGCTCCGCCGAGCAGGTGTACCAGCAGAACGTCGGGTACGCCCAGCAGGCCCGTACGGACTGTGAACGGGCCAAGGCGGCCGGCGAGCCGAACAACAACCGGTTCCCCGAGGACTGCTCGACGATCACGCCGCCGCCCCGGGAGTCCTTCGAGGCCCGGTGGTTCCTGCCGGCGACCTTCGACTTCCGGGAGCAGTTCCCGGAGACCGCGATCACCTTCACCGCGGTGCTGGCGCTTGTCGCGTTTGTCGCCGGGGCCTCGTTCGTCGGCGCGGAGTGGAGCACCGGCGGCATGATGAACCTGCTGCTCTGGCGACCACAACGGGTCAGGGTGCTGCTCACCAAACTGGCCGCGCTGCTGACCGCGCTGTTCGGGGTGACGGTGGTCGCCGCGGCGGCCTGGACGGCGGCGTTCTGGGCGACCGGCACCTACCGCGGGACCACCGGCGGGATGACCTCGGGGGCCTGGCAGTCGGCCGGCCTGACCGGGCTGCGCGGACTGGTGCTGATCCTGGTCGCCGGCACACTCGGCTTCGGCCTCGCCTCACTGGGCCGGCACACCGCGCTGGCGCTCGGCGGGGTGCTCGGGGTCATGGTGGTGGGACAGTTCGGACTCGGTGCCGTCCTGGCCATCGCCCAGGTGAAGTTCATGGAGACCTGGCTGTTGCCGACGTACCTGCTCGCCTGGATGCAGAAGAAGATCACTCTGCAGAACTGGGACTCCTGCCAGGTCTCCTACACCGGCGAGTGCCAGCCGGAGACCCTGGACGTCACCTGGCAGAACTCGTCGATCCTGCTCTCGGCCGCGCTGGTGCTGGTGCTCGGTGCGGCGATCTGGACGATGCGGCGGCGGGACATCACCTGACCCGACCGGTGTCAGGAAGGGCTCCCACGCGGGGGCCGTGGGAGTGCGGGGCGGCGACCGGGGGGCGCCGCCCCGCACCGTTCGTGGTGTGCCGGGTCACCGGGCGCGGCGGCCGGTGCGGTCCTGGCCGGCCGTCGCTACCCTGGGGAGGCTGTTCGCAGGTCGTGACCCCCACCCCGGAGGAGCGGATGAGGTACGCCGACGCTCCCGCCGACGACGAGGCGGACGACAACACCGCCCCGGTACGCGTGCCACAGCCGCGCGGGCCGGAACCGGCCGGATCCACCGAGCGGTCCGACAACGGGCCGGAACCGGCTGCATCGGCGCTTACCGACGCCCCGGAGAGCGGGCTGTCGCCGGACGGATCGGCACCGGCGCCCGGCGCTGTTCCCGCCACCCGCCTGACCGACCGGGAGCGGGAGATCCTCGCCTTCGAGCGGCGCTGGTGGAAGCACGCCGGTGCCAAGGAGCAGGCGATCCGGGACAGCTTCGACATCTCCGCGACCCGGTACTACCAGATCCTCAACGGCCTGCTCGACAACCCGGACGCGCTCGCGGTCGAGCCGGTGCTGGTCGCCCGGCTGCGTCGGCTCCGGGCCACCCGTAGTCGCAGTCGGCGCCGCTGACCTGGCCGTCCGTCCGACGGGGCGATCGCCCCGTCGGGACGGAGCATGGTCAGGAGCCGCGACCGGCCACCGCGGACCCCCGGCGACGGCACTCACGCGGACGCCGCCGGGGGTTGCGGCTCACTTCTCGTACGTCCGCAGCCCGTTGCCGAGTGCGATGAACGTCGGCGCCCACTCACCGATGAAGATGCCCCACCGGTCGGCGCGGTCGATGCCGGCGTTCTCCATCTGTTTCGACAGCATCCAGCTCAGGAACGACAGGCCGATGCTGGCCGCCCCCGCGATGTACATGTGCTCGGCGCGTAGCCCCATCTTGTGCAGGTGTCCCAACATTTCTGCTCCCCTCCGCACTGAACCCCCACGATCGACGCTACCGTCCGTGACCAACCCTGTTCGGAGGATTGCTGATGTCGGTGTCGCCGGCACCCGGGCCGAACGAGCGGATCGGCGGAGACGACACCGGAGCCGGGCGCGACGCGGTAGACAGGAGTCATGTCATCCGCGGAGTCGGGCCGATGATGCGGGTCCGGTCGGCCTCGGTGCCGGCACCGGGGCGGATCGGGAACGAGGACCACGTCTTCCGGTACGGGGACCTGGTCGGCGTACTCGACGGGGCGACGGTGCCGGAGGGCTTCGACACCGGCTGCGTGCACGGACCGGAGTGGTACGTCCGGCACCTCGCCGCCCGGATCGGGCTCGCCACCGCCCAGCGACCGGCCGCCGCGCTCGCCGGAAACCTGGCCGCCGCCATCCTGGCGGTCCGGGCCGACCACGACGGCCGGTGCGACCTCGACCATCCGGGCACCCCGTCGGCCACCGTCTGCCTGCTCCGCTACGGCGGCGACCACATCGACTACCTGGTGCTCTGTGACAGTCCGCTGATCCTCGACCGAGGCGAGCGAATCGAGGTGATCTCCGACAACCGGCTCGACACGGCAATGGCCGACCTGCGGCAGAAGGCCCTCAGCCTGACCGGGCACGACGCCGACCACGTCACCCGGTTCCGCCGCTCGGTGACCCTGCAACGCGAACAGATGAACCAGACCCACGGCTACTGGGTCGCCGCCGCCAACCCCGACGCGGCGTTCCACGCCGTCACCGGCAGCCGCCCGCTGACCGGCCCGGACCGGGTACGCCGGGCCGCGCTGCTCACCGACGGCACCTCCCGGGCGGTCGAACAGTTCGACCTGTTCGACTGGCGGGGTCTGCTCGACCTGCTCAGCTCGGCCGGGCCGGACGAGCTGATCCGTCGGGTCCGGCTCGCCGAGGCCGACGACGGCCAACGCCGGTCCGGCTTCAAGCGGTACGACGACGCCACCGCCGTCCTCTGCGAACTGTAGGGCCGACAGCGGTGACCGGCGTCGGGTGCGGCGGTCAGGGCTGGCCGAGTTGGGCCATCCGGGCCAGCGCGGTGACCCAGAACCGCTGCCGTTCCGGGCTCTGGCCGACCAGGTAGGTGGCCCGCAGTTTCGGCGGCAGGTACGGCAGCAGCCCGGCGACCAGGTCCAGGTGCCGTTCCAACTGGGACACCTCGGCGTTGGAGAAGATCTGGTGCACCAGGTCGGTGTCGTTGGTGCCCTCGGCCGAGGACTCCGACGCGGCGGCCAGCCGGGCCGTCCAGGCGGCCTGCTGCCGGGCGAGTTCCCGCAGCCCGATCCGGGGCCGGTCGGCGAGCCGGGCCTCCAACGCCGACAGCGGGACCGGGGCGTACTCGCCGTCGCCGAGGTAGATCAGCGCCGGCTCCAACGGCATCCCCACCTGGTGCAGCCGGATCAGGCGTTCCAGGGTGCGTTTGGTGACCCAGTCCCGCCCCTCGTCGTCGATGTCGTTCTTCCACCACTCCAGGACCGTCTCGGCCGTCTCGCCGTACGTCGAGATCAGCCACTCGTTCGCCGGGATGTCCTCGGGGCGTACCTCGTAGCTGACCGTGAACCGGCTCGCCTGGGCGACGTTGTTGCTGGCCACCAGGAGTTTGCGGCCGAGGTGGTAGGGCGGGTTCTGCAACGCCACCTGGGCACGCAGGTTCGGGATCGTCCGCCCGGCGAGCGTCCACTCCTGGGTGATCTCCATCAGTTTGGCGAAGGTCGCCTTGTCCTTGGGGCGGTTGTACTCGTCCCAGACCAGCACCTTCGGCTCCCGGGTGAGCAGCGACCGGGCCAGCATCGCGTCGAGTTCGCCGTCCGGGGTCGGCACCGGTACGCAGAGGTCCTCGACGTTGGTCACCGGCAGCGAGAAGTAGACCGGGTCGGCACCGGTCTCCTCCCGGACGATCTGTCGGGTGATCTCGGTCTTGCCGCAGCCGGGCGGCCCCTGCAGCAGCACCGCCCAGCGGTTGGTGATCGCGGTGCGCAGGATCCGCCGTACCGGATCGGGGATGCTGCCCGGGTTCCGGGCGCCGACCGCCGCCGCGATCTCGTCGAGGATCTCCCCGGTACGGTCCCGGCCGGGCTTGCCGTCGGAGCGCTGCTCGGTCAGCGTCAACCGGCTGCCGTTGTGCAGCGGCAGGCCCCAGGCCAGCGGAAACTCCTCCTCCGCGCAGGCGAGTACGTGCTCCAGGGTGCGGGGTGACAGCAGTTGACGCAGGTGTGGGCTGAGCGACGCCCAGATCCGGAACACCTCCCGCAGGTCCCGGTCGGGGAAGCGGTCGGCGAGCGCGTACCGCCACGCGGTGTCGTTGGCGGTCAGCCGAATGGTCACCATCCGGTCCAGGATCGCCAGGTCGGAGCGGCGTACGGCGGTCTCGGCCAGGGACTCGTTGTCGGTGAGGAAGACCCCGACACAGCCGAGGTCACGCAGGTTGTACTCGCCGAGGGTCCAGTTGCAGGCGATCTGCATCAGCTGGGACTGGACGGTGTTGCCGGCCTGCAACGAGTCGTCGATGAGCAGCACGAACGGTTGCCCGGGGACGAGCTGTCGCATGATCAGTTGTCGGAGTACCAGCTCCCCGCTGCGGGCGTCCCGGACCGGGGCGTTGACCAGCAGGTCGTCCGGGGTCAGGTTGGCCGCCGGCACCACCACGAGGGTGGTGTCCGGGTAGCGCGCCGGGACGTACGACACGAACGTCGAGGTCTTGCCGATGCCGTGTTCCCCGAAGATCTGACCGGTCTGCCCGGTCTCGATCATCGCGTCGATGAAGCGTTCCAGCCGGACGGTGGTCCCGGCGTCGGGTGGCTTCCGGTACGTGGCGTTCGGCCGCCACCGTCGGCGGCCGGCCGCCGTACCGCTGCCGGCCGATACGCCCGTGTCGGCCGACACGCCCGTGCCGCCGTCCCGGATCAGGTCCACTGTATCCACTCGCCGCTCCTGTCACCTGTCATGCCGACCCTCCGGAGCTGACCCGGTGGCAGGCCATCGGCGGGTGGTGTCGTTCCGGCCAGTCGTTGCCGTGATCGGTGATGAGCCAGATCCACCGCTCGGGTCGGGCCGGGGTGACCGGGGGCGCGTACCCGTCGGTCACCATGATGACGGCGTCGGGTTCGACGTCGAACCGCCGGCCGTCCACCTCCAGCCGGCCCTCGGCGTAGTCGACCACGTTCTGGAAGTTGGTCCCGCCACCGCCGGAGACCCGTTCCCCGGGTACGAACGGCGTCACCACCCCGTCGAAGCTGAGCCAGTGGCTCTCCACCCCGGCGGTCTGGCCGACCAGTGTGGTCAACCAGCGCACCACCACGTCCGGCATCGAACCGGAGGTGTCGAAGGCGATCAGCACCACCTTCGTCCGTTCCGGGCCACGCCGCTGCAGCATCGGCTCGTGGCCGAGCGCGAGCAGCACCGCCCCGTGCTTCTTCGGATAGACCAGCCGCTCGCCCTCGGTCAGCTTCGACGCCAGTACGTCGGTCAGCCAGCGCTGCCACCAGTCGATCCGGCGGGTCTTCGGGGTGCTGCCCCGGAGCCGGTCCAGCCCGAGCCGGCCCCAGAGCCGGGTCAGTCGTTCGCCGCCGTCCGTCGAACGGTCCGCCAGGTCGAGCAGTTCCTCGCGGGCGGCCGGGTTGCCGCGTAGGGCAGCCTGCATCACCTCGTGCAGCACCTCACCGGCCAGCCGCTCGACCGTCTCGTCGTCCAGCGGCACCCCCCAGCGTCCCTCCCGTCCGTCGCCACCACCGTCGCCGCTGCCGTCGCCGTCGCCGTCACCGTCGAGGTGTACGCAGAGCACCGGCTCCGGCCGGAGCAGCGTGGTCATCCGCTTCAGCTCGCCGTACACGGTGAAGTCGGTGTACACGAAGTCGTCGTACGACAACGGGGTCAGGCCCTGGGCGCGCAGGTCGGCGACGTACTCCTGGTGGACCTGGACCGGGTCGACGCCGGTCGGTGTGGTCACCGTGGTCCCGTCGTCGTCCACCCGGGTCCAGCCGGGCAGGCCGCTGCGCCCCAGGCGGCGCATCGCCACGTGGTTGATCACCACCTCGGCGGCGAGGACGAACGCCGGGTCGTCGCGCAGGTCCTCATCGACGTGCAGGTGCCGGTGGATCAGGTGCCGCGCCTCGTGGAACAGCACGAACTTGACCCCGTCCAGGTCGAGCCCCGCGAAGAAGTACGGGTTGTAGAGCAGGGCGCAGACCCCGTCCCCGGTGGCGACCACGGCGGCGGTCGGTATCGCGGTGGTGGCGATGTGGTGGTGGCACTTCGTGTACAACCAGGACGCCACCACGCTGTGCCCGACGCCGAAGTCGAGCAGTGCGGACTCCTTCTGCCGGCGCGCCCGCTCCACCACCTCGGCGTCGGCCGGCTCCCCGGCGAGCAGCCGTCGCAGGTCGGCCAGGTGCGGCGCACGCCGGTGCCGACGTACCCCGGGACCGGCGCCGGTCGGCCGGTGGTGGCCGTCGTGGCCGCTCACCGGGTCGCCGGTCCGGCGGTGGCGGGTTGGGTCGCCAGTCTGGCGGTGGCGACCAGTTCGGGCAGGGCGCCGGGAAAGTCGGCGAGCAGACGCAGCACGAGCAGCCACGCGTCGAGGTTCCCGTCGATCGGCGCGACCAACTCGGCCAGTGTGGTCCGGGCCGTCGGATCCCCGGCGACCGGGGCGAGGCCCAACACCTGGACGGCCGGATGTCCGTACCGCAGCACGTCCCCGGCCCGGAGCAGCTCCTCGCGGACCGCGCGGGCCGGCCAGCCGGACCAGGGCCGTTGGTCCACGGCGGTGTCGGCCAGCACCTCGGCGACCTCCGCACCCCGGGCCAGCCGCAGGATCGGGGATTCGCCTGTCCGCCTCCCCGTCGACCCGGCCACCGGGGCACCAGCAGCCGGGGGTGTACCCGCTCCCGTCGGCATACCCGGGCCAGCCGGGCCGCCGCTGGTCGCCTCCGCGTCGGCCTCGGCCTTCGCCTCGACCAACTCGGCCGGGCAGCCCGGCCGTGCGACGAGGTGGTGCAGCAGCTGGCCGGGCAGCGGCGCGCGGGCGTGTTCGGCCCGCACCGTCGCCCAGTCCCAGCTCGGGAACTCGACGTCGAGCAGGTCGGCCAGACCGATTTCGGTGGCCGGCGGCGGCGGTGGTGCGGCGGCGGCCTCGCGCAGCAACGCCACCACGGCGTACGCCCGCAGCCGCTCCACCGCGACGGCCGGGTCGGGCTCGGCCAGCAACCGGGTCAGCAGCGTCACCAGCGCCGGGTCGAACCGTTTGGTGCGCTGGCCGGAGACCACCGTCAGGTCCTCGTCGAGCAGGGCCTGTACCGCGTCCGGCCCGCTACGGCGCCACAGCCCGGCCATCAGCCGCAACCGGGCCGCGCCGGCCTTGACCCCGAAGTACCGGAGAACGTTCCGGACCACCTGCGGATCTCCGCAACCCAGGCTGTACGGGGTGACCCACGAGTTGGCCCGCTTGCCGAGCAGGTGGTCCCGGAGCCCGGACGGCAACGGCAACTGCCCCGACGCGCCCGGCCGCAACGGCGTACCGACCACCATCACCAGCCGCTGTCGGGGGGTGCTCGAATCCTGGAAGAAGAGGCTGGTCGTCACCTCCGGATCGTCGAACCGGAGCAGCCGCTCGATCAGCTCGGCGGCGAGGCCCTTACGGCGGGCCAGCACCAACCGGTCCCGGGCACTGCCGGCGGTCACGATCCACTCGGTGAGCGCGGGGGTGAGTGAGCCGGTGACCACCAGGTCGTGCGCGGTACGGTCGTCGAGGTGCGGCAGCAGCGCGGCCTGGGCGGCCGGCTCGGCGGCGTTCAGCAGGGCCAGGAACGCGGAGCGGGCGGCCGGCAGCCGGGTCACCGACCGGCGGGGATCGGGCAGGTCACCGCCGTCCGGCCACGACGTCCCGGCCGGACTGTGGTCGGCGGTGGCCAGCGCCTCGTCGATCAGCTCGGGTACCGGGCCGGTGAAGTCGGCGAGCCGGGCCCGCAGCGACCGCCAGGCGGCCACCTGGTCGCCGAGCCGGTCCCGCACCAGGACCCGTAGCTCCCGGTTGAACTCCGCCCAACGGGCCAACCAGGTCGACGTGCGGAGCCGGGATCCGGAGACGAACGAGTCACGGTCCAGCAAGGGGTACCGGCTGGCCGCCCGATTGGTTTGGGCGACGTCCAGCACCCCGACCGCCGGCCTGGCCAGTCGCAGCAGGTCCGCGCCGCGCACCCCGGCGTGCAGGGCGTGCAGGGCCAGACCCTCGGCCCACTTCGACGCACTCCGTACCTTCGGCGGCGCGGCGAGGATGGCGAGCAGCAACGTCTTCGGGCAGTCCGGCTGGCTGGCCAACGCCCCGACGGTCTCCTCCCGACGGAACGGCTGGCGGACGTACTCGGCGTGCAGCAGTTCCCAGTCCAGTTCGGTCCGGGCCGCGACCAGTTCGGTGGCCGAGTGGTTACGGCGCTGTCCGGGGACCTTCCGGCCGGACTCACGCTGCCGCAGGTCGTCGACGAGGGCCCGGGTGCTCTCGGCGGCCTCGGTGGCCGAGGCCAGTCGTCGACGTCCGTCCGGGCCGGCCAGCGCCTCCCGGGCCAGGTCGGCGACCTCCGGCGCCAGCCGGTCCTCGGCCAGCACCGCCGCCACCGCGTCCGGGCCGGCCGAGTCGTGCAGCGAGAGCAGGGCCCGGAGTTGTTCCGCCGGGGTGAGGTCGGTGCCGACCACGCTGATCACCTGGCGGACCAGGTCGGGAAAGAGACTGACCACCGCGGCCCGGAGCAGGGCCGGGTCGGTGCGGGTCCGGAACAGGGCCGGGTCGGTGTGTGCCAGCAGGGCCGGCACCGGGCCTTCCGGGGCGGTCCAGCCGGGCACCGCCGGGTCGGCGGCGGCGAAGACCGCCCGGGACTGGCGGCCGGGCGGGAGCCGGTGCAGGAACGCGTTACGGGCCAGTACCAGGCTGCCCCGACCGATCAGTTCAGCCACCAACCGGGGGTAGACGCCGACCAGGACGGCGTTGTCGCTGAGCGCGCTCCGTACGTCGGAGTCGGCACCGTGCACCGCCGCCCGGAGCAGCGGCACCGGCAGGGTTGTCGTGGCCTCCCGCAGCGCGGGGGCGAGCGGTGCCCCGATCCGCTGGACGAACTGCTCCCAGTCGTCGGTCCGGACGACGGTGAGTAGCGCGGCAACGGCTCGGGCGGTGTTCTGGTCGTACATGGATCTCCCATGCCTGTTCGTGGTGTCGCCCGGTCGATCAACCCGGGGCACAATAGCCGGACCGGACGACACGTCCGGTCCGCGAAGGTCCGCCCGGCCAATTCGGTTGGCCACGGACCGGTCCGGAGGGCAGGATCGGCGACGTGTCGGTGCCACAGCGTCAGGTCCGGGCCGGGTACACCGCCGAGACGATCACGGTCTACCAGGCGTACTCGCCACCGATCGCCGGCCCGGCGGTGGCGAACGGCCGGTTCGTCCCGCCGTTCAAACGGGAGCGGATGACCTGGATCAAGCCGTCGTTCCGCTGGATGATGTACCGCTGCGGATGGGCCGGCAAGCCCGGCCAGGAGACGGTGCTGGCGATCGAGATCACCCGGGCCGGTTTCGAGTGGGCGCTGGCGCACGCCTGCCTGAGCCACTACGACCGGGACCGGCACGCCAGCCGTACGGCCTGGGCCGAGCAGTTGCGGGCCAGCCCGGTACGGGTGCAGTGGGACCCGGAGCGTTCGCTGGACCTGCGGCCGTTGGACCACCGGTCGATCCAGGTCGGGCTGAGCGGCCCGGCGGTCGCCCGGTACGTCGACGGGTGGACCGTCGGGATCACCGATGTCACCGCGACCGCGCACGCGATCCGGGCGGCGTTGCGGGCCGGTGACCGGGACACCGCGATGGGGTTGTTGCCGCCGGAGCGGCCGTACCCGCTGCCCGACGAGGTGGCGGCGGTGGTCGGCGCGTCCCTACCGGCGGTGGTGCCGCCTCCGGCCGGAGGTTCCGGCTCCCACCGGCCGGCGTCCTGAGCAACACGACCAGCGGCCACCGGGGTGGACGGCCGGCGCGATGGGGATCGGCCGAACGGTGCGGGCCGGGCAAATCGGTGGACGGGGCCGGAGTGGGGCGAGAAACATCGGAGCCGTGACCCGTGAGGTACGGCTGACGCCGGTAAACGAGCAGAACCTCGAACCGTTGCTCTCGGTGGCGGTCGCCGAAACCGAGCCGGACGAGGTCATGCCGCCGGTCGACGCGCCCGCCGGCTGGTCACAGGCCCGGATGGACGCGTTCCGGGCGTTCTACCGGTCGCACTTCGGCGGTCTGGACGGCCCGACCGGCAACCTGATGTACGCCATCGAGCAGGACGGCGACGTGGTCGGCATGATCAGGCTGGGTCGCCGGGGCGAGCCGGGGACCCTGGAGACCGGGATGTGGCTGGGCAAGTCGACCCGGGGCCAGGGCATCGGGTTGATCGCGTTGCGGTTGGTGCTCGCCGAGGCGATCGGGGCCGGTGCCCGGCGGGTGGTCGCCGACACCCGGCCGGAGAACCTGCCGGCGGTCAACCTGTTGCGGCGGGGTGGAGCCGTGCTCGTCCAGGACGGTACGGCGGTCCGGGCCGAGATCCGGCTCGGGGTCAGCGAGGACGTGGACCTGCTCGACGCCGGCTGACCCCGTCCGACGGTGACCGGAGTCCTGGTCAGCGGTCGACGTGTTGCCCGGCGGTGCCGATGGACCGGTCCGGCCTCGGCGTGAGCCCGGCGAAGACGACGTCGAGGGTGCGGTGTCGCAGGTCCCGGTCCCAGCCGCCGTACAGGGCACCCTGACTGGTGCTGGCCAGCAGTGCCATGACCTCGGGCAGTCGTACCGCCGGATCGACCGTGCCGGCGGCCTGCGCCTGACGCAGCATGCCGTCGACCGTGCCGGCGAAGACCGTGACCAGTTCGGGGAGCCGGATGTCGACGCCATTGCGGGTGAGGAGGTCGACCACGGACTTCCGGGCGGCGGCCTGTTCCACGATCCGGGTGAAGAACGTGAACAGCGCGGTGCGCGGCTCGCTGGCGCTCAACGCCCCGGCCTCGGTCACGAGTTGTTCGAGCAGATTTTTCATGATGGCGGCGAGCAGGTCGTCCTTGGTCGGAAAGTGCCGGAACACGGTCCCGACCGCCACCCCCGCGCGCCTCGCCACCTCCTCGGTGGAGCCCGACGCGCCCTGTTCGGCGAAGACCTGTTCGGCGGCTTCGAGGATCCGGGCCCGGTTGCGGCGGGCGTCCGCGCGCATCGGTCGGTCGGGCCCGGTGGCCTGGTCCGGTCCGGTCGTAGCGGGTTGTGGGGACATCCGGGGGACCACTCCTTGAAAGATGAGTCATGACTCACTATCGTCGTCGCAAGTCGAGTCATCGCTCATTTTAGTTGGAGGTGGCACCGTCATGACCACGCCCCGAGACGTCTTCGCCGAGATGCGTCAGCGCTGGCTGGCCAACGACGTGACGTTCGAGTCGGACCAACTCGCCGAAGAGGCGGTGCTGGAGATGCCGATGGCGGCACCCGGGCAGCCGACCCGGATCCAGGGCCGGGCCCAGATCCTCGACTTCACCCGGGCCGGCCGGGCCGCGTTGCCGATCCGGTTCGACGACTGCCGCAACGTGGTCGTCCACCAGACCACCGACCCGGAGGTGATCGTCGTGGAGTACGAACTCGTCGCGACGGTGCCGGCCACCGGGGCGACCGCGAGCGCCCCGTTCGTCGGCGTGCTCCGGGCCCGGGACGGCAAGCTGCTGCACTGGCGGGAGTACCAGCCCACCCACACGATCATGCAGGCGCTCAACCCGGCCTGACCGGCTCAGCGCTGTGCCGCGTACGCCGCCAGCCAGGCGACCTGGGCCGGGTCCAGGGACGGTCGGACCCGTTCCCGGGCCGCCGCCACATGCTCGGCCCGGACCGTCGTCGCCTCCAGCGACTCGCGCATCGCGGCCAGCGCCGCCTCCCGGACCAGGGCGGCACAGTCAGCGGCGGAGAAGCCGTCGAGTTCCCCGCCGAGCGCGGCCAGGTCCACCTCGTCGGCGAGCGGCACCGACCGGGACGCGGCCCGGAGGATCTCGGCCCGGGCGGCGCCGTCCGGCGGCGGCACGTACACCAGACGTTCCAGCCGGCCCGGCCGCAGCAGCGCCGGATCCACCAGGTCCGGCCGGTTCGTCGCCCCGACCACCACCACGTTGCGCAGCGTCTCCACCCCGTCGAGTTCGGTGAGCAGGGCGGCGACCACCCGGTCCGTCGTACCGCCGTCGGTGGCCTGGCCCCGGACCGGCGCCAGCGCGTCCACCTCGTCCAGGAAGACCAGCGTCGGCGCCGCCTCCCGGGCCCGCCGGAACAGTTCCCGGACCGCCCGCTCGCTCTCGCCCACCCACTTCGACAGCAGCTCGGCGCCCTTGACCGAGAGCACGTTCGCCCGCCCGGTCCCGGCCAGCGCGCTGACCAGGAAGGTCTTGCCGCAGCCGGGCGGGCCGTAGAGCAGCACCCCGCGCGGCGGCTGCACACCGAGCCGGGCGAACGTGTCCGGGTAGTTCAACGGCCAGAGCACCGACTCGGTCAGCGTCTCCTTGACCTCCGCCATGTCACCGACGTCGTCCAGGGTCACCCCGGCCAGCTCCAGCACCGACGACTCGGCCATCGAGGTCGGCCGGACCACCTCCAGGGCGGCGGTGAAGTCGGCCATCGCCACCGTCGGCGACTCCGCCTCCTTCTGGCGCAGCGCCGCGCGCACCCCGGCCTCGCGGGCCAGCGCGGCCAGGTCGGCGGCGACAAATCCCGGCGTACGGGCGGCGACCTCGTCCAGCCGGACGTCCTCGGCGAGCGGCATCCCCCGGGTCAGCACGGTCAACTGCTCGCGCCGCAGCGCCGCGTCCGGCAGCGGTACGGCGATCTCCACCGAGAGCAGGTCGGGGGCGCGTAGCGACGGGTCCACCGACTCGGGGCGGCTGGTGGTGCAGACCACCGCCGTACCGGCCCGGACGGCGGTGCCGAGCAGCTGGCGGAACACCGTACCGACCGGTCCCGGGGCCTCGCGTGGGACGAGCGCGTCCACGTCGGAGACCAGCAGCACCGCCGGCCCGTTGTCGTCCCGGACCGAGGCGAAGACCTCGCGGAGCCGGCGGGCGGCGGCGTCGTTGGTCAGCGCGGCGACCTCGGGCGCCCAGAGCGCCGACACCCGGGCGTCGACCGCGTGCGCGACCGCCCGCACCAGCGCCGACTTGCCCGAACCGGCCGGCCCGGTGACGAGTACGCCGAGCGACACGGTGGTGCCCAGCCGGCCGAGCACCTCCCGGTGGTGGAAGCCGAGGTCGAGCAGTTCGGTCAGCTCCTCCGCCTGACTACGCAGCCCGGGCAGGTCGTCCAGGGCCGGCGTGGCCGGCTCGGCACCCGCCCCGGCCGGGGTCGCTCCCGGCCCGGCGGTGGTCCGGTCGTCCGCCCCGGCGGTGGCCCCCGCCGACCGGGGCGCCGTCCCCGGCCAGCCGCCGCCGGTACGCTCGCCGCCGGTCACCGCCAGCAGTTCGGTCGGGCCGTCGCCGGGTGTGGTGTGGCCGTGCCGCCAGCCGACCACGCTGTCCATGGTGACCAGCACGGAGACCGGCTCCGCGGTGTCGGTGCCATGTTCCGGGCCCGGCTCCGCCGCGGTCACGGTGAGCAGGGTGCTCGTCCAGGCGTAGCCGACGGTGTTGGCGAGACTGCGCCGGGCCGCCTCGACCAGGGTCCGGACCGCCGCGTCCGGAAGGACGTCCTGTGGCAGCAGCGACACGTCGTCGCCGCTGGTCACCACCTTGCCGAGCAGGGCGAGCCGGAGCATCTCCGGGGAGACGGCGGCGGCGATCTCGGGCGGACCGGTCAGCAGCACCCGGCGGGCCGCCACCACCGGTACCGGTGTGACCACCACCTGGCTGCCGTCCCGTACCCCGAGGTTGCCGAGGGTCAGGTCGTCGGCGTAAAGCAGGGCCCGGCTCGCCGTCGACTCCGCCCGGGCCACGATCCCGGCGGTCACCCGTCGGCCGGTCATCCGGACCGGGTCGCCGGAGTGCAGGTCGAGCGCGGTCAGCACCTCCGGATGCAGCCGGACGATGCCCCGCCGGGCGTCCAGCGCGGCCGGCCGCAGACTGGCGGTGAGGGTGAGATCCGGACCGGTCACCCCGCCGAGACTACCGGGTGTGCGGAAGGGCCTCCGGTTATCGCTTCCTGCGGTGGAAGGGCCGCTACCTGGCTCCTGGCGCCCCTTCCTGACTCCTGCGGGTCGCGGGGGCCGGGTCAGCGGCGGTCGTCGTCCGGGCCGAGCAGTGACGGGTCCCGTCGGATCATCTCGGCGAGCCGGGCGGCGGCGTCCGGGGCCGGCGGGTCCTCCGGGGTTGACCAGTTCGGCACCGTCCGGACCGACATCGGCCAGGACTGCGGCGGCTGCCCGGCGCTCGGCAGGGCCGGCTCGGCGGCTGGCCGTACGGTCACCGTGCCGTTCTCCCACGCGACGTGCATCGCCGAGATGTTCGGCCCGTCGGCGACCCACATGGTGACCGCCACCGCCGGATACTGGGCGACGACCCGCTGGACCGCCTCGGTCACCTCGTCGACGGGTGACCCGGCCCGGATCGCCGCCTCCTGCGCCAGCCGCCGTTGCAACGCCTCACGCCGTTCCATCCGGGCCAGCGCGTCGTCGAGTTCGCCCCTCATCGGATTCACCTTTCCCGGCCGACGCCGACCGAACCGATCGGAGCGCCGCCGGCCTAAGTCTCCCGCTCCCGGATCGCGCGATCCAGCGCCCGATCCAGCACGATGAGTAAGGCATCCCGTACGGACAGCCGATCCCGGGCGTCGAACCGGATGAGTGGTACGCCGTCCCCGATCGCCAGGGCCCACCGGATCTGGGTCAGGTCGTGGCTGATCTGACCGTCGAAGGCGTTGACCGCGACGACAAAGGGCAGCCGGGCCCGCTCCAGGTAGTCGATCGCGGGATAGCAGTCGTCGAGCCGGGAACTGTCGACGACGACCAGTGCACCGAGCGCACCGAGGGCGAGGTCGTCCCACATGAAGCCGAACCGGGCCTGCCCCGGCGTACCGAACAGGTAGAGCTTCAGACTCTGGTCGATGGTGACGCAGCCGAAGTCCATCGCGACCGTGGTGGTGGTCTTCTCGGACCGGATGCCGGGGTCGTCGACGCCGATCCCGGCCGAGGTCATCTCCGCCTCGGTGGTGAGCGGTTCGATCTCCGAGATCGCGCCCACGGTGGTGGTCTTGCCGACCCCGAAACCACCGGCGATCAGGATCTTCACCGGTACCGGCGGCTTTGTCCTCCGGCGCTGCTCCGGGCGGGACCGGGGCGCCGTACCGCCGACCACCGTCTCGTCGCCGTGTCGCGGCACGTGCCGGGCGGGCGGGGCGTAGCCGGCCGGCGTACCCCGGCCCATCTGGAGGCCGTGACCGGGCGGGCCGCCGTAACGTCCGGGCGCGCTGTTGCCCAGAGGGCCGGAGGTGAGAGAGGTGGACCAGTCAGGAGATCGCGCGAAGTCCATCGATCACTCGCCTAATCAGCTCGGGGTCGTGGGCGTGCTCGGCCTCACGGAGGTGTACGTCGAGGTGGCCGGCGGCGCGGAGGTCACCGACCAGGATCTTGGTGACGCCGAGGTGCAGTCGCAGTCGGGCGGAGATCTCGGCCACGGACATCGGCTCGGCGCAGAGCGCGACGATCTCCTGCAGTTCGGAGGGGAGGCGGCTGACCGGGGGGACCGTCCAGCAGCTGTCGTCGTACCTGGCGGTCACCTGGGTCTCCAGACTGATCGCCGGATCCACCGCGGCGACCCGGCCGGCGGTGAGCACGAACGGGCGCAGCCCGGTCGGTGCGGGTTCCGCCGGCGGGGGCCCACCGTCCCCGTCCTCCGGTTCGGCCTCCGCGCCGGTCAGCGCGACCTGCAGGTACGGACGGATCCGAGCCGTCGGTGCGGCGACCTCCGGCTCGGGTTCCGGGTCCGGCACCTCGTTCGAGGCGGGCCAGGTCACGACTGCACGGAGTTCTTCAACTCGACGATGAGCCGCGGCGTGAGCGCCCCGCCGGCCCGACCGGCGAAGAGCGTCATCTCGTACGCGACGGTGCCGAGGTTGGCGGACCGGTCGGCGACCACGCCGAGCACCGAGCCCGCGCTGATCGCGCTGACCAGCAGGTAGCCGTCGGTCATGTCGACCACCACCCGGTTCAGCGCGCCGAGGGTGTACCAGTTGGCCGCCCCGCTGGCCAGGCTGGTCATCCCGGACACCACCGCGGCCAGCCGTTCCGCGTTGGACCGGTCCTTGATCGACGACATGGCCATCAGCAGGCCGTCGGAGGAGACCGCGATCGCCTCCCGGACCCCGGCGGTGTTGGAGGTGAAGGCGTCGAGCAGCCAGTTGAAGGTACGGGCCTCCGGGCTCAGCTCGTCGGCCGTGGTCGCCGGTTGGTCCTGGTCGGTACGGGTGAAGGGAGTGCTCATCCTTGGGTTCCCTCTTCGTGGCGGTGTTCGGCACGGACCTCGCTCAGCGCGCGGGCGACGCCGGACTCGAATTCGGTGATCAGCTCGCGGACCCGCTCGGGGTCTTCCGAGCCGGCGGACGCGATGGCGGCGGTTGCCGGGTGTGGTGGCGGCACGCTCAGGTTGGCTCCGGGGACCCGTCGGTTGAGTCGGGGCGGAGTCGGGCTGGACGTGGTCGACGCCGAGGTGGTGGCGGTCGGAGCGACCGGTGGTGCGGTCGCCATGGACGCCGCAGGCGCCGTGGACGGTGTGGTCGGCCGGACCGGCCGTTGCTCCTGCTGGGCGCGGCGTACCCCGGCTTCGAAGTCCTCGATCAACGCGCGGACCACCGCCGGGTCGGCCGGGGTCGCCCGGGGGCGCTGGCTACGGGCGCCGGCCGGTAGTTGGGCGCCCGGGACCCGCTGGCGCAGTCCGGTGCCGGATCCGGACGGAGCGGGTCCCGGGCTGCTGGTGGGCCGGGCCATCGCGGTTGGCCCGGCTGCCGCGGGGCGGGCCGGTGTCGAGTCCCTGGTCGGCTGCTTGACCAGGAATGCGTTCCACGGCTGACCGGACGCCAGCGACCGGGTCGCCCGGGAGAGCAGTTCGGTGTCGAACACGACGTCCGCCACGGCCGGCGGCAGTACCGTACCGGCCGGCACCAGCGCCGGCTCCGGCTCCGGCTCCGCCGGTGTGGGCCGGGTGACCAGCAGCCGGTCGTCGATCTCCACCCCGGCGGTCACCCCGCCGCCCGAGGTCGCGCTCAGGGTGACCCGCCAACCGTGCCGGCGGGCGAGTCGACCGACCACGAACAGCCCGAGCACCTCGGTCGGGGCGAGGTCCAGCCGCTCCCGCCGGGTCAGCCGGGCGTTCTCCTCGGCCAGCCGCTCCGGTGACATGCCGATGCCGTGGTCGACCAGGTTGAGGCGTACGCCGCCGGGGACGACCTCGGCCAGCACGGTGACCCGGGTGTGCGGCGGGGAGAAGGCGGTGGCGTTCTCCATCAGCTCGGCGAGGGTGAGGACGAGGTCCCCGATCACCCCGGGCGTCACGCTCACGTCGAGGCGTACCTGCACGTCGACCCGGGTGTAGTCCTCGATCTCACCGAGCGCCAGCCGGACCACGTCGCCGAGCGGGAGCGGGGCGACGTGCCCGTCCCCGCCCGCCCCGCCGGAGAGCACCACCAGGCTGCTGGCGTTGCGGCGCAGCCGGCTGGAGACGTGGTCGAGCCGGTACAGGTCCTGCAGCCGGGTCGGATCGGTCTCCTGCCACTCCAGTCGGTCGATCAGGCCGAGCTGCCGGTTGACCAGGTTCTGGGTACGTCGTCCGACGTGGCCGAACATCTGCGCCACGTTCCGCCGGCCAGCGGTCTGCCGTTCGACCAGCCGGGCGGCGGTACCCTGCACCCGTTCGAAGGCGCGGGCCAGGTCGCCGATCTCGTCCCGGCCGCGTACGTCGACCGGGTCGAGCCGGACCGGGTCCGGCGACTCGGACTCGTCGTCGGTGATCCGGACCAGTTCCGCCTCGGCGACCCGGGCCATCCGGTCGGCGGAGACGGTGAGCCGGGTCAACGGTCGGGCGACCGTACGGGCCACCGCGAGGCTGAGCAGCAGCATCAGCGCGATCAGCAGCAGCACCAGCGCGCCGACCGTGTACGCCCCGGTGATCGCCCGCTGCCGCTGGTCGGTGACCTCGGCGACCACGTCGGTGACGATCTTCTTCTCGATGAACTGACCCAGGTTGATCAGTGAGGAGACGGCCGGGAAGAGTTCCTCCATCTTCAGCCCGTCGACGGCGCCGGCCACGTCCAGGCTGCCGGCGTTGAGGAACTCGGCGTTGGTCCGGGCCGCGGTGGCCCGCTCGACCAGCAGGTACAGGTCGTTCTGGGCCGGGGTGGCGAAGCTGCGGAACCGGTCCAGGTGGGCCTGCGTCTGGGCCATGGCGGAGACGTACGCGATGCCGGCGGCGGTGCTGCGGGTGCCGCCGATCAGGATGACCAGGGCGGCGCAGGTGGCGATCGAGTCGTCGGTCCGGAGCATCGCGTCCAGGGCGATCATCTGGCGCCCCTCCGGCGTGGCCGGGTCCGCGACCCGGGTCAGCCGGAGCGAGTCGATGAGTGCGCGGTGCACCTGCCCGAAGTCGGTGACGACCCTCCCGGGGTCGGCCCGCCGGGTGAGGATCCCGGCGCGGGTCTCGGTCAGCCGCCCCGCGCCGTCGATCGCCGTCCTGATCTCGTCGGGCAGCGTGTCGCCGAGTTCCAGCCGCAGGTCGGCGATCCGGTCGGTGACCTGCGCGGTCTGCTGCATCAGCACGGTCCGGTCGACGGCACCCAGCAGGTAGCCGACGGAGAGCAGCTGTTCCCGCTGCAGGTCCTGGACGAGGGTGCCGACCCGGCCGGCGTTGCGGGTGGTGTCGACGGTTTCCGCCGCCCGGCGGGCCGAGTCGAGCTGGCCGGCGAGCAGCGGTACGGCGACGACGATGGTGCTGAGCAGCGGAATGATGACGAGCAGGGCGAGTCGGCCCCGGATCCGGAGCCTACCGAGCAGCATCGGGGCGTCCCCGGTGTGGCGTTCCCTGGCCGACCGGTACCGGGTCGGCCCACCGTACGCCCGGCGGTGGCGGTTCGAGCAGCGGTGAGTCGAGCAGTGACGGGTCGATCAGCGGCGCCTCGGCCAGGGGCGGACCGTTGCGGGCCGGTCCGGTCGGTGGCTCGGTACCGGCCGGTGCCGGTCCGGTGGCCTCCGTCGGGCTGGCACCGGCCCCGGCCGGCGTACCGGCCACGACCACCGGCACGCGGCGGCGGGCGGCCAGCACCGTGACGACCACCAGGGCCAGGACCAGTAGTACCGCCGAGACCAGGGCGGCGATCCCGAGCCAGCGTTCGCCGACCAGGTCGTCGGCCCGCTCCCGCAGCAGGGTGTCGAGTTCGTCGTGGATGATGACGCCGAGTTCGGCGCCGCTGACCTGGGCGGCCGACCGGGCGGAGGCGACCCGGGTCGGGTCCGGGAGGATGAGTTCGGCGCCGTTGGCCGGGGTGGCGAGCGCGGCGAGCACCTCGACGGTCCGCTGGTAGCTGTCGAGCCGGCTGAGCAGGTTGCCGCCGAGGGTGCGGCTCTCGGTGTTCTCGACCGCGGCCCGCAGGTTGGTCAGCAGATCGGTCGCGGGTCCGAGGGCGGCGGCGCGGGCCAGCGCGAGGGTGGTGGCGAGTTCCGGTTGGACGCCCGCCGGGCGCCGGGAGGCCAGGACCACAAGGTCGGCGAGGCGTCCGGCGGCGTCCAACGCTCTCGGCAGTTCGTCGGCGACGGCGTCCTGCAGGTGGAATGAGTCGGCGGCCTGGTCCCGGGCCAGCCCGGAACTCTGCCGTACCTTGGCGTAGAGCGCCAGCAGCAGGTCGGCGACCTCACCGTACGCGGCGGAGGCCCGGACCGGGTCGGTCGGGGCGGCGTCCGGCAGGGCCTGGATGGTGGTACGGATGCCGGTCCAGCGTTCGGTGGCCCGGAGCTCGGCGCCGAGCCGGTTGTTGACGGTGTGCGCGTGTTCGACCGCGCGGTGCAGCGTGCCGGCGTCGACCGGCCGGCCCGCGACGGCGCCGGCCCGGGCGTCGACCAGCGCGAGCATCACCGGTTCGAGGGCCCGCAGGTATTCGACTCCGTCCCGCTCCAGTTCGATCACCGAGCGCTGTTTGTCGTTGCCCCGCCAGGTCGAGGTGAAGAGCACGCCGACCGGTGCCAGCAGGGCGACCGCGAGCAGGGCTCGCAGTACGACACCGGCCCGGTGCGTCACGCCCCGGGACCGCTGTGCGGGAACTGTCATCGTCCATCTCCATCAGCGAGGGGGGAGCTGAGCGGTGGGGATGGGGAGGCCGCCCGGTCCCGTCCACCGGACCGGAAAACTAGTCGAAGGTGGACGTCTGGGATGGCGGCTGAGCAGTCAGTTATGCGTCACTTGAGTACGGGTGACGGCCGGTGACCGAAAATGTGACTCGTTGTACATAGTTGCCTTTGCGCATGCATCGATTGATCCGCGCTGCCCCGAAACATCGGAATTCACGGCATCCGTAGTTGCTTCGCCGTACATTGGTTGACCTGGCGCAGATGTCGGACCCTTCGCCGCCGAACGGAGTTGCCGGACGAACGTACGGCGGATCTCAGCCCCTCCTCAGGTTCCACACCGTACGGTGGTGCCCATGCCTTCCTCACCGCTGGCGCGGATCCGCCGTGCCCTGCGCCCGGCCGGGCGTGTCCGGGCCCGGTTGACCCGGCGTCGCGTGGTCGCCGGAGCGACGGTGTTCATGCTGGTCGGCGGCCTGGTCGGCTGGGCGGTCTGGCCGGAGCGGCCGTCCTGGTCGGCCACCGATGCCATGATCACCGTGCGGTCCGGCCCGACCGGTACGGAACCGGTGGAACTGGACACCACGCTCCTGCTGCCGGACGGGGCGAGCGCCGACCGTCCGGTGCCGGCGGTGCTGCTGGCGCACGGCTTCGGCGGCACCAAGCAGTCGGTACGCGCCGACGCCGAGGACCTGGCCGACCTCGGTTACGCGGTGTTGACGTACACCGCCCGGGGGTTCGGGCGCAGCGGTGGGCAGATCCACCTGGACAACCCCGACTACGAGGTACGGGACGCCGCCCGGCTGCTCGACTGGCTCGCCGCCCGGCCGGACATCCGCCGCGACCGCGACGGTGACCCCCGGGTGGGCGTGGTCGGCGGCTCGTACGGCGGCGGCCTGGCCCTGCTGCTCGCCGCCCAGGACCCGCGGGTGGACGCCATCGTCCCGATGATCACCTGGAACGACCTGGCCCGCTCGTTCCTGCCGGAGTCGACCGGTCGGGAACCGGTCGACGGGGTGTTCAAGAAGGGCTGGGCCGGCCTCTTCTTCGGCAGCGACGGCAGTGCGGGCGACGGTCCGGCGAACCGGGACCCGCTGCTCGGCGCGGTCCCCGGTGCGCCGCCCGGGGCCGCCCCCGGCGCGGACCCGGCCTGCGGGCGGTTCGCCGCCGACGTCTGCGCGGCGTACCTGCGGATCGCCACCACCGGCCGGGCCGACGCCGAGGCGGTGGCGCTGCTGCGCCGGTCCAGCCCGGCCGGGGTCCTCGACCGGATCAAGGCACCCACGCTGCTGGTCCAGGGCGAGGCGGACACCCTCTTCCCGCTCGCCGAGGCGGACGCCAACGCCCGGGGGATCGCGGCGAACGGCACCCCGGTCCGGGTCGCCTGGTTCACCGGCGGACACGACGGCGGCACCGGCCCGCAGAGCGACCAGGACCGGGTGCGGTTCCTGATGGCCCAGTGGCTCGACCACTACGTCAAGGGCGGCGGATCCACCCCGTCGACCAGCTTCACCTGGTCGCGGATCGCCGGCTTCGACGCCCTCGACCGAGGGCTGGTCGCCTCCGGCTTCTCCACCACCGACTATCCGGGCGTCGAGGGCACCGGACGGGCCGACGTCGCGGTCGCCGGCCCGGTGCAGCGGATCGCCAACCCGCCGAACGGCAACCCGGCGGCGATCTCGGCGCTGCCGTTCGCCGGCGGTTTCTCCTCGCTGCTCGACGGGGTCGCCGGTGACCTGCCCGGACAGCACGCCCGGTTCGAGTCGGCACCGCTGACCGAGGCGGTCGACGTGGTCGGCTCGCCGACCGTACCGATCCGGGCCGCCTCGCCGACCGGTGAGGCCGTGCTCTTCGTCAAGCTCTACGACGTCGACCCGAACGGTCCGGCGGCGCTCTCGAACGGCCTGGTCGCCCCGGTCCGGCTGACCGGGCTGCCGGCCGACATCACCGCCGCCCAGCCGGTCCAGGTGACCCTGCCGGCGATCGTCCGCCGGATCGAGGCCGGGCACCGGCTGCGGATCGTGATCGCCACCTCCGACCAGGCGTACGCCACCCCGGCCCAGCCGGTCACCTACACCGTCGGACTCGGCGCTCCGGTGGGTGCCGCCCCGGCGGACGGGGCGCTGCCCCGGGCCGTGGTCGCCCTGCCGACCGTGACCGGGGAACCGATCGCCACCCCGGCCGCGCTCTGGCGCTGGACGCTGGTCGGGCTGCTCGCCGCGATCGTGCTCGGGCTCGTCGTGGTCGTCGCGGTGCTCCGCCGCCGGCACCGCCGGCACGACACCTCGGTGCATCCCGAGTACGCCGACACCCCGCTGGTCGTCCGCGACCTGCGCAAGGAGTACGCGGACGGTTTCGTCGCGGTCTCCCGGATCGGCTTCGAGGTGCACCGGGGGCAGGTGGTGGGTCTGCTCGGGCCGAACGGCGCCGGCAAGACCACCACGTTGCGGGTGCTGATGGGGCTGACCCAGCCGACCGCCGGCGAGATCCACGTCTTCGGGCACCGGCTGGTCCCCGGCTCGCCGGTGCTGTCCCGGATCGGCGCACTGGTCGAGGGCCCGGGCTTCCTGCCGCACCTGAGCGGTCTGGAGAACCTGAAGGCGTACTGGCGGGCGACCGGGCGCCCGGAGGCGGACGCGCACTTCGAACAGGCGCTGGAGATCGCCGGACTCGGTGACTCGGTGCATCGCAAGATCCGCAAGTACAGCCACGGTATGCGGCAGCGGCTGGCCATCGCCCAGGCCATGCTCGGCCTGCCGGAGCTGTTGGTGCTCGACGAGCCGACCGACGGGCTCGACCCGCCGCAGATCGCCGAGATGCGCCGGGTGCTGCGCCGGTACGCCACCGACGGCCGGGCGGTGCTGGTCTCCAGTCACCTGCTCGCCGAGGTGGAGCAGACCTGCACCCACGCGGTGGTCGTACACAAGGGACGGATCGTCGCCTCGGGAGCGGTGGAGGAGATCGTCGGCGAGTCGCCGAGCACCCAGTTCGACGTCTCCGACCCGGACGCGGCCCGGGCCGTACTCGACGGGCTGTCCGGGGTACGGGTCCTGCCGGAGAGCAACGGCGCCCTGGTCGTCGACACCAACGGGACCGCCCGCAGCGAGGTCGTCGCCGAACTCGTCCGGGCCGGGATCGGGGTGGACCGGGTGGTGCCCCGCCGTCGGCTGGAGGACGCCTTCCTCGCCCTGGTCGGCGAGAACTCACGGGGAAGCGGGGACCGGTGATGGTCGACATCGAGGTCGCGGGCGAGGGATCGCCGGACTCGGCGGGTTCGGGTGCGGGGGCGCCGGACGCGGCGGGTGGGGCGGCCGGCTACCGGCCCCGGGCCACCCTGTCGATCGCCACCGAGTGGCGCCGGCAGGCATCGCGGCGGCGTACCCAGTTGTCGCTCGGGTTCATGGTGCTGCTGCCGTTGATCATCCTCGTCGCGTTCGAGTTCGGCGGTGACGGGGACGACGACAACGGCGGCGGCGAGTTCGGCAGCCTGATCGAGCTGGCCACCTCCGGTGGCTTGAACTTCACTCTCTTCGCGCTGCTGGTCTCCTCGACGTTTCTGCTGGTCGTCGTGGTGGCGTTGTTCTGCGGTGACACCGTGGCCAGCGAGGCGAGCTGGGGAAGCCTGCGGTACCTGCTGGCCGTACCGGTGCCCCGGGCCCGGCTGCTGGCGGTGAAGCTGGTGGTCGCGCTGTTGTACTCGTTGCTGGCCCTGCTGCTGCTGGCCGGCACCGCACTGCTCGCCGGCACCCTCCGGTACGGCTGGTCGCCGCTGAGCAGCACCGTCGCCGCGCAGATCCCGGCCGGCGAGGGGCTGCTCCGGCTGCTCGGCATCCTCGGCTATCTGGCGGTGGTGCTGTTGGTGGTGGCCGGGCTGGCGTTCCTGCTCTCGGTCACCACCGACGCCGCGCTCGGCGCGGTCGGCGGGGCCGTGCTGCTCTGGATCCTCTCCAGCATCCTCGACCAGATCACCGCGCTCGGGGTACTGCGGGACTTCCTGCCGACGCACTACAGCAGTGCCTGGCTCGGGTTGCTCTCGACGCCGGTGCAGACCGACGACATCGTCAAGGGCTGCATCTCGGCGATCTCCTACGCCACCGTCTTCTGGAGCCTCGCCTTCTGGCGCTTCACCCGCAAGGACGTCACCTCCTGAGCGGCCGGCGGCGCCGCCCGGGAGAACGCACATGTCAGGCACGGTTCATGCCTGAGAGTCATAATCATGACTCTCCGGCATACTGTTGAACCCCGGTACACGCCGTCCCCACCGTGCGACCGGCGCGGCTATATCGTCTGCACTGTGGTCTCCGAGGTGTTGACGCGCAACGTGCTGGCGGTCTGGGGCGAGGACGGCCGACGCTGGCTCACCGGCCTGCTGGAAACACTCGCCCAGGTCTTCCGGGACTGGCAGTTGACCCCCGACGGCCGGCCGTACGAGCTGTCGTACCACTACGTAACGGCGGTGACCTGCGCCGACGGGACGCGGGCGGTGCTCAAGCTCGGGGTGCCGAGCGGAGACTCGCTGCGTACCGAGGCGCCGGCGCTCGCCGCCTGGGCCGGCCGTGGCGCCGTACGCCTGCTCCGGGCCGACCTCGACCGGGGTGCCCTGCTGTTGGAGCGGGCCGAACCCGGCGACCGGCTGCGTGACCTGGTGCCACACCGGGACGCCGAGGCAACCTCGATCCTCGCCGGGGTACTGCGGAAACTCGCCGTGCCGGCACCGCCGGACTGCCCGCTGCCCGACCTGTTGACCCTGGCCCGGGGTTTCGACAACCATCTGGCCCGGTTCGGCGACGGCGGCCCGCTCCCGACCGAGCTGGTCGTGACCGCCAACGGCCTGATGCGGGAACTCTGCGCCTCGGCGCCGGACCAGGTGGTGCTGCACGGCGACCTGCACCACGACAACATCCTGCGCGCCGAGCGGGAGCCGTGGCTGGCGATCGACCCGCACGGTTACCTCGGCGACCCCGGTTACGGAGTCGGGGCGCTGCTCTACAACCCGGAGCCGGACGACCGGGACCCGGCATTGACGGCGCTGGTCCCGGCCCGGGTCGAACAACTCGCCGACGAGCTGGCGATGCCGGTCGACCGGGTCGTCGCCTGGGGTTTTGTCCAGGCGGTGCTCTCGGACGTCTGGACCGCCGAGGACTGGCAGCCCGGCGACCCCTCGCCGGCCAGTCGGGCGCTGGACGTGGCGTACCTGTTACGACCCCGACTGTCCGGATAGCCTGGCGTTGATGTCGCGCCCCGTCCCGTCCCTGACGCCGTTCGCCGTGGCGCTCGGCGGCATCCCGGCCGGTCTGATCGTCGCGCTGGTCTGGCTCGACAGCGGCAGCTACGAGGGCTACCGGCCGGAACTGTCGGAGCTGACCGGAGCGGCGACGCTGGTCGCGGCCGGCGTGGCGCTGCTCTTCGGCTACCGGTACGGGATCCGGGTCCCGGCGGAGACGGACCGGTCCGCCCTCGGTCGCCGTCTGCTGCTCGTTCTCGCGGGTGGCACGGTGCTGACCCTGCTCACCCTGCTCGTCAACGATCTGCTCTACCGCTACGTGGTGCCGCTCGACGCCGACCTGACCAACAACCGGCCCTGGTCGATCCTCCGGTGGCTGGCCGCCGTGGCAGGTCCGGCGCTCGTCGGGGCGTTCGGGTACGGCCTCGGGCTGCGCCGCCGCCCGACGGCCACGCCGCCCGACAACCGGGTACGGCCGCCGTCGGGTCGCCGGTGGGTTCTCGTCGCCGCGCTCGGTCTGGCCGGGCTCTGGGCGGTGCCGGAGTTCGTCCGGGTCGGCGCCGAACTCGCCACCGGACGGTTCGTCCCGGCCGGCGCGGCGACGGTCGCCAGCGGCGCACGGACGGCCGTGCCGCTCGGCCCCGGCAGGCACGCCGTCTTCCGGCTCTACGGCGACGACCTGTCGGCGGGCCAGTGCACCCTCACCGATGCCGGGGGCGGCAGGCTGCGGCTGTCCGAGCCCTCGGTGCTGTTCACCGACAACAGCGACAGCATCGTGACGGTGCTGCTCGGCACCTTCGACGTACCGGCGGCGGGGCCGGTCACCGTCGACTGCCGGGGCGGGCCGTACGAGACGTACCAGGTCGGCGGCCTGCCCGAGGTCCGCGGCCCGCTGCCGGCCCTGGTGTACGGCCCGACCGCGCTGCCGCCGCTGATCGGGCTGCTGCCCGGCGTCCTGCTTGCCACCGGCTGGCTCCTGGCCGGCGCCGTGCGGAAGCGGGTTTCCGCGTAGGCCGGTTTTTGCTGCGCCCTGCGTGGTAGCTCACAGGTGTGGGCGGATGAGGCGCAATAGGATTACGCTCATAATCTAAACGGCTGCGGCGCGTCTGCCGCCTGACCTGAAGGGTTTGAGATGAGCACCTATCTGATCAATCATCTGCGCATCCCCGGCGGCATCCCGAACGAGGCCGGTTTGACCTACCTTGAGCAGGTCGAGGCCACGGTGAAGCCCTACGGTGGCAAGTGGCTCGCCAACGGCGAGGCCACCGTCGTGGAGGGCGCGTGGCCCGGCCTGGTGGTCCTCATGGAGTTTCCCGACCGCGCCGCCGCCGAGCGGTGGTACAACTCCCCCGAGTACCAGGAGATCCTGCCGCTGCGGGTCAACAATTCGATCTCCGACATCGTGCTGATCGACAGTCTCCCGGCGGACTACACCGTTCGGGGGTTCGCCCAGCAGGTCCGTGCCGCAATCGCCGCAGCATCCGGCAACTGAGCGCCTGAAGCCTTCCGGCAACTGAGTGCGTTGGAGCGGAAGCCGCAGCAGGGTGCCGCGGCTTCCGCTCCGGGCTTCCCGATCCGGATCCGTCGAGCTCGAAGCCGATATCGCGTGGCCTCCGGGCGCCTGGTCGACCCGCGGCATACGGTCGGGGGCGACGAGAATTGTTCCGAGTAGGGGGTAGAAGACCATGGTCGAAAAGCAGCGGTCCGGTGACGATCCGGCCGAGCTGAAGCGGCGGATCGGCCCGGTCGGGGTCTGGACGAGCGTGCTCGGCGGGGAGTCGGCCGAGTTCGGTCGTACGGTCGCGGCCGAGGTGGAGGAGCTGGGCTACGGGGCGCTCTGGGTGGGGGAGACCCCGAACAGCAAGGAGCCGCTCGTCCACTCGGCGATCCTGCTCGGCGCCACCCGGCGGCTGGTGGTCGCCACCGGCATCGCCAACATCTGGGTCCGGGACGCCACCGCCGCCGCGAACGGCGCGAGCACCCTCGCCGAGGCGTACGACGGGCGGTTCCTGCTCGGGCTCGGGGTGAGCCACGCGCCGCTGGCCAAGATGCGGGGCCACGACTACGCGCGACCGCTCGCGGCGATGGGCGCCTACCTCGACGCGATGGACCAGACCGGGTACGCCGGGCCGCTGCCGCAGCGGGCGCCACGGGTGCTGGCCGCGCTACGTAAGGGGATGCTGGAGCTGGCGGCTCGGCGCAGCGCGGGCGCGCACCCGTACTTCGTCACGGTGGAACACACGGCGTACGCCCGGAAGATCCTCGGGCCGGAGCCGTTGTTGGCACCGGAGGTGGCGGTGGTGCTGGAGACCGATCCGGACGCGGCCCGGGAGAAGGCCCGGCGGTTCATGGCGCTCTACCTGAGCCTGCCCAACTACGTGAACAACCTGCGGGATCTCGGTTGGTCCGAGCAGGATCTGGCCGGCGGCGGCAGCGACGCCCTGGTCGACGCGGTCGTGGCGTGGGGTGACCCGGCGACGATCGCGGAGCGGATCCGGGCGCACCACCAGGCAGGCGCCGATCACGTCTGCGTCCAGCCGCTGGTCGACGGGCCGGCAGAGCTGCTGCCGCAGCTGCGGGCCCTGGCCCCGGCGCTGGTCCGGCGTTAGTACTCCGTTGCGGGAGCCGGGAGGGCGCTACCGCCCTCCCGGCTCGGACCGCTCAGAAGCGGCAGCGGTCCGCTGTCGTGCTGATTCGTACAGCACGACAGCCGCGGCGGTCGCCGCGTTCAGGGAGCTGGCGGACCCGGACATCGGGATCCGGACGAGCTGGTCGCAGGCCTCACGCCAGCCGGAGCTGAGACCGGTGGTCTCATTGCCGATCAAGGTCAGCGTGGGCTGCGTGAAGTCGTACTCGGCGGCACCCAGTGAGCCGTGCTCATCGGTACCCACGATGCTCATACCGATGCCGTTGGCGCGGAGGTCAGCGACCCAGGACAGAACGGCCTGGTGCGAGGGCACCCGGACCACGGGTAGGGCGAACAGCGAGCCGGTGCTCGCCCGGACCGCCTTCGGGTCGTAGACGTCGGCGGCATGGCCGGTGATGACGACCCCGGAGGCGCCGAAGGCGTCTGCGGACCGGACGAGGGTGCCGATGTTGCCGGGGCTGGTGGGCCGATCGAACACGACGGTGAGCATGGCCGGCGCGGCCGGGATCCGAGACAGGTCGTCCTCCGGCAGCGCGACCACGGCCAGCAGCTCTGGAACCGTGTCCGCCTTACCTCCCAGCTCGTGCATCAGTTCACGGGAGACGGCGATCTTCTCGGCTCGGACCGTGTCCAGGACCTCGCGCGCCCAGCCGGACAGCTGAGCGCTGGTGTCGTAGAGCAGCTCTCGGATCTGCCAGCGGTGTTCGACGGCCATGGCGATCGGGCGCACGCCCTGCACGAGGAACTCGCCGTGACGCTGCCGCTTGGTCCGATTCCGTAGGAGAGCCTCCCACTGTTGGAATCGCGCATTGCGGCTACTCACCGACAGACCCACCGCTGTCCCCGCCTTCCTCGTACCTGACTCACCCGTGCCCGCCCGCCGCGCCGAGCGTGTCCTGTCCAAGGCCTCGGCGGATCGCGATCTCTACGGGCGAGTACGCACCATCGGCCCGCTCCAATTCGTACGGCGCGGCCGGCATGAGCGGCGGCTGGGCCATGAAGCGCGGCCGCGTCCCATGGTGCGGTTGCGCCGCGTGCACGAGGAACGGATGGCACAGGAAGACGTCGCCCGGGGACCCGGTGGCGAGGGCGACCGGCCGGTGGTCGGACGCCGCCATCAGGTCGGGCGCAAGATCCAGCCCGCTCGCCCCGTCCTCCCCGTACTTCTCCAACAGCTTCGGCACGTCGAGGTGTGAGCCGACCCGGATCCGGGTCGGGGCGTCCTCCTCACCGACCTCGCTGAACAGGAACAGCATCAGCAGCGCCCGGCCGCGGGAGCGAACATTTGTGAAATACCAGCTCTCGCCCTCCGGCAGATAGCTGCCCTCGATGTGCCAGCCCGCGTCGTCCGGTTCCTCCTGGTGCGGGAAGCGCAGCGGGAACGTGCCCAGCGAGTAGCGCGGCTCCCAGCGTCCCGCGCCGACGAGGAGGTCGTACGCGTGGTGGAGGAACGGGGAGTTGGGTGCGGCGGCGAACGGCCCCTGTGCCATGCCGGCCACCCAGTGCACGGGCTGTGTCCACGTCGCTGGATCGTCCGGTTCGCAGCCTGTCTCCTGCCACAGTAGCCGTGCGCAGTCCGCGGCCACGCGTGGCGCGACGGCGCCCTCCAACTTCACGAAGCCGTCGCGAAGAAAACGGGATACCAAGGTCGTGTCATCCATGTCCCCAGCGTGCGGCAGCACCGCCCCCGAGCACCCGACACTTTCTGCGCCGCTTCGATCGGGTGTGCGGCAACAGTGTCGTCGCACCATCGGACCGAACCGCAGCCATCGGGCGCGACCGGTGCGCCTTCGATCAAGGTTGACATCGGGGAAAGGTCCGATGATCTCGACCCAACCGACTCCGCCGGGTCATTCGAGGTTCGCAGCTCAGGTTCCGCCTGACTGTCGAAGGGAGCGAACACATGGACGCCCGCTTAGTCGACCATCCCGCGTTCCGGCTCGTGGGGCACGCGGCCCGTGTTCCGCTGATTCACCATGGCATCAACCTGCACATCCAGCAGCACATCGCCGCACTGTCGGCGGAGGAACACCTGCGCCTGAGGGCACTCGGCAACACTGAGCCGAGCGGCCTGCTCGCGGTTTGCGACGACCTCCACCCTGACTACGACGAGGGCAGCGAGCTGACCTACCTGCACGGGGTCGCCGTGTCCCCGGATACGCCGATCCCCGGCGACCTCGACATCATCGAGGTCCCGGCCGGCATCTGGGTGGTCATCCGCAGCCCGGGGCCGTATCCGCAGGCCCTGCAGAGGACCTGGGCCGCGGCCGCGGCCGAGTGGTTCCCGTCCAACCCGTGGTGTCTGCGGCCAGGCCCGGAGATCGTCGCGGCGCTCAAGCCGACGAACGACCTCAGCACCACGGCCCATCAGCTCTGGCTGCCCGTCGAACCGGCGTAACGACCCGGCGGGCGTCCAGACGCGATCAACGGTTACGGCTCGGCCCCTCTGGTGCGCGGTACGACCCTCGCGGCCTGGGTCGCTCAGAAGGCGCTGAGCATCGTCCAGTGTTCCGTCGTGCTGAATCCGACGCTCTCGAAGAACGGCAGGGACGGCTCGTTGGCGTGCAGGTACGCGGTGTGGGCGCCCGCCGTACGACCGTCGCGGAGGATCACCTCGGTGAGAGCGCGCCCGTAACCCCGACGCTGGAATTCGGGAACCGTCGAGATGTTGGCCAACCCGAGGAATCCGTCGTTGCGGAAGGCGACGCCGGCCGACACGGGCACACCCCGGTCGTTCTCGGCGACGTACGCCGAGGTGCCGGGGCTGTCCAACACCGCCGGCGTGTAGATGGCGGCGATCATCTCCGGCGGCGCGCCGAATCCCGCGCTGAGTACCGCGGCGAAGGTGGCGGACTCGGCCCCGGCCAGCCGGCGTACCCGTACCTCGCTGGCGGTTTCGGGCCGCGTCGGGCCGGACCCGTCGAGCGATTCGAGCATGAACGGCTGGGTGGACGTGGTGGTCAGGCCGTACCGGGTCGCGGTCGCCACGATCTCCGGGGTCGGCTCGCCGCGCAGCCGGATGCTCCACGGTGCCGGCCCGGACTCCCGGGCGGCGACCTCCGCCAGGGCGGCGATCTCGGCGGCGTCGGGCGTGGCGGCGGCACTCAGGATGGGATTCAGCGCCGGAACCATGGCGCGGGTCAGGGCGAGCAGGCTGCCGTTTGCGCCCCGCTCGCGGTACGTGCCGGGAATCGCCGCCGCCAGATCTTCCATGCCCGACAGGAAGGCGAGCGCCGCCTTCGCGGTCGAATAGTTCTCCGTCATCAGAACCCCCTGCTCGATGGCTGCGGAACGCCGGTCCCCGCTGCTCAGGGTCCACCGTCCGCACGGTCACGCGGGCACGATGTGCGGAACCACCGGAAAGTTCGACGGCCCGGTTGTGGCCCCGGTCACCTGCCTGGCCGGTGCCGGGCCGGTTCGGGGCGGGCACGGTCAGGATCTGCGCCGCCGAATACGGGTTGCCCGTCGGTCGAGGGCCACGGTTGAATCCGCTGGTTCGACAATCGAGCAGGTCAGGAGACCGATGACTGTCACGTTGTACACCCCGTCCGGTATCGCCTATGACCGGAGCGGCCCGCCGGACGACGGTCTGCCCGTCGTCCTCGTCCACGCGGGCATCGCCGACCGGCGGATGTGGGATCCGGTCTGGGGTGACCTGGCCGCCGATCATACGGTCGTCCGGTTCGACCTGCGCGGCTTCGGTGAGTCGACAACCCGGCCGGACGGGGTGCTGGACCATGTCGCCGACGTCGTCGCGACGTTGGACCAGCTGGGCATCACGCAGTGCCACCTCGTCGGCGCCTCGTTCGGGTCCGGCGTGGCCACGGAGGTCGCCCTGACCCGGCCCGAGCTGGTGCGGTCGCTGGTGCTGTGCCCGCCCGGTGGCAGCCTGCTGGCCGAACTCACCCCTGACCTGCGCAGCTTCTTCGACGCCGAGAAGAAGGCCCTGGCCGATGGTGATCTCGACGCGGCGGTCGAAGCCAACGTCACCACCTGGGTCGCCGGCCCCGGCCGTAGCGTTTCCGACGTCGCGCCGTCGGTGGTCTCCGCTATCCGGACCATGCAGCGCAACGCGTTCGAGAATACCGAGTCGTGGGGCGACGTCGACGAGACGGAGTTGGAGCCGCCGGCCCTGGAGCGGCTGGGCGACCTGGACCTGCCGGTCCTGGTCCTCGTCGGCGGCCACGACCTGGACACCATCCACGACGCGGCCGGCCGGGTCTGCGCCGGTGCGCCCCGGGTCCGGCGGGTGGACTGGGACGACGTGGCGCACCTGCCGTCGATGGAACGGCCGGCGGACTTCGTCGCACTGGTCCGTGACTGGACCGCCGAGGTGGCCGGCTGATTCAGGGGTGACCCGCGGCACCGTGGGCGCTGCGGGTCCAGCGGCGGTGCGGCTACCTCGGGCGTACGGCGTAGGTCAGGTGCGTGACCCGGGGCGACGCCTCCGACCGGACCTGCTCCAGCGCGATCCGGGTCGCGTCCACGCCGTCGAAGAGCCGGACTCCGGAGCCGAACAGTACGGGTGAGAGCGCGATCGAGAACTCGTCGACCAGGCCGGCGTTCACGTACTCGACGATTGTCGCGCCGCCGCCCGCGATCCGGACGTCGCGGTCGCCGGCGGCCTCGCGGGCCTGGTCGAGCGCGGACTCGATGCCGTCGTTGACGAAGTGGAAGGTGGTCCCGCCCGGCCGCTCCCAAGGGTCACGCTTCTCGTGTGTCACGACGAAGACCGGCGTGTGGAACGGCGCCTCCTCCGGCCACATTTTCTCGCCGGCGTCGAACATGCGCTTGCCCATCACGCTCGCGCCGGTGCGTTCGAACGTCTCCCGCAGGATGTCGTTGTCGCGTCCTTCCTCGCCGCCCTCGCCGAGTTTCAGGTTCTGCCGGAAGAACCGCTGCGGGAAGACCCACCGCTGCAGCTCCATCCACTGCCGGCCCATCAGTTCCTCGGCGGAATTGGGCGCGATGAACCCGTCCAGCGACATCGAGACGCTGAAGAAGACCGTCCCGGCCATCAGCCCTGTGCTCCCTTCCGGGCGCCCTCGGTGACGTAGGCGGCCAGGTTGGCCAGGGTCTGCTGACCGGCCTCGATCGCGTGGTACTTCTCGGCCGCCTCGTCGCGCAGTTGTCTGGTGGGGAACACGGTGCGCATCACGATCCGGGTCCCCGCGTCGTTCGGTGCGAAGGTCAGGACCGACTCGAAGGCGTTCGGGTCGTCGGGTGACTCGCCGTGCAGCAGTTCGATCCGTTCCGGTGGGACGATCCGGGTCCAGGTGATCCACTCGGAGTAGTCGGTTCCGTCCGGTCCGTGCATCACGAAGTCCCAGACTCCGCCGATGCGGAACTCGAAGGACCGCGTGGTGGTGGTGAATCCCTCCGGACCCCACCACCGCGACAGGTGCCGTACCTCGGTGAACGCCTCGAACACCAGCTCCCGGGGGGCGTCGATGACCCGGGAGATCACGATCTCCCGGTCGGCTGTCGCCGACTCCGTCCCCGTTTCCTGCTCTGCCCCGGTCATCGGTCATCCCCTTGCCGTGTCTGCTTGAGTTCCTGCACGTACGCGTCGAGTCGGTCGAAGCTCTCGGTCCAGAACTGCTCGAACCCGCCGATCCACTCGTGGATCGGCTGTAGCCCGCGGGCGTCCAGGCCGTAGAGGCGCTGTTTCCCCGCCCCCCGGACCCGTACCAGTCCCACCTCCCGGAGCACCCGCAGGTGCTTGGACGCTCCCGGCAGGCTCATCCCCAACTGGTGGGCCAGGTCGGTCACCGGTAGCTCACCCGCCCGCAGCAGCGCCAGGATCTCCCGGCGCTGCGGCTCGGCGATCGCGTTGAAGGCGTCCGACGTCGTCGCTGCTCGTGCCACGGCAGCGACTTTAATTTCCCATATGGGAAAACGTCAAGCCGGGAGTGCTGCTCACCACGCTCCCCGGTTCGGCGTACGGGCTGGCGAACTGCGTTCGGGGTCGACGAAGAAGCAGCGGGCGTGCCGGGAGTGCCACTGCCGTAGCCCCTGCCGGATCCGTTCGGCCTCGGTGCGGGCGAGGGACTCCTCGTGTCGTACCCGGTCAAGTTCGTCCGCGAGTTGCCGCAGGTAGGCGTACACCTCGTCGGGGTCGAGGCCGCGCCACCGACGGCCGAAAGTCTTGGCGCGGACCTGGTATGACCGGATCCGTTGTCCGATGCGGTAGATCATCGTGTGCCCTTCCGCTGTCGGGCGGCACCGAGGCGGGCGGGGTCGGCCGTCGACCGCCCGGGTGGCCGGCGGACGGAGCCCGGCACCCGCCCCGGGCCCTCCTGGCTCCCGGCCGCCGCAGGGGGTGGGCGGCCGGGAGAGCTTCAGCTGGTCGTGCCGGTCAGCCGGTCGGTGTACGTCGCCAGCGCGCCGGCCGCCTCGGTGAGGCTGGCGGTCATCAGCCCGAGTTGTTCGGCGGCCCGGGCCCACTGCTCTGTCACGATCTCGGTGCCGAAGTCCGGCTCGGCGGCGGAGTCGCGGAGCCGCTGCTCGGCGGCCCGGAGTCGGGCCGGCAGCCCGGCGATCCGTTCGGCCGCCTCGGCGAACTGGGTGCGCGTCACGTCCAGGGTTCCGGCGACCTGACCGACGCTGGTCACCGACGCCTGGTCGAACCGGTCGAGCAGCCGGCGGATGCCGCCGCCGAGCAGTTGATCGGCATGGTTGGCCAGGTCGAGAGCGTCCTCGCCGCAGCGGCGGGCCTGCCGCAGCTCCGGGTGCGCCGATCCGGCGCTGGTCCGTTCCAGCAGGGTGGCCGCCGCCGCGACCGTCAGGTACGCCTCCCGCAGTTCGCCCGCGACCTGCTCGGCCGCCCACGCCGCACCCGCCTCCGGCGCCTCCGCCGGTCCGTCCTCCGTCGTCGGTACGTCTTCCGGTCTCGGTACGTCTTCCGTCGTCGCCGCTTCCGGCACGGTCACGCCGGTCTCCTTCCGCTCGGGGGTGATCGGGTGTGTCGGGGCAGCCCGAACCACCAGGTCAGGTTCGGGTCACTGCTCGGTGGCCCGCCGGCCACCCCGACACGTCCCGGGCCGTACAACCCGGGGGAGCGCGGAACACCAGGCTGCCGAGCAAGGAGTTCCACGACGGTCAACATACCGATCATAGTGACCTAAGTCAACGCTGTCTTAGTTGAGGAAGTCGAGGTCTCCATGGTCAGATAGAGGTGCCGAGCAAGGAGTACCGCCTCATGCCCAGTCGACCTGCTGACTACGTGCGTCTCGTGGAAGCCATCACCGAACAGATCCGAAGTGGCGAGCTGGCGCCTGGAGACAAGCTGCCCAGCTACTCGCAGCTTGCCGCTCAGTACAACACCAGTATCTCCACCACCCAGGCGGCACTGCGGATCCTTCGGGACCGGGGGCTGATCGAGGGCCACCAGGGCAAGGGGACCTACGTGACCGAAGATCCACCACTCGCGTGAGCCATGTCAGCCACGCCTTTCTACCAGCGGATCGCCAACGATATTCGTGAGCGGATCAGATCCGGAGAGCTGAAGCCGGGCGACAAGCTGCCATCAACGTCCGAGTTGTGTGCACAGCACAACGTCTCCACCCAGGTCATCCGGTCCGTCATGCTGACCTTGCGGGCAGAGGGCCTGGTTGAGGGTCACCAGGGACGGGGGGTGTATGTCCGCGATCCGCAGGCGACGGAATAGGTATGCCGATCCGGTGCACTGCGGTGGGCAGGACCGAACCTGGTCGGTGACCGAGGCCGGGATCGCCGCGAGACCACTGCGTGTTACTCCGCTGCCCACCGTTCTGCTAGGGAGTCGACCTCGACCAGGAAGGGTGACATCTCGTCATCCGAAAGCGGCCGGAGCAGCTTCCAGAGGAGCAGCATCTCCGACTCGATGATGATGTTGGGGTCGACCTCGTCCAACTCGTTGGTGTTGCCGGTGGTCGTGGCTGCGATGAGCTTCTCTGCAACCGTCGGATCGAGATCGAATCCGGTACCTGCCATTTCGGCACGAGCGTCGGCCACGAACCGGATAACACCTGCCGCATCGGGGAACGTGACCTGACGCTGACGAGCTGCCAGGAAGAACGCGGCACCGACCACGAGGCCCAACTCATCCCAGCCCTGCTCGTCCAGCTGCTCACAACGCTGGCGGTAAGCTTCCGGGTCCCCCTTCACCAGTTCTCGGATCAGTTCGAGGTATGTCCTCCGGTCGGTCACGCTTCTGTTCCTTCCTTTTCCTTCGCGAGCTTGCAGCCTTGAGGATGACAGCAACTACCGCAGCGGCGGTGATGACCAGGGCTTGGGCCGCGTCTCCCGGAGTACCTGCGGTAGCGGGACCACTCCTTGGGGCCGGCGGTAGGGGTTGGGTTGTCGACGGGGTGCCGGACGGCTTGGCCTCCGACAAGAAGTCAACCAGCTTCTTGCCTGTCTCACCGGCCGACTCCGCCTTCTGAACGACCCTTTTCGACAACTTCCGGAAGCCGTCCTCGGCCCTGTCGGCTTCGCTGACAAGCTGTTCACCTGTGGGAGCCGAGTCGAGGGCCTTACCCGCCGGAGCCGAGCCAGGGGCGATCGTGTTGGCGTAAGCCGCGAAGTGACCGGCGGCCTCGGCCAGAAGCCGCGCCGCCTTGCCAGCTTTGGCCGCAGCCTCGTTGCTGGCGGCGACCGCCGTCCGAATCAGCCGGTGGTTACTGCCGCGCCCCACCTCGGCAAACAGATCATGTGCGTGCCCGGCTTCGGTTTGGCCACGGCCCGCGCCGACGACCGCCCGGTCCAGGCGTTCGACCACTGTCATCAGTTGGGCGACGACCTCGCCGACACTGCTCATCCCAGCGTTGCCTGGTATTCGTCGGCGGCCTTGGCGCTGGTGTCGAGGCGACGTACAACCAACTCCAGCTCGTCGGTGGCCGCCTTGAGGCACGCCAGCCCCTTCGTGACCTCAGGGTGCTCACTGTCGTGGACGGTGTGTTGAGTGAAGTGGGCCGTGTCCATCGCCTCGGTGGCAACGCTTTCGATGATCTGTTTGGCCAGGCCAGCCGAGGTGATGCCCCGGCGGAGTCCAGCCTTGGCCTCGCCGACACTCATCGCGCCTCTATCACGATCGGCCCGCCTCGGTCACTTCCGTCGCCGCAGTCCCGTAGCGGGAACACTATCGGACGAACGGTCCCCAGAGGAGCCCATGTGTCGGCTGCGGTGGGCGGCCAGGGTGGCCCAGGTCGGCCTGGGGTTTCGCTCGACCGGCCCAGCGCCCGGTTTCGCCCACCGACGGAACGTCGTACCCTACGGCCTCGAAAGTCCTTCATGTACTGAAGACCTGGGGAAGTAGCTACGTGATCACTGGTGAGCTGAAGGGCCGGATCGACCGGATCTGGGACGCGTTCTGGTCGGGAGGCATCTCGAACCCGCTTGAGGTGATTGAGCAGATCACCTACTTGCTCTTCATCCGGAGACTGGATGACCTGCAAATACTCGCGGAGAACAAGGCCACGCGAACGGGTGCGCCGATCGACCGGCCGATTTACCCGGAGGGTGCCGATCCGCGCGATAGGCCGTACAAGGAGCTGCGCTGGTCGCACTTCAAGCACGCTGAGCCAAGTGAGATGTTCGAAATCGTCGGGCAGCATGTGTTCCCGTTCCTCCGTACGCTCGGCGGCGACGGCTCTACCTACTCCACCCACATGAAGGACGCCCGGTTCACTGTCCCCAACGCTGCCCTGCTGTCGCGGGTGGTTGACATGGTCGACAGCGTCCCGATGGACGACCGAGACACCAAGGGTGACTTGTACGAGTACATGCTGGGGAAGATCGCCAGCGCTGGCCACAATGGGCAGTTCCGTACACCCCGCCACATCATTCAACTCATGGTCGAGATGATCGGGCCGGGACCAGACGACACCATCTGCGACCCAGCGTGCGGCACGGCCGGCTTTCTGATGCAGGCCAGCGAATACATTCGTCGCAAGCATGCCGATGCCTTCCATGACCCAAAGCGCAACCGCCACTTCCACCACGAAATGTTCCACGGCTTCGACTTCGATAACACCATGCTCCGGGTTGGCAGTATGAACATGTTGCTGCATGGTGTCGAGAATCCCGTCATCGAATACCGAGACTCGCTCGCGCAGAGCGTTAGTGACGAGGCCGAGAAGTACTCGGTGATCCTGGCCAACCCGCCGTTCGCCGGAAGCCTTGACTACGAGAGCACGGCACGGGATCTGCTCCAGGTGGTTAAGACCAAGAAGACCGAACTGCTGTTCCTGGTGCTTTTCCTTCGGTTACTCAAGCCTGGCGGGCAGGCGGCAGTGATTGTTCCGGATGGCGTTCTCTTTGGAGCGACAAAGGCGCACAAGGAGATTCGCCGTATGCTTGTGGACGACCATAAGCTGGACGGTGTGGTCAAGCTGCCCACCGGCGTCTTCAAGCCATATGCCAGCGTGTCGACTGCAATTCTCTTTTTCACTAAGACCAACAGCGGCGGCACCGACAACGTCTGGTTTTACGAGATGACTGCCGATGGTTTCAGCTTGGACGACAAGAGAGCCCCATTGCTGGCGGATGGGAAGCTTGGCCCAACGCCATCCAAACCCTTCACCGAGTCAGACCACGCCAAGAACAACCTGCCGGATGTCCTGGCTCGCTGGGCAGAACGCAAGGGCGCCGAGTTGAAGCGGGGGCGTAGCGAGCAAAGCTTCTGCGTGTCGAGAGATGACATCCTCGCCCAAGATTATGACCTCAGTGTCAACCGTTACAAGGAGATTGTCCACGAGGAGGTCGAGTACCGCCCGCCCCTGGGGGTCCTTGCAGACCTTGAACGACTCGAAGGCGAGATCCAGCGGGCCATGTCCGACCTGAAGGCGATGCTCGCATGATCGGGTCAAGGACGTTAATGCTTGCCGAGGTTGCTTCCATCAACCCTAGGCCCAAAAGTCGGCCAGATGAAGCTGAGCTGATCTCGTTCATCCCGATGTCTGCTGTCGATGCAGAGACTGGCGTAACCGCCAGTGGTGAGGACAGGCCATTTGGTGATGTTAAAACTGGCTACACGATCTTCCAAAACCGCGACCTTCTCCTGGCGAAGATTACGCCGTGTTTCGAGAATGGGAAGATCGCACAGGCTCATCTCAGTCGCGATGTAGGCGTCGGCTCGACCGAGTTTCACGTTATTCGGCCCAATCCGGCTAACCTTGAATCGAGGTATCTACTTCACTTCCTTAGGCAAGGGTGGGTCCGACGGCTGGGCGAGCGCCGAATGACGGGAAGCGCAGGTCAGCGTCGTGTGCCCGAATCATTCATTGCTGGACTTAAAATACCAGTCCCTTCCTTGCGTGAGCAGCAGGAGATTGCGGAACTGCTGGATCGCGCGGATGCGCTGCGCACTAGGCGCCGGGAAGGGCTGGCACTTTTAGATGAGCTCGCTCGGTCGGTATTTACCGAAGTTGTCGGAGATTCGGTAACGAATCCACGCGGCTGGGATGACTCCTGCCGTTTGGGCGACGTGGCGGCGATTAGTTCAGGCATAACAAAGGGCCGCGATCCCGGTTCTACGTCGTTAAGGACGGTCCCGTATCTGGCGGTGTTGAACGTCCAGGATAGGCGCCTAGACCTAAGTACCGTCAAACATATCGAGGCGACGGAGGCCGAGATTGCCCGATATCGACTTGTGTCTGGCGACCTACTCCTGACGGAGGGTGGTGATCCGGATAAGCTGGGCCGGGGTTGTCTATGGAATGACGAACTGCCCGAGGCTATCCATCAGAACCACATCTTTCGGGTACGAGTCACCGATCGCTCGCGCGTAATCCCTGTCTATCTCAATTGGCTAGTCTCGTCGTTGCGGGGTAAGTTGTACTTCCTCCGTTCGGCGAAGCAAACCACTGGTATTGCGTCGATAAATGCGACTCAGCTTAAGCAATTCCCGCTGCTATTGCCTCCCATTGAAATACAGAAGGAATTTGCAGATCGTTTGGCGCACGTGGAGCGATTGAGGGCGGCGTATGGGGCAAGTCTCACCAAAATGGACGAGCTGTTCGCGTCGTTGCAGGATCGGGCTTTCCGCGGGGAGCTGTGATGTGTCACTATCGAGGGCTGTCCACCTCCTGGGGAGATCATCTTCGATGAGCAACTTCGTGTTCCTTCGCGCCGAGTGGCCCTCGCTGTTCGCCGAGGCGGAGCGGGCAGAGCGCAACGTTTACGCCGACACGCGTACGGCCTGCTTCTACGCCCGGCGCTGCCTGGAGCACGCCGTGAAGTGGCTCTATCGTGCCGACAGCACGTTGCGGCTGCCCTCGAAGCCGACGCTGGACAACATGATCAGCGCCACGACCATGCAGAATCTGGCCGGGCCTCCGGTCATTACGAAGATGCACCTCATCCGGAGGTTGGGTAACAAGGCCGTCCACGAGGTCCGCGCCGTACCCGAGCGGGAAGCTGTCGCCGCCGTCCGCGAGCTGTTCCATGTGACGTACTGGATCGCTCGTCACTACACCCGGGACCCGGCGGCGATGCCACCCAGCGGGCTGGCCTTCGACACGTCGCTCGTCCCGCCGCGTCCGACGGAGGTCCGAGCCCAGACCCGTGCCGAGCTGCAGGCACTCAACGACCGGCTCGCCGCCCAGGATGAGGCGCTGGCCAAGGCGGAAACGGCCAAGGTCGACCTCGACGCCGAGATCGCCGAGCTGCGCAAGCAGATCGCGGCGGCAAAGGCTGCCAACGAACGTCGACCGGACACCCACGACTACGACGAGAAGCAGACCCGCGACCTCTACATCGACCTGCTGCTTGCCGAAGCTGGCTGGCGGCTCGACCAGCCGCGCGATCGGGAGTTTCCGGTCACCGGCCTGCCGACCAGCTCCGGGAAGGGTAAGGCCGACTACGTCCTCTGGGACAACGACGACAAGCCGCTCGCTGTCATCGAGGCCAAGCGCACCCGGCGCGACCCGATCAGCGGCCAGCAGCAGGCCAGGCTCTACGCCGATGCTCTCGAAGCGGCGTACGGCCAACGTCCGGTCATCTTTTACACCAACGGCTACGAGATCTGGCTCTGGGACGACACCGCCTACCCGCCCCGGCCGATCCAGGGCTTCTATACGAAGGACGAACTGCAACTGCTGGTGCAGCGCCGGTCCACCCGGCGCAGCCTCGCTGAGCTGCCGATCAAGTCGGAGATCGTCGAACGGCACTACCAGCACCGGGCGATCCGGCGGATCGCCGAGACCTTCGAGCAGGACCGGCAGCGCAAGGCACTGTTGGTGATGGCGACCGGGGCTGGCAAGACCCGTACCGTTATCGCACTTGTCGAGCTGCTGCTGAAAGCCAACTGGGCTAAGCGGGTGCTCTTCCTGGCTGACCGCAAGGCGCTGGTTAAGCAAGCCGCCAACGCGTTCAAGGAGCACCTGCCTGACGCAACCACGGTCAACCTGGTGGACGACAAGGTGACCGAGGGACGGGTCTATGTCTCGACGTACCCGACGATGATGGGTTTGATCAATCAGACCGACGGTGACCTGCGCCGCTTCGGGCCGGGCTACTTCGACCTGGTCGTGATCGACGAGGCGCACCGGTCGGTTTACCAGAAATACCGGGCCATCTTCAGCCACTTCGACTCACTGCTCGTCGGGCTTACTGCCACTCCCAAGGACGAGGTGGACCGCAACACCTACGGTCTCTTCGACCTGGAGAACGGCGTTCCCACCGACGTGTACGACCTGGAGGAGGCGGTTGGCGAGGGTTACCTCGTGCCGCCGCGAGCCGTCGCTGTCGACCTGCGGTTCCTGCGCGACGGAGCGCGCTACGACGACCTCAGTCCCGAGGAAAAGGACCGCTGGGACGAGCTGGAGTGGGGCAACGACGACGGTGACGTCCCGAACGAGGTTCCGCCCGAGGCCTTCAACCGGTGGATTTTCAACAAGGACACCGTCGACAAGGTCCTCGAATACCTCATGACCCGAGGCCACAAAGTGGCCGGCGGTGACCGGATCGGCAAGACGATCATCTTTGCTGTTAACAACAACCACGCGAAGTTCATCGCCCAACGGTTCGACGCCAACTTTCCGCAGTACAAGGGCGACTTCGCCCGGATAATTACCCACCAGATCGAGGGGAACCAGGGTCTGATCGACAAGTTCTCGATCCCGGGGAGCGCCCCGCACATCGCGATCTCCGTCGACATGCTCGACACCGGCATCGACGTACCGGAGGTCGTCAACCTCGTCTTCTTCAAGATCGTGAGATCGAAGACCAAGTTCTGGCAGATGATTGGCCGGGGCACCCGGCTTCGGTCCGACCTCTTCGCTCCCGGCGTCGACAAGAAGGACTTCTTCGTTTTCGATTTTTGCGGCAACTTCGAATACTTCGGTCAGAATCCGACCACCACGCAGGGCTCGGTGAGCCCGTCCCTGACCGAACGGATCTTCAAGGCCCGGGTGGAGTTGGTCAGCCAACTCGATCAGCGCAACACAGCCACCGTGGACCCTGCGGACGACACTGACGGCACCCGAAGCGAAGCCGGCCTCCGCCAAGACCTGGCCCGCGACCTGCACAGTCGGGTCCGCGCCATGCGCCTCGACAACATCGTCGTACGTCCGCACCGCCGCACGGTCGAATACTTCGTTGACCCGGCAAACTGGCACACCATCACACCCGAGGCGTCCGAGCGGCTCAGCCACGAGTTGGCCGCGCTGCCGAGCGAGGTGAAAGACGACGGTGAGGAGGCCAAGCGGTTCGACCTGATGATCCTGCGGCTCCAGCTCGACCTGATCACCAAGTCCGGACGCCACTTCCCGAGGCTGCGTGGCGAGGTGCAGGAAATCGCGTTCGCTCTGCTGGAGCAGACCAGTATCCCAGCTATCCGGGCCGAGGTGGGACTGCTCGACGAGGTGGCCTCGGACGACTGGTGGCAGGACGTCACGCTGCCGATGCTCGAACTCGCCCGGCGGCGAATCCGCAACCTCGTCCGGCTGGTGCCAAAGGCGAAGCGGGCCGTGATCTACACAGACTTCTCCGACCAGCTCGACAGCATCACCGAGCTGAAGTTCGTCGGAGTAACCGTCGGCACCGACCGGGAGCGGTTCCGCGAAAAGGTGCGGGTCTACCTGCGAGCCCACGAGGATCACGTCGCACTGCAGAAGCTGCGGCGTAACCGGCAACTCTCCAGCACCGACCTTGCCGAACTGGAGCGGATGCTCGCCGAAAGCGGCGTCGGCGACAAGCAGGACCTTGACCAGGCGCGACGGGCATCCGAGGGGCTCGGTCTGTTCATCCGAGGACTGGTCGGGCTCGACCGGGACGCGGCCCGGGAGGCGTTCAGGGAGTTCCTGGACGGTCGCACCCTCAACGCCGCTCAACTCGACTTCATCAACCTGATCATCGGTGACCTGACCGCGAACGGCGTTATGAAGCCCGACCGCCTCTACGAATCGCCGTTCACCGGAGTCGCACCCCGTGGCCCCGAGACCCTCTTCGCATCCGAGGACGTGGACAAGCTGATCGGCATCATCAAGTCCATCGGCGCGACGGCGACTCCGGCCGCCGAAGCGGCCTGATTGCCATGCCGCCCCGGCTTCCCGGCAGTCGTTGACTCTCGTTTCGGCGCGACCCTGGTCGTACTGCCGGAAGTGCAGAGGGGGCCGGTGCCCGGCGCGGAAGCGCACGGACACCGGCCCCCAACGGGCGCGAGTCAGCTCAGGCCGAAGGCCCGGATGACGGTCTGGGTGACGCCACCGCCGTTGTGCTGGGTGGCGGTGACCCGGATGGAGGCGAAGTCAGCCTGGTGCGGGGCGGTCAGGGTTGTCCGCCAGTCGCCCTTCTTCTCCTTCAGGTCCTGCCGCTGCCAGGTGACCCCGTCGTCGTACGAGATCTCCAGCCGAACCGACGAGACCGCGTCCGTGGCGGCGGTGCTGCCGACCACGACCGGGGTGATCGTGAAGTCGCTCTTGCGCTTCGCCCGGCCGTCGAGGTCCACCTCAGTCCCGTAGTCCAGCTGGACCAGCGGAACCACGTCGACGTCCGAGGTCGCCGCCCCGGAGCTGAACCGCCACTCGGTGTTCGTGGCGGTCGAGTACGGGCCGAACGCCGGATCGCCCGTCGTCTCGATGACCAGCCGGTACGGCAACCTCTCCAGCGCCAGCGCATCCGCGTAGAAGTTCGGCCGTCCGTTCAACTCGGACAGTTGCCGATCGCCCTGGTAGAGCGTGATCTTCTGCGGCATCGAGGCCCCGCCGTCGTGCGCGGCCCCGCCGTCACCGAATCCCTGGATCGTGGCGGCCATCCAGTTGTCTCCGCGACCCGGGATGTTGTTGGCGAGCAGGCGCGGCCGGGTGATCGGCCCGTACCACCGGTCCTGCTGCACGCTGCCCGGCCGGTAGGTGATCTCGTCGGTCTGCGACAGCGCCCAGTCGGCGATGTCGGCGCGCTGCTGCCACTTGATCCCCGCCCCGGCGGAGACCCAGTCGGTACGCGGTCCCGGGGCGACCGGCTTGGCCGACAACTCGCGGCCGAAGGACCACTCGTACGGCGGGAAGTCCCGCCGGTACTCGCTGAGCACCTTTCCGGCGGGCGGCCGGGCGAAGGTGAGGTCGATCCGGGCGAGATCACGCGGATCGGTCTTGGCGGAGGGGTCCTGGGGGATCCGGCCGACGTGGAAGTCGACCAGGTCGTACAGGTACCTCGGCGCCGGGTGTGCCTCGACGGTCAGCGGCACCCGCTTCTTGCTGCCGGCGGCGGCGATCTTCTTGATCAGCGCCTCGCCCTCGTCCAGGTTCGTCGAGGCGACCGGGACCGGCCCGCTGGTCACGCCGTCTGGGTTGCCGTACCAGTCGCTACGCAGACCCTTCTGATTGTTGACCACCAGGAGCAGCGCCGCACCGGCGGCCTGTGCCGCCGCCACCAGCTCGGTGGGAGCCACGGCGTCGCTGGCGCGGACGACCACGGCCCGGCCCCGGGCGGACAGCCCGGCGTACTCGGCCTTCGTGCCGGTGCCGGCGAAAGCCGCGTCCAGCCGCGAGGTGCCGTCCGGAAGCGGCCGGGACCCCGGCTGGACCAGGAGGTTGTCGAGCCGGTGCCCGGGGTAGCTGACCGTCAGCGGGGTCTGCTCGGCGCGGAACCGGGTGGTGAAAACGAAGGTGCCCTTCTTGGGCGCGCTCTTGGTGGGCAGGGCCCAGAGGCTGTCGTGGACGGGACCGGGCCAGATCGTCTCCCGCAGGGCGCTCCAGTCGCCGGGCGCCGGCTCGCTCTGGTTCCACGAGCGGTAGATGTCGACCCGGCTGTCGGCCACGGTGGTCGGTTTGGCGGTCGCCACCTTCACCTGGCGTGCCTTCGAGGCGTCGAATTCGATCACCCGGTCGGTGGTCAGCTCGACCTCGGGAGCGGTCAGGATCGCCAGCCCGAGGGAGTGCGGTCCGTGCAGTCCCTCGACCTCCGCCGCCGCCACGATGGTGTACGAGCCGGGAACCAACCGACTGGTCAGCGTGCCGTTCCGGGACCACATCCAGGAGGAGACGCCGTCGGTGTTGACGATCTCGACCTCGGCGTCGAGCGGTCGGCCGGCGCGGTCCTTGAGGTGGACGGTGAGCTCATGCTTCTCCGATTCGACCGAGACCCCGACGGCGGTGTGCACCTGGCCGGCGGCGTACCGGGCGGTGACCTGCGCGGTGTACTGGCCGGGCGCGAGCCCTTCCGGGTCGACCACGACGTCGACCGTGGACTTTCCGCCCGCCGGCACGGTGACCCGCTCGACTCCGGCCGTGAACGTCCCGGCAGGGGAGGCGCCTCCGTCGACCGAGAGCTCCAACGTCAGCGGAGCGTTCGTGGTGTTGGTGTAGGTGATGGTCCGGGTGATCGGCTGCCGCTTCGTACCGGGCGACCACTTGATCAGTCCGGCGTCCACCGACCCGGTCGCGATGACCTGGTCCTGGTGGTAGGCGGCGGCCAGGTTCAGCCGACCGGTCCCGGCCTGGTAGGCGTTGTAGTCAGGGGTACGCGTGCTGGTGCCCATCAGCGCGTCCTTGATCTGCTGCCGGCTCCACTCCGGGTGTTTCTCCGCCAGCAGGACGGCGGCCCCGGCGACGTGCGGCGCTGCCATCGAGGTGCCGCTCTCCAGGCGGTAGTAGCCCTCACCCCAGGACATGTGCTGCGAGCGTGCGGCCAGCACGTCCACCCCGGGTGCCGAGATGTCGGGCTTGAGGCCGTCGTCGGTCATCCGTGGTCCGGCGCTGGAGAAGATCGCGAGCTGGTCGGCGGCGTCGACCGCGCCGACGGTGAGCGCGGCGTCCGCCGTGCCCGGCGCGCCGAGCGTGTACGAATCCTGCCCGCTGTTGCCGGCGGAGACGACAAACAGCGCCCCCGTCTCGGCGCTCAGCTGGTTCAGCGCCTGGCTCAGCGGATCGTCCTGGGTGCGCCAGTCGCTGACGCCCAGGCTCATGTTGATCACGCGGGCGTGTTCGGTCCGGGCCGCCCACTCCATGCCGGCGATGATCCCGGAGATCGACCCGCCGCCGTTGTCGTCGAGGACCTTGCCGATCACCAGGTCGGCGTCGGGGGCGACGCCCCGTTCGGTACCGCCGGAGGCGGCGCCGGTGCCGGCGACGGTCGAGGCGGTGTGGGTGCCGTGCCCGTCCTGGTCGACGATGTCGTCGCCGGGGATGAAGCTTCGGGACGCGACGACCCGGTTTGCCAGGTCCGGGTGGCTGGGGTCGTACCCGGTGTCCAGGACCGCGACGCGGACGCCGCGGCCGGTGCTGCCCGCCGCCCAGACGGCGGGGGCGCCGATCTGCGCCGTGGTGTCGGCGAGCGTCGCCTTCGCCTTCCCGTCGAGCCACACCTTGTCGATGCCGGCGGCGAAGGTCGGTGCGCTGCCGGCTTCCGGGGTGGCGGCGCTGCGGCTGTTCGCCGACGCGACGGCGTTCCGGCCGTCGCCGGTGAGGGCCGACCAGAAGGCGGCGGCCTCCGACCGACGCGCCCGGACCGCCTCACCGTTGACCGAGGAGAGGTCCAGCGTGGTCTCCGCACCCGGCAGGGTGGTCCGGGTACGCCGGGCCGCCGGGTCTGTCGTCCTGGTGAGGATCAGCGGAAGCTCGCTGGTGTGGGCGTCGTCGTAGCCCTGGGCGATCAGTTTGGTGACGTTGAAGAGCTGCCTGTCGAGTCGGCCGGTGGCGATCAGGGCGACCGCCTCGTCGGGGTAGACGTAGGTGTCCCGGCCCTCGGTGTTGACCCGTACCGGGCCGGTGGCGCCCGGCGCGCGGGCGACGTCCACCGTGGGAGTGGCGCCCTCGGGTCCCGGGGTCACCGTCACCCTGTCGCCGGTGATCAGGGTGACCGTGGCGGGGGGACCTGCCGCTTTGTTGCCGCCACCGGCCGCCGGGGGTGTCGCGGGCGGTGGAGTGGGTTCGGCGCCGTGGGCCGCCGCTGGGGTCGCCAGGGCGGCGACCAGGGCGACGCCCAGGCCTGCCGCAGATCTTCGGGTGAAAGACAGCCGCACATTACCTCCAAGATCGACTTATGTCGGAAGTTGATCATTCTTGGGAGGTTGTGTAAAGACAGGTTGTGTTACAAGTTCCGCAGCGGCACAGGGGTGTTCACCAGGGATTGCCGGTCGCGCCGGCGGCCAGGTGCCGTTCGTAGCTCGCCACCTTGTTGTCGATCAGCGCCAGACAGTCATGTATCCGGTCGAGCTGGTCGAGGACCCGCTGCCGGTGCTCCCGGAGCAGTTCCAGCCGCCTCGCCTCGTTTCCGTTGCCCTCGCCGACCAGCCGGGCCAGCTCGGCGATCGTGGTGAGCGGCATCCCGGTGGCCCGGAACTTGACGCAGTTGGTCAGCCACTCGACATCCCACGCGGTGTAGACCCGTCGGCCGTGGCTGTCCCTGCGTACCTCGCCGGCCAGCAGGCCGGCCCGTTCGTAGAGCCGCAGAGTGTGCACGCTCAACCCGGTACGCCGGGCCACCTCCCCGATGCCGTACTCCCGGTCCGTCATGGATCGACCCTAGTCACCGACCGGGCGGTTGACCTAGACCTCGGTCTAGCACCTAGCGTCCGCCGCATGACGCAGAACCGGACCCATCCCGGCGACCACAGCACCGCCGCCGAGGTGCTCGCCGGAATCGACCTGACCGGGCGGACCGCACTGGTCACCGGCGGCTACTCCGGAATCGGACTCGCCGTCGTCCGCGCACTCGCCACGGCCGGGGCCAGGGTCGTCGTACCGGCCCGCCGGCCGGAGACGGCCGAACGGGCGCTCGCCGACACCGCCGGGACCGAGGTCGACCGGCTCGACCTCGCCGACCTCGACTCGGTGCGGGCCTTCGCCATCCGGTTCCGGCAACGGCACCCCACCCTCGACATCCTGATCGCGAACGCCGGCGTGATGGCCTGCCCGGAGACCCGGGTCGGCCCCGGCTGGGAAGCCCAGTTCGCCACCAACCACCTCGGCCACCACGCACTTGTCAGCCTGCTGTGGCCGACGCTCACCGCCGCCGGTACGGCCCGGGTCGTCTCGGTCGCCTCCGGACGCGACCCGGCCGGCCGGATCCGCTGGCACGACCCGCACTTCACCGACGGGTACGACAAGTGGGCCGCGTACGGCCAGTCGAAGCTGGCCAACATCCTCTTCGCCCGGCACCTGGACCGGCTCGGCGAGCCGTACGGCGTCCGGGCCTTCTCGGTCAACCCGGGCTGGATCCTGACGCCGCTGCAACGGCACCTCACCGCCGACGAGATGGTCGCCGCCGGCTGGATCGACGCCGACGGCAATCCACTGCCCGGGTTGTTCAAGTCGCCCGGGCAGGGGGCGGCGACCATCGCATGGGCGGCCACCGCACCGCAGCTCGACAGGCAGGGCGGCGGGTACTGCGCGGACTGCCGGGTGGTCGACGCGGGCGACGACGACATCGACGCCGCCCGCCTCTGGCGGCTCTCGGTGGAGCTGACGGGGATCGACCTGGTCACCCACGGCTGACCAGGTCGGCAGCTCCACCGGGAGCCGGCTCCTACCGGGTCCTGCCGACAGCCTGAGCTGGCTGTCGGCGGCCGGTGACCCGGGCCGCTTGTTGCCGGCGGCCGGAAAACTGGCCGGCGGTTGTTCGCCGAACTCTGCCGGTGCGGCGCACCCGTTACCGACCCAAGCTGGAGGTTCGACAGCTTCGCGGGGGAGCGGGGGTGGACAAGCGGGGGGAGGACGCGACGATGGCGGCGGTCCGTGAGGTGATGTCCGGCGGGCACGACGCCGACCGAGACGCGGTACCTTCGGCGGCCGGCGGTGGGGCCGGCCGGGTCGCGACAGGTCAGCCGACCGCGACCACGGCGCCCACCCTGCTCGCGATCGACTTCGGCAGTACGTGGCTGCGGGCCTGGGGGCTGGCCCGGGGTACGGCCAGCTTACTGACCGCCGACGGACCCTCGGCGGCGCCGCTCGTCCGGCGGGGACGTCTGGTCGACCTGGCGGCGGTGACCGCGCGGCTCGTCCGGGAGGTCTACCAGCAGCCGGAACACCGTCCGGCGGCGCTCGCCGCGCTGGCCCGGGGAATGGTGCTGGTCGGCGACGGCGCGGCCCGACCCGAGTTGACCGTCGCGCTCGCCCAGGCGCTCCGGATCGGAGTGCACCCGGCCGCCGCGCCGTACACCGCCGCGCTCACCGGGGCCGGGCTGGCCGCGATGTCCGCCGCCGGGCATCCCTTGCCCGGCTGACGGGGCGGGTGCTCGGTAGGTCGAGGTGACGACGCGGGATGTTGCCGGGGAGGACCCGGTCAGTGCATTTGTCGAGGCGAGCAGCTTATCCGTGAGACAAAACAATTGGCCCGGGAGACAAAACAATTATATCACATGATATCAATAAATATTCAGGTGATGCCCGTCGATGGGGAATCGGGCGGCGGTTACGTTTCCCCGCCATGCGGAACTCTCACGAGACGTTCGTCTCCTCCGGAAACCTGCGACTGTGGACGGAACGCTTCGGCGATCCCGCCCACCCGCCGGTGCTCCTCGTCATGGGAACCTCGGCCCAGGGGATCGGCTGGCCCGACGACCTGGTGCGCCGACTTGTCGACGGCGGCCAGCAGGTGATCCGGTACGACCACCGGGACACCGGCCGGTCCGACCTCGTCGACTTCGGGCGCCAGCCGTACACGCTGGCCGACCTGGCCGAGGACGCGCTCGCCGTACTGGACGGGCACGGGGTCGCCGCCGCCCACGTCGTCGGCGCCTCCCTGGGCGGTGCCATCGGGCAGTGGCTCGCGGTACACCGGCCGACCCGGGTCCGCACCCTGACCGCGCTGATGACCTCGCCGATGGGCAACAACCCCGGGCCGGCCTGGGCGCGGGCGATGGGTGGTCAGCCGCCCGCCCCTGACGAGCTGCCGCCGCCCGCGCCCCACTTCTTCCAGCACCTGCTCGCCTCGGCGGCGCTGCCCCGGACCAGCCGGGAGGAGCAGATCGCGGCCAGTCTGGAGACCTGGCGGATGTTGCACGGCACCGGACTGCCGTTCGACGAGCCGGCGGCTCGCCGCTTCGCCGAACTGTCGTACGACCGGGCCCGTGATCCGGCCGCCGCCACCAACCACGACCTGGCCGGTCGGCAGCTCACCCCCGACCGGCTCGCCCCGCTCTCCTCGATCACCGCACCGACGCTTGTCGTGCACGGCACCGAAGACCCGCTCTTCCCGCCCGCACACGCCGAGGCGCTGGCCGGACTGATTCCCGGAGCACAGCTGCGTATGGTGCCCGGCATGGGCCACGGCCTGCACTCGGTGGGCCTGTCCGCGCAGCTCGCCGACCTCGTCAACGAGCATCTCGACGCCAACTGAACCCGGCGGCCGCCTTTCCCGGCCTCGGGCCGATGCGGCACCCGACGGGGTGATCGCAGACCAAAAGCGGGGCCGGCCCGACCGGACCGGCCCCGCTTTCCGGGACGTACCCCTCGATCAGTGGCGGCGCTCGACCACCGTCAGGGTGAAGTCGTCGTACGACGGCGCGTGCTTCCGGTCGCCGCCGTAGACCGCCCGTACCTGGTGCCTGCCCGGCTGCGGCAGGCGGTCCACCGTGCAGGTGGCGACGCCCTTCTTGACCGTGGCCTCGCACAGCACGTCCTCACCGAGGAGGAACTGCACCGGGCCGGTCGCGGAGCCCGGCTTGACGGTGGCGGTCAGCTTGACGCTCTTGCGCCAGGTCGCCGTCACGTCGTCGGCGTGCACCGACGTCTTGACGAGTTCATCGCCCGGTGTCTTCGTCACGGTCACCACGCGGTTGGCGACCGCCTGGTTGCCGTTGCTGTCCGACACGAGGTAGGTGAGCGGGTAGCTGCCCGGCGTCCGGGTGTCGACGGTGCCGACCACCTGGATCCGGTCGGTCACGTCACCGTCGGTGTTGTCCCGTGCGGTGACCCCGGCCAGCGGGTCGAAGGCCGTGTTCTGCTTCACCGTGGTCGACGCCGGGACGGTCAACACCGGCGGGGTGACGTCGGTGCCGGCCGCGGTGGCCGTGAAGATGCCGCCGAACTGGTCCGCCGAGCCGACCTGCGCCCCGTCACCGGTACGGCTGGTGCTGGTCCACGCGTACAGTTCGCCCTCGGTCAGGCCCGTCCACTCGACGCTGGCCGGCCAGCCCGACTTCGCGGTGGCCTCACCGATCACCGTGTCGGTCGGGGTGACGACGGCCAGGCTGTCCGTGCCGAAGCTGGTGGTCCGGCTGGACAGGTCGATCGGCAGCACCATGTTGTCCTCGGCGCCGTTGTAGCGCTTGCGGTCGTCGTACTCGGTGGCGCCGAAGTTGTCGAGCATCGGCGAGTAGGTGTCGATGCTCATCTCGGACCGGTCGACGTCGATCTGCAGCAGCCGCAGGAAGCTGGCGCCGAACTGCAGCAGGTCGCCGCTCCGGTGGTCGACGGTGCCGTCGCCGTTCAGGTCGAGGTTGCCGTTGGCGTCGACCTTCTCCGGCCACAGCTCGCCCGCGGTCATCTTGTAGAACTGGTAGTCCGCGAGCAGTTCGACCACGTCGTGTGCCACCGTCACGCCGACGCCGGTCTTGAGGTTGGTGCCGACGCCGTGTTCGTGGCCGGCGAGGACCAGGAAGACGTTCGGGTTGTTCTGGACGATGGTCGAGAAGGCCCGGGAGCCGTCGGTGGAGAAGCCGGCGCCGCGGCCGTCCGGCGTGGCCGACGGGGCGAGGTAGGCGTGGGTGAGCAGGATGCCGTTGCGGTCGTGGTACCGCTGGAACACCGAGCTGGCCCAGTCGGCCTCGGCCTGCGTGACGCCGTAGGACAGGCCCACCGCCACGAAGTCCAGCCCACCGGCGGAGAACAGGACGTAGTTGTTCTGGTTGTCCCTGCCCGGGGTGACCGTGTTGCCCGCCGGGTCGGTGGTCTCGTCCCAGGCGTGGTACGACGCCTTGGACCCGGCCGGCCACTTCTTGGCGCCCTCGTAGTAGCGCTCCGGGCCGTAGTAGCGGTTGAAGCGCGAGGTCGGGCCGGTCTCGTTGCCGCCCTGGTTGTCGTGGTTGCCCGCGACGACCTGGTTGACCAGACCGGCGTCGTCAAGTGTCCGCTGCGCCTCCGAGGTGAACTCGAACTCGCGGGTCACCTGCTCGTCCAGACCGGGGTAGAGCAGGTTGCCGCTGGAGTCCCTGGCGAGCGGGTCGGAGTAGTCGTTCTCGATGACGTCACCGGTGTGCGCGGTGTACGCGATCTTCCTGCCGTCGGCGTTGTCGGCGAGCCAGCGGGTGGTGTCCCGGTAGGACTTCTGCCAGAGCGCCCGCTCCTCCATGGTCATCTTGTCGGTGGGCTCGTCGACGCCGTCGAAGTCGTCGTACGTGCCGCCGGCCGCGCCCTCGGCGAGGTACTGCGTGTCGGTGAAGTGGGCGAGCGAGAAGTCGTACCTCGACGGGTCCTCGAAGTGGTCCCGGTTGGCCGGGTCGTTCGCGGAGCCGTCGCGCGGCGCGAGGTCGTCGGCGAACGGGTCCGCACCGACGACCAGGACGTGGACCACACCGTTGTCGACCAGCTCGGGCCGGACGACGGCCTGCAGGGTGGTGTCACCTTCGGCCTGGCCACGCGCCGTGGCGAGCTCGGTCCAGGTCTGTGCGGTGGCGTTCCAGGCGTGCAGCGAGACGGCCCGCTCGGGGTCGACCACGCCGTTCCACAGGATCTGGCGACGCTCGCCCGAGGCCGGCACCTGGACGTCGAAGCGCTGGAACGGGATGTTGCCGGTGGACGGACTGTTCGCCACCGTGCCGTCCGGACGCGGGCTCGCGCCGATCTGGCCGCCCTGGGTGTAGGAGAAGTCCAGCGTGGCGGGCATGACCGGGACGACACCCTGGAAACCACCGACCGGCACGCTCGGCGTGGCCTGCCGGAAGGTGGTGGTGACCGGGCCGCCGTCGGGGTTGTGCGCGATCGCCGACAGGGTGACCCGGCCACCTCCCTGGCCGACGTCCGTGCCGCCGGAGGTCGGGATGGCGTCGGAGGTGAAGGTCACCGTCTTGCTGACCGGCTTGCCGAACACGTCGGTCGCGGTGATCTCCAGGGTGTGGTTGCCGGACCTCAGGCCGGCGCCGACCTCCTGGCCGACCTGAACGGGCGTGCCGTCGAGCAGGTACCGCCAACCGGTGGCGTTGCCCTGGTTGGTCACGGCGACCTGGAACTCGGTGGGGCGGCTCAGGTGCGCGCCCTGCGCCGGAACGGTCGAGGTGACCGCGACGCCCGCGTCCCGGACGGCACCGAGCGCGGCGATGTTGAGGGCCTGCACCTCGTCCAGGGTGAGCACCCGGGAGTAGATCCGTGCGTTGCGTACGGTGGCCGGCGTCCAGAACTGGTTGACCGCGTCCGCGCCCACATAGAAGGCGTTACGGGCGGCGCCGCCGGGCAGGCCCAGCGGGGCGGGTGCGGCGACCGTGGCGGCCAGGGCGCCGTCGACGTACAGCTTGGCGTTGACGCCGTCCCAGGTGCCGACGGCGTGGTACCAGCGGCCGGAGGAGATCTGGACCTGGGCGTTCCGGTAGGCGCCGTTCGCGTACACGGCGAAGGTCAGCTTGTCGCCGTAGACGACGATCGAGTAGCCGCCGCTCTCCTTCTCGGAGCAGACCGAGTGCTCACCGGAGTTCGGCAGGGTGCCGTTGTCCTTGAAGGTGCACTCGATGGTGGCCTGGTTGCGGATTTTCTCCCACTGCGTGTCGCCCATCGCGTACGCGTACGCGTCGTTGGCGCCGTCGAAGGACGCGACCGGCACCTTCACCGCGCTGTCCTGCGCGATGACCGGCTCGCCGACGGTGGTGACGGCGAGGTTCTGCGCGTCGTCGCGCGGGGTGTTGTCGTCGAAGTCGACGTCGAGGACGTCGGCGACCGGCACGGGCGGGGTGAGCCCGTACGCCGAGGCGAGTTGGGCCGCCTGGGCCGGGTCCAGCGCCGCACTCCACACCCGGCTGCCGGCGAAGGAGGCCGGCGGGGCGACCTGCCCGATGCCGGAGGGCGCGGCGTCGGCGCCGATCACGAACCGGCGCGAGGTGGCCGCCGGTGGCGCGAGTGCCCCGCTGGCCGGGGTGACGCCGGCGAGCTGGCCGTTCAGGTAGAGGCGTAGGTTCTGGCCGTCCCAGACGGAGAGCGTGTGGTACCAGCGGCCGCCGGTGACCGGGGTCAGCACCGATTTGTAGCCGCCGCCGATGTGGGCCATCGTGCCCAGGTTGCCGCCGGTGACGTAGACCGAGAAGCCGCCGGCCTCCTTGTCGGAGCAGAGGTCCTTCTCGCTGCCCACCGGCATGGTGGTGTCGACGCGGAAGACGCACTCGATGGCGAAGCCGGTGGCGAACCGGCTCCACTGGTCGGCGAGGTCGAAGGAGACGGCGTCGTCGACCCCGTCCACCTTCATGATGTCGTGACCGAGCGTCGCGTCGCTGGAATAGCTCGGGGCGCCCCAGGTGGTGGGTGCGAGGCCCTGGGCCCGGTCGGTGGCGGCGCCGCCGCCGAAGCTGACGTCGAGTACGTCGGCGGCCGGCACGGTGACGGCCGAGGCGGCCGGATGGAGGTTGGCCGAGGTCGGCGCGTCCTGGGCGGGCAGCATCAGCATGCCGCCGGCCACCACGAGCCCGAGGGCGGTTGCACCGAGGTGCCGCCACCCTCGGGTGACCGGATGTGGTCGTGTTGCCACGACAACTCCTTTCTGGGGGTGCTCTGTTGGCGCCGCAGGTGGGTACCTGGGCGAGATTCGCGGCGGAACCTCTGCGGTCAGGTCCCGGGTAGACCGGCCACGGCCGTGGCGGTGAGACCGAAGCCGACGAGCGTGATTCCGCAGGCGGCCACGACGGGGGCTACCCGCGCGGCCACCGTCAGGAGGGTGCGGGACGAGGCGGCGCGCACGACGAGGGAGCGTCCGGTCAGCGCCAGCAGCCCGACGGTGAAGAGCACCGCGGCGAGCCCCAGGCCGAAGCAGGCCACGAGGACGAGTGCGAACCCGGCCCGTCCGGCGAAGATGCCGGTCACCAGCGCGAGGAAGGCCGCCGGCGACGGGGTCAGGCCGCCGGAGACGCCGAGCAGCAGGAGCCCGGGCCGGGACGTACCACCGTGGTCGTGGGTGTGACCGTGACCATGACCGTGGGCATGACCATGACCGTGGCCGCGCAGGTGGCGTCGCAGCAGCCAGAGCCCGACGGCGACGACGGTGAGCCCGGCCGCCAGTTGCAGGCCGGTGGTCAGCCGCTCGAGGCTCAGCAGGTCGGAGAGGGAGAAGAAGGTCCAGGCGACCGCGACGGCGAGCACCGAGACGGTGTGCATGACGGCCACCGACACGCCCAGCCAGGCGGCGTCGCGGACCCGGCCCCGCGAGCCGACCAGGTACGCCGCCGCGAGGCTCTTGCCGTGTCCGGGCGCGAGACCGTGTGCCGCCCCCGCCACGAACGCGATCACCAGCGCCACCGGTACGAAGCCCGGCGACTGCACCGCCTCGACGAGCCGGTCGCCGAGCGCGGCGGCGCCGAACAGGTCGGCGGCGAGCAGTGGACCGGGGTCGGGATCGGTTGCGGACGCGGCGACGCTGGTGAGGGCGTTCACGGCTCAGGCCTCTCGTCGCCGTCGGCGGTACCAGAGGATGCCGGCGGCCACGGCGGCCAGCATGACTCCCCCGACGGCCAGCAGTTGCCGGGCGCTCTGCTCGGTGGGGGTCGCGGTGGTGCTGCGGGGCGACGCGGGGCCGGAGCCCGCGCCCAAGTGCCAGTCCGCCGACTCGTGGGTGGCGTCGTACACGGCCTTCTGCCCGTCGGGTCCCCTGGCGAGCGTCCGGTACGCCTGGTGCAGGTCGGTGAGCATCCGCGACGTCACGGTCACCGTGCCCACCGGCGCGGCGCAGGTGAACCGCAGCTCGGCGCCGCCGGAGGTCAGGTCGTCGGCGACGTCGACCGCACCGTCGCAGGGCCGCCCGCTCTGGGACACGGTGATGCGCTCGGCCAGGTACCCGGCGAACTCGGGGGCTCCGGCCAGCGCCCGCGCGTCGGAGGACTGGTAGGTCACCGCACCGTCGAGCAGCACCCGGTCCTCGGGCAGCACGCCGAGGGAGACGCCGAGCAGGGTCAGGTCGTCGCTCCCGCCGACCCGCCAGCGGATCCGTACGCCGTGGTCGCCCTCGCCGGAGACCTCGATCTGTTGTGGATCGCCGAAGGGATGCGCCGAGGCGGCGTCCGGAAACACTCCGCCGAGCAGGGCGATCGCCGCCAGCATCCAGGCGCAGCGCCGCGCGTGGCGTCGGGCACGGCTCAGGGACTGCACAGCGGACTCTCATTCGCTCGGGACTCGCGGAAACGGGGTGATCGTTCCGGCCGCAGGTGACCGTCGAGGTCACGGAGACTGAGCGAACGTTGACGCGGAGATTGCCGGGTTGCGAAGACTGCCGGTGGGACGTGGGCGGCGCCGGATCCTCACCGTCGTGGTGCGTCCGCCGTTCTCACCGCCCGTGGACCAGTTCGGCGATCTGGTCGGCGATCGGGGCCCAGAGCTGCCGGGGCAGGCTGTGGCCCATGCCCTCGAAGGTCACCAGTTTTGCCCCGGGAATCGCCGCCGCGGTGGCCCGCCCACCGCTGATGTCGATCATCCGGTCGGCGGTGCCGTGGATGACGAGCGTCGGCACCCGCAGCGTCCGTAGCCGCTCGGTACGGTCACCGGAGGCGACCACCGCGACCGCCTGGCGCAGCATCCCGAGCGGGTCGTGGCCCCGGTCGTACGCGCGTCCTGCCCGGTCGGCCACCTCGGCCTCGTCGAACGGGAAGCCCGGCGATCCCACCGTACGCATCGCCCGGACCTGCCAGTCGACGTAACCCTGCCGGTCGGCGGGCGGTGGACCGAGCGGGGCGAGCGCGGCGTGGTCGGTCCGGCCGACGGTGGGGTCGCCGGTGGTGGAGAACATCGAGGTCAGCGAACGGATCCGGTCCGGGTGTTCGATCGCGATCGTCTGGGCCACCATCCCGCCGAGCGAGGCGCCGACGACGTGCGCGCCCGGCAGTCCGAGTACGTCGAGCAGCCCGACCGCGTCGGCGGCCATCTCGGACAGCGTGTACGAGACCGAGCTGAGGTCGCCGGCCAACGCGGCGGCGACGTCCGGTACCGGTGCGTCGGTGAGATGTGTGGAGCGGCCGACGTCGCGGTTGTCGAACCGGATCACGTGCAGTCCGCGGTCGACCAGTTCGGCACAGAAGCCCTCCGGCCAGTTGATCATCTGGGCTCCGCCACCCATGACCAGCAGCACCGGCGGCGCGGCCGGATCCCCGAAACGCTCGTACGCGATGGTGAGCCCGGCCGGGCCGACGTGCCGTGCGATCTCCTCGCCCATGGTGTTCCCTCCTGCTCGGACAGGGGACGGACGCTAGCCACGTCCGCGCCCGCCCGACCAGGGAAAACGTCCTGATTTTGCCAGGTTGCCGATTAGTCGATCGTGGCGACCGGATTCCGCCCCACCCCGGTTATGGTGGTGGTGGCGGGAGATCAGGCGTCCGCGCCGAGCAGCTCGTCGATCTCCTCGGCGGTCGGGGCGGTGGCCGGCCCGCGCCGGGTCACCGCGAGCGCGGCGGCGGCGTTCGCCCGGCGTACCGCGTCCACCGGGTCGAGGCCGCCGGCCAACGCGGCGGCGAACGCCCCGACATGCGCGTCCCCGGCACCGTTGGTGTCCAGCACGGTCACCGGGAAGCTGGGCGCCACCACCGGCACCCGGTGCCGGGCCGCCAGCACCGCACCCTCCGGCCCGGTCCGGACCAGCACCCCGGCCCGGCCGGTCCGCTCGGCCAGCGCGGTCGCGGCGGCCAGCGGTTCGGCGAGCCCGGTGAGCAGCCGCGCCTCCCGCTCGTTGCAGCTCCACCAGTCGGTCCGGGCCAACACCGGCTCCAGCACCGGTCGCGGGATCTCCGCGACCAGCGGGCCCGGGTCGACCAGCACGGTCACGCCCGGGTCGAGTGTGGACAACCACTCGGCCAGCGCCGGCCCGTTCACCGGATAGGCGAGGCTGTAGCCGGTGACGTACACCAGGTCACCGGGCTCCGGGGCGATCCGGGCCAGGTCCGCCGCGCCGAGGCCGGCCTCGGCCCCGGCGCCGGTGGCGAAGGTACGCTCCCCGCCCGGTTCCACCATCACCACGCTGAACCCGGTGTCCCGGTCCGGCAGCCGGGGCTGGACGAGTTCGATCCCCTCCTCGGCGAGCCGCCGCCGGACCAGGTCACCGAACGGGCCGGTGCCGTGCATCCCGGCGTACGCCACCGGCAGGCCCTGACGGGTCGCCGCGACCATCACGTTGAGCCCGCCCCCGACGGTGACCTGGCTCGCCGAGGCGAGTACGTCGCCACCGGACTCCGGCAGTCGGGGCAGGTACATCACCACGTCGACGATGGTGTTCCCGGTGTGCACCAGCCGGGGAGCCCGCCCCGGCCCGGCCTGCCCGGTCACGGCCGTACCCCGGTCAGCTGGTCGTCCGGCCGAGGCGCCGCGACCGGCGTCCCGCGGCGGTTGCCGAACGCGGCGGCCAGCAGGTACAGGCCGCCGGCCACCACGAACGCGGCCACCCAGCCGAGCCCGTTGCTGCCCATCCACGAGTCGGCCAGCGGGCCGGCGAACCAGACGTCGGTCGCCGAGGTGGACGCGGTGGTGAAGAGCAGCCCGACCACGATGCCGGCCAGCCAGGGCAGCACCGCCGACCAGCGGAACCCGCCGTGCGCCCAGTAGACGCCGGTCCGGCCGGTGTCCATCAGCCCGTCCGGGTCGTACGTGCGACGGAACAGCATGTCGACAAGGAAGACCGCGACCCAGGCGGTGATCGGCACGGCGAGCAGTGAGATGAAGGTGATGAACGGCCCGTAGAAGTCGTCGGCGACCAGCATGAAGTACACGCCGCCGGCCAGGGTGAGCACGATGTCCAGCCCGACCGCGACCACCCGGCGGGCCCGCACCCCGAGGGTGATCATGGTGAGTCCGGCCGAGTAGACCGAGAGGTTGTTGGAGAGCAGCAGCCCGCCGAAGGCGGCGAGCAGGTACGGCACCGCCATCCAGGACGGCAGCATCACCTGGATCGCCGAGACCGGGTCACTGGCCGAGGCCAGGCTGCCGTCGCCGGCGGAGAGCAGGCCGCCGAGCCCGATCAGCAGGAACAGCGGCACCCCGGCACCGACCGAGGCGGCCGCCACGATCCGCCCACCCGGGACGTGTCGGTGCTGGTAGCGGGCCATGTCCGCGCCCGCGTTCGCCCAGCCGATCCCGGTACCGGCGGCGATCACGCCGATGCCGGCGATCACCACGCTGAGCGGGGCGGCCGGTGCGTGCGTCACCGCGTCCCAGTCGACCCGGCTGACCAGGAACGCCCCGACGAGGACGTTCAGCGCGCCGAAGACGTACGTGGCCCACTTCTGGACCTGCACCAGGGTGGCGTGCCCGAGTCCGGAGACCACCAGGGTCAGCACCACAAAAACCAGCAGGCTGATCACGGTCAGTACCGGGTTCGCCGTCAACCCGAAGACGATGCTGAGCAGCGCCAGCAGCGCGTACGCGGCGGTGGTGGTGTTGACCGTCTCCCAGCCGACCCGGGACAGCCAGGAGACCAGGGTCGGCCCGTGGTTCCCGCGTGGCCCGAAAACCGCCCGGGACAGGGTCATGCTCGGCGCGCCGCCCCACTTGCCGGCCACGCTGATCAGCCCGACCAGGGCGAACGACCCGAACGAGCCGATCGCGGCGACGACCAGCGCCTGCCAGATGTTCATGCCGCGCAGCGCGACCAGGGTGGCGCCGAGCGGGAGTCCCAGGATCGAGATGTTGGCCGCGAACCACACCCAGAAGAGCTGACCCGGCCCGCCGGTGCGCTCGCCCGGTGGCACCGGCTCGATGCCCCGGGTCTCGATGGCGCCGACCCGGTTGCTGTCGACCGGCGCGGTGCCGGCCAGTTCCGTAGCGGACATCGTTGTCCTGCCTTTCCCTGTTCGCCCGCTGTCAGGGCTGCCGCCGGCGCAGGGCCAGCAGGTCGGTCGCCAGATCGGACAGCGGAAGGTGGTTCACCGTGTTGACGGTCTTCAGTGCGGTGTCGGGGAAGGCGTCGACGCCGTGGACGGCGCCGGCGACGGCTCCGACGATGGCGGCGATGGTGTCGCAGTCGCCGCCGAGGGAGGCGGCGAGCAACGCGGCCCGCCACGGGTCGTCGGGGTGGACGGCGAGCACCGCGAACGCGGCCGGGACCGACTCCTGGGTCGCCACACTCGTCCCCACCAGGCGGTAGATCATTTCGGCGGCAATCTCCGGCGGCTGGCCGGCGACCAGCCGGGTGGCCCACTCGATCCGGTCCGCGACGTCGGCGGCGGCCACCCAGTGGCCGTGGGTGGCGGCGAGCCGGGCCGCGCGGACCCCGGTCGCGGTCGCCGTCGCCGGATCGGCCCCGGCCAGGCCGGCGCTGACCGCCGCCGCGACCGCGGCGGCCCCGGCCAGCGCGACCCCGGTGTTGTGGGTGACCCAGCTCGCCGCCACCACCCGCTCCACCAGCCGGTCCAGGTCGTCCACGGGTACGGCGACGCCGACCGGCGTGATCCGCATGGCGGCGCCGTTCGTGGTGCCGAACCTGCCGGCCTCCTCGATCGGACGCCCGGCGGCGACGGCGGCGACGGCGGCCCGGGTCGACGGGCCGAGCAGGTCCAGCGACCCCCGGCGCCGCATGTCGTCCTCCCAGGCGAGCAGGTCCCGGGCCAGTCGGTGCCCGTCGATCCGGCCGTCGCCGGCGAGCAGCAGCCGGGCCAGCAGTACCGCCTGTTCGGTGTCGTCGGTGACCGAGCCGGCCGGCATGCCGGCCGCGATCGGCTGGTCGTCCGGGGCGGGCTCGAAGCCGGTGAGCCGGCCGTACCGCTGCCGGATCAGTTGTCGGGGCAGGGACTGGGTCGGCATGCCGAGCGCGTCGCCGATGGCGAGCCCGGTCAGCGCCCCGACCGCCCGCGCCTCGACCGACACCGTGCCCACCTCCGGTGTGGTGCCGCTCATTCCGGCCACCTCCCGAAGCGCAGGTGCAGCTGGAACCGCTCGGGGTCGAGCAGGCTCTCCACGTGTTCGACAAAGTCCCCGTCGGCGGTGCGACTGAGCCGGCGGGTGTGCAGGTGTGGTTTGCCGGGGGCGCAGCCGAGCAGTTCGGCGTCGGTGTCGGTGGCCGGGGCCAGCCCGACCCACTCCTCACCCCAGGACGGGACCAGCCCGGCGCCGCGCAGGGCCGCGTACAGCGATCCGGAGAGGCCGCGTTCGGGCAGTTCACGTAGCGGGCCGACGGCCGGGATCCGGCTCCGTTCGATCGAGATCGAGGCGCCGCCGGTCAGGGACCGGAGTCGGTCGACCGCGACGTACTCGGTGGTCGGCAGGTCGAACCGGTCGGCCAGTTCGGGCTCGTGGACCAGGGCCAGGCGGAGCACCCGTACGGTGGTCGGCACGCCCTGCTCGGCCAGCGCCCGGGCCCAGCCGAGCCGGTCGTCCAGCGGTCGGCCGTCAAAGGTGACGAACGACCCCTTACCGGAATGGGTGGAGATCAGCCCGCGTCGGCCGAGTTCGGTGAGGGCCTGCCGGACGGTGTTCCGGCTCACCTCGAAGCGCGCGGCGAGCGCGTGCTCGCCGGGCAGTTGGGCCCCGTTCGGTAGCCGGCCGCCCCGGATGTCCCGGGCCAACTCGTCGGCGATCCGCTGGTGCTTCAGTCGGATGACCTGTCCAGACATGTTCAGTACGGTAGCTCTGGCCTGCCGCTATCGACAACCACCCCGGTCCCGCCGAACTTCCCGCTCGCTGCTGGGGGAAGGGGTGGGGGCCGGGGTGCCCGCGACGGGATCAAGCC